>CAZBZG010000350.1:0-4477 GCA_964496245.1 uncultured Planctomycetaceae bacterium | reverse complement strand
CGTGGTTCTGCCTGCGCGTTGCGGCAAGGACGAGTGAACAGCCTCCGATTTCGATGAAGACGCGGCGATTGTAGGCCTCGGTGGGTCAACACCCACAGCACCCACAACCGCGGACCCGCGGCCTTACTCCCCGCGCGGCTGGATATCCACGGTCAGGCCGTCGCCCCAGGTCTTGTGCTCGTCGGTGTAGTACAGATACACCCGGCTGGCCGGTCCGGTGTACACGCCCGGCACGGCCGCGACCAGGCTGATCGGGAAGGAGACCTCCTCGCCGGCCTTGAGCGCGCGCCAGTAGATCACCACGTCCCGGCCCCGCACCTCGTAGGCGGCGATGCGGCCGGCTTTGACGAGTTCCTTGAGCTGATCGTGGCGCGGCTCCAGCCCGCCCGGCACGCCGAGGATGGCGACCGGCGTCGTCACAACCTCGTCGGCGCGGTTGCTGACCGTGACCGCGAGCTCGGTCACCGCGCCTTCGGTGAGCGTCTCGTCCCGAAGCGTGGCCGTCAGACCCAGCTTGCAGTCGGGGTGGGTCGCCGGCTTCTCGCTGTGGTACGCCACGGAGAAGCTGAAGGGCATCTCCGAGCCGTTCTCCATCTCCACCGAGATCTTGTGCGTGCCCGGGGTGAGCGTGTCGCTGAAATCCGGCAGTTCGATCGCGCCCTGCGTGTCCTTGTCGAACGCCACGGGCGCGCCCGCGGGCTTGCCGTCCACGAGCACCTGCAGCGCTCCCGGGGCCTTGGGCCGCGCCCGGGACCGGTCGTAGGCCACGATCGCCCGGAGCGCCAGCACGGTCGACTGGGTGGAGCCGTACCGCCCGCCTTTGCAGCTTTCCGCCAGGAAACGAACCGCCTTCTCCACCTCGCCCGCGTGCTTCCTGTCCGGGTCCTGGAGCCAGGCCAGCACCGAGAGGGCAGTGGTCTCCACCTTGAGGGCGTCCCCGCCGGAGCGCGTGATGCTGGTTTCCGCGCCAGGCACGTGCCCGTCCTTGGCCTGCTTCTTGGCCAACCGGCCGAGCAACGTCTTGGCGGGCGCGGCCTCGTCCTGCTTGAGCAGAGTGTTGGCGGCCAGCGCCTGCACGTAGCTGTCCTCGCTCTTGAGCGCGCTCTCGCGTACGGCAGCCACCTCCTTGTCCACGTCCTGTTCACCAGCCTCGACCAGCGCCCAGGTGATGTAGGCATTGGTGGTGGCGTCGGGTGCGCGGCCGAAGCTGTCCAGTGCTTTCTTGTTGCGCGCGAACCCGCCTTTGCCGTCGCGCCGGGCGAGCAGCCACTCGCGCGTTCGCGTGAGCATCTTGGGGTCGACCTGGTGGACCTGGGCCATGTCGTGGAACTCGAGCAGGCCGTAGGCGGTGAGCGCTTCATGCCCGGGGTCGGACCCGAACCACTCGTAACCCTTCTTGTCGCACTCGAAGCTGACGAGTTTCTTGTAGCCCTTGTCGAGAAGCTGCTGGCCGCGGCGGACCAGTTGGGGCTCCACGCCCGTGTGGGACTGGAAGTACTGCTGGGCCATGACCACGGGGTAGTTGGTGGAGCTCGTCTGCTCGAAGCATCCGTGGGGCTCGCGCAGGAGCCGCTGGAGCGCCTCCTGCATGTTCGCCAGCGGCGTGGGACAGACCACGGCCTTGGCCGTGAGGCTGTTCGGGCGGACGTTGTCCGGGATCACCACGGTCTTGTCGAACGGCGCATTGGGCCCGAGCAGGCCGCCGGAGCCCTCTTCGATCGGGAATCCGCGCGGCGTGATTGCGAGCGACCGGGTCACCTTGTCCGCATACGGCCCGGCCTTGGCGGCGAGCACGAGGTCCGCGACCTTGGCCGCATCGCTCACCTCGATCTCGAGGATCCGGCGCACGCGCGCGTCACCCGCAAGGCCGAAGGGCTTGATGCCGCTCACGGTCAGGCCCTCGGGCGCGGTGACGTCGAGCGCGGCGCCGTCGAGGTCGCTTCCTACGGCATTGACGAACGCCACGGGCAGGCGGATCATGTCGCCGGCCGTGACTTCCAGGGGGAGCTTGGGCTGGATGTGAAACGGCTCCACCGACTCCACGGTGCGCGTGCCCGCGCCGAGCGCGCCGCCCTGGGTGAAGGCGTCGGCCAGCACGCGGAAGGTCGTGACCGAGTCGCTCAGGTCGAAGGAGACCGTGGCCTCGCCCTTGTCGTCCGTCTTGACGCCGGCCGCCCAGTACAGCGTCTCGGTGAAGTCGCGCCGATCCCCCGGCTTGCGGCCGGGCCGCGCCTTGTGCGCGTACTCGCGGATCACGGCAAAGCGCACGGGCGGGGCCGGGATTGCTGCTTGAACGGCCGGGGCGAGCCTCGCCCGCTCCTCTTCCACCGCCTTCCGGTCGAGCGCTTCGGCCATGTTCTTGCGCGCCGCTCCAACGGGACGCGGCGCGTCGGGCTGGCCCACTGCGCCCTCGTTCTCCTCGTCGTCAGGGGCATCCGCGACGCCGGCCATGGGCACCATCTTAGCTTCTTCGGCAGCGGCGCCCCATCCCCCCACTTCCGCGGCGTCCATTTCCTCGCGTTTCGTTTCCATGGTGAGCGCGAGCACGCGGCGAGCGTCGTCTCCGTTCTGTTCAAGGAACTCGCTCACGCGCACGAACGCGAACCGCCGCCAGCCCTGGGTGCCGAGCAGCAGATCCAGGGCGCGGCGCGCCTGCGCGATCTCCGGGTCGAGGTAGACGTGCGCATCGCCGAGCTCCTCGACCTCGCTCTCCAACAGCGCCATGGCGGGCAGGCGCGGGGCCTGCTCGCGGGTCTCGATCATCTCGAGCACGCTGTCGTCGGTCACGGTCAGGCCCACGACCGCGGGCACGGGCTCGCCCGCTCGGTTGCTGGTGCGGACGGTGAGCGAGACCGTGTCGCCTGGCACGTACCCGAGGCGCTCGGGCTCCACCGTCACCCGAACCTGTCCGGCGGGCGCCACAAAGACAAGCCGCTCGGCCAGAGGGACCTTGTCTTCCGACCAGAGCGTGGCGATGAGCACGCCCTCGCCGTCCAGGGGTTTGAGGCCGACCGTCTGCACGGCGCCGGCTGCGAGCTGCAGGGGCTGGAAAGCGACCTCTTTTTCGCGCTTGCAGAGCGTGAGATGATAGTCGCCGGCAGCAGTAGCCCCCACGCGCAGCTGGACGGGATCTCCGCTGGCCGTGCGATCTGCCACAGCCGAGAGCACGGCGCCGTCGGCCTTGACCGCGGGCAGCGGATACACCTTACTAATGCCGGCGGGTTCGGTGATCTGCAGCGCATACCGCATACCGGCCCGGGGCGTGAACGCGAACCGGCCGCGTCCCTCGTGCTCGGTGCGAAACCTCACAACCGGGCCGTCTCCTGGACGCGGCTCGCCCGCCTCATCGAGCGTGCAGAGCACGCCCGCGATGTCCGCCGGCTTCTGCGCCGGGGTCTTGGCTTCCAGGTAGACGCGGGCTGGCAGTCCGGCCACCAGGTCCCCGCCCTCGGGGAAGAGCTGGACATCCACGGTCTGGAGCAGAATGGGAAGCGTCTTGGCTGCGGTCTCGACCACGCCGCCGTCGGCAATGGCGAACGCGAGCGTGCCCTCGCCCCGTTCGATCTTCTTGGGCAGATCGAAGGAAACCGTGCACCGGCCTTCCACGCTCACGGTGGCTGGGCCTTTCCAGACCTGCGCGCCGTCCACGCGCGCGTAGACCGTGACCTCGGCTCCGGCCGGCACGCCGCCTTCAGCGCGCTCGGTCTCGAGCGTGGCCGTGACCCTGTCGCCCGGCCCGTACCCGTCGCGCAAGAAGGTGACCTGGCTCTTGAGCCGGGGTGCGCGGTAAGCGCGGATGTCGAATGTGCGTTCCGCCGGCGGGAATCCCTGCCACGGAAAGCTCATCTTGACGGTGTACTCGCCCCCGGCCTGGCCGTCCGGGATCTTCCAGGAGAAGCCGGCCACGCTGTCGGCCACGCGCGTGCGGCCCGAAGCCACGACCGCTCCCTTGGGCCCGCGCACTTCGATCATGGGGCTGGCGGCCTGGCCCTTTTTGAGCGGGGTGTGGTCCAAGCCGTGGAGCACGGTTCCCCGCACGTACACGGTCTCGCCGATCCGGTAGATCGGTTTGTCTGTGGCAAGATGCGTGAGGTATCGGTTGGCCCCGCCCAGGGCCTGGCTCGTGGCCCGTTCGGCCGGCCTTTTCCCTGGCGCCTTTTGGGCCGGTTCTGCGCCGAGAAGCACGACCGTGCCGAGCAATACTGCCCAGGTCACCAGATATCCGAACGTGTGGATGCGCTTCATCTTGCGTCTCCTGTGCGATACCGAAAACGGGCTGGAGGACGGATTCCGGGCCGCCCGCGCCACCCCATTCTACGCTCGAACGGCGGAGAGGGGTCTTTGAAAATCCACGCGGTGGCGATTTCAGGCAGGGTGCAGGGTGCCATGCCCACCTTGGGTGGGCATGCGGTTGGTCTTCCCTGGGAAATCGCGATGGCTCACGGATGATTGCCTTCTACCAGGGAGGAGGCATGCC
>CAZBZG010000349.1:0-4520 GCA_964496245.1 uncultured Planctomycetaceae bacterium | reverse complement strand
GAGTGCCTGTGCTACATACCGCTCTCACCGAGTGGTACCCGCAATTGAACCAGGCCCAAATCCCTTCGTGCTCTTCGTGTCCTTCGTGGTTCTGCCTGCGCGTTGCGGCAAGGACGAGTGAACCCTCTCTATAATAATATAGCTCTCGTGGACCGCGTTGCAACCAAGAAGCCGGGAACTTTCACATTCTGCACGTTTGGTGAACATGGCCGGGCCAACCGCCTCCCGCTGCCGACCAGCCACGCCCGGAGACGGATCCGGGGGCTGAAACGCGTTTGACAGGCCTGACGGGCTGCAGTATGTTGAGCACAGCCTGGAGGACCGACGCACGGGGGCAGCATGGACGACTTCACGAGCACTGTGCTGGAGCGCCTCGCGCACCAACGCCAGGCCGAGGCCGCAGCAGCCGAACAGGCCCAGTCGGCCCGATCGGGCAGCCCCGTGCAGGCCCAGCGGTGGAACGCCGCCCACGCGCTGAACCGCCTCCTGTGGGAGCACCTGGACCCAGCCATCCGCACGGGGGCCCGTCATCCGGACCGCCCCATCGAGCTCTCTTTTCGGGACACCTGCCTGCTCAACTTCGGCACCACGCCCGAACTGGTTGAAACGGATCTCATCCAGCAGCATGCCCAGACGCTGGGAGAAGACGCGCCGATCACGTCGATGCTCCCCAAGGGCGGCGAAGCCATCCTGAAGCGCACGCTGGGGTTCCTGGAGATGCAATACTCCGAGCTTCACGCGTCCAGCGGGGTCTACAACCTCGAGCCTTGGCTGCAAGAGATGTATCGCGACTGTCTCGACGTCGACTACCGGCGCAGTCTCCAGGACCGTGCGCGGATCCTGCAGGAGGAGGTGCGTTCGCTTCCCGATCGGCTCCTCTCCATGGGGATCCCCAACGACCTGGTCACCGAGATCGTGAACGCTCTGCGGAGCTATCGCCAGGTCCAGGACCAGGCGCGCGCCCGGGAGAAGAGCAAGACCAGCGTCGTCAAGGTCCGGGAACATGCAGCCGTGACCCAGAAGATCGACCGCGTGTTGAGCCGGGCCGATCCCTATGTACAGGGCAGCGGCCAGGACGGGCGGTCGCCCCTGCAGGAGATCTTCTCGAGTTGGAAAGAGGCCCAGTTCGAACTCATGGACCTCAACCGCCAGCTTGAAGGGTACACCGGCAGCGGCCGGGAGGAACGCATCGAGGAGCTGCTCGCCCTCCTCTCTGCCGCCCGCCGGACCCTCGCTCGCTGCGCCGAAGAGATGGGCTTTCCGCAATGCAGCCTCCTATCGGCCGAGGAGGCCGGACAGCTCTGTCCGCGGCAGGTCATCGAAGAGGAGCTGGAGGCGCTGCTCACCCACGACTTCATCGGCCACGTGGACCTCGCCGCCGAACGCCTCGAGATGCGCCGGTTCGGACCGCTCTGCGCGCTCATCATGCCGGGGGCCGGGAGCTGCTGCTACAGCACCGAGTTGCGCGAAGCCCAGACCAAGCGGCTCGAGCAGAAAAAGGGCGACAGCCGGGATTACGATCTGGACCGCCGGGCCAACTACCCGCTCAATTACATCGTGGTGCCGAGTCTGCTCGCGCCCGAGAAGATGCTCGAATCCATGGCCGACGCCTTTCTCGACTACAAGGCCTTTGCCAGCCGCGCCGCCTACCGGAACACCGTCAACGACGCCCGCAAGGCCTTCCCCGAGATCTTCGAGTCCCAGGCCAACCAGGTCGAAGGGACCAAACACGTACACCGGAAGCGCTTCGCGCGCTACGTGGCCGCCTTTGTGCGCTGGGCCAAATACGGACGCGTCCTGTCGGATCTTCCGTGCGTGGAGGAGTTCATCTCCTGGGCGCGGGCCCGCCTGCAGCGGCCCGAGTTCGTCGTTCGCCCCCGCTACCGCTGCGTGCTGGAGGACTTCACCGACGCCTCGCCCGAACGGCGCGAGACCATCTACATCCGCCACATGCGCGACCGGTACATGGTGGACCGCCTCGCGCTGGTCCTGGCCACGCTCGAAGGCGACATCGAACAGGCCGTGCGCCAGGCCGACTTTCTCAGTGCCGCCATGCGGGAGAATCCTTATTTCGGCAAGGCCCTCGAACCGGTGGAGGACGGTGGCCCCTGGGGCAGGCAGAACGCCTCGCGGCTCTTTCAGAAGTTCCTCTTCTCCGAACCCGAACTCAAGCGGCTCTATCTCTCCATGGAGATGCGCTTCAATGCCGAGCTGGACACGGTCCGCAAACGCGCGGCCGAGACGCTCGGCCGGGAACTCCCGATCGAAGAGGCCTCGCAGGCTCTGGCCCGTCGCCACTGGCGCATGCTGGAAGACCGGCGCCTCACGGCCGACAGCCGCATCGACCGGGATCTCGTGGGCCTGCTCTACTGCGCGGAGAAGAACTACCCGGCGGCCAAAGCCGAACTCAAAGCGTACCTCGAGCATCTGGAACAACAGCGCGGAGCGCGCTCCGGCCACCAACCCGTCTACGACGGCTCCTCTCTCAAGAGGCTCCTCGGCCACCGGGGCGAACGCTTGGCCGCCTCTGAAGCGAACGAGCGGGATGCCAAACCTTCTACCCGCGTCGTAGGCGGCGAAGAAACCGACGCCGTGTTCGAGGACGACTTCGTCTACTACAACCTGGGAAGCCTCTGCATCAAGACGGGCGACCTGCGCGAGGCCTCGGACTACTTCTCCCGCTTCTGCCTTTGGGCGGCACAGCAGCACTGGCACCTTTTCGGCGAGTATGCGCGCGAGATCAACGAGGAACTCGAGAACGAGATCGCGAACGCGAACGCGAACGAAGAAGCCGACGGCACGACCGCCTCGTCTGCAGCCGGCGCCCCGAACAACGAACTGGACGACAGCAGCCGGGGGCAACCATGAGCCCTTCCATCGATCGCACCCTCGTGACCGACCGGCTCGGCCGGTATCATCCCTACACCGTGGCCTATCGGGCGGAGGGCTCCGAGCGGTACCGCGATTTCGGCGACCACGACCCCCGGGACACCCGAGCGCACCTCGCAAGGGCTGCGTCGCTCAAGTGGGCCGGCGACCGGGAACGGCTGGCCGATCTGCTGGCCGATGCGCTCGGCCGGCTGGACGCGCCAAGGCCCGTGCTCGAGAACGTCGCGCGCCTGCGGGAGCCGGAGACCGTGGTGGTCGCGGCCGGCCATCAGCCTGCGCTCTTCGGGGGCCCGCTCTTCGTGGCCTTCAAGCTCATGAGCGCTCTCCGGCTCTGTCGCACGCTCAACGCGCTCGACGGCCCTCCCTTCGTGCCGGTCTTCTGGAACGGGAGCGAGGAGCACAATCCAGCCGAATTCGGACGGCTTACAGTCTTCGACCGGGAACACGACCAGCAGCACATCACCCTGCGCGACCTGCCGGAGGGCTGCATGGCCGCAGCCACGCCGATCCAGACCGTCCAGGAAGCGCTCCAGGCCCTGCGCGAGCAGCTCCCCGATACCGAGTTTCTTCCGGATCTCGTGCAGGAACTCTCGGCCTGCGCGCAGGGCGATCTTGGCGAGATGATCAGCCGTCTGGTGCTCCAGTGGTTCGGGGCCGAAGGCCTGGTCGTGGTCGAACCGCGCATGTTGCGTGCCCTGGCCGTGCCGGTCATCCGCCGCGCCCTGGAGGATCCCGCAAGCGTGCAGGCGTGCCTCGCGGCCGACTCGGAAGACATGCGGGCTCGCGGATTCGATCCGCCGCTGCCGCATGCCGAGAAGGACCGCACCTTGGTCTACCGGCTGGAAGACGGGCGGCGGCAGCGGATCTGCGCGGCGGACGACAGCTTCGTCCTGGAGGAAACAGACCAGTCCTTCGCCCGCGGGGCGTTGCTGGAAGAGGTCGCCGCGCACCCGGAGCGGTTCGGGCCGTCGGCAGCCCTGCGCCCCGTGGTGCAGGCGGCCTGCCTGCCCGTGAGCGCGTACGTGGCCGGCGGCACGGAGCTCGCCTACCATGTCCAGCTGCGCAGACTCTTCGATCGGATGGGACAGAGGCTGCCCCTGCTCGTACCGCGCGCCACCGGCACCCTCCTCAAAGCGAGCTGTCTCAAGGCCATGAAGCGGATCGAGCTCGACGTACAGGACCTGATCGCCCCGGGCTGGGAATGGGCGGCCGTGGAAGCCGCGGGCGAGACCCGCGGCGCGGGTCAACGGGCTGCATTTGAGACCTTTCAGCAGCGCTTCGCCGAGGCGCAGGAGGCGCTCCGCGCGAATCTCCAACAACACGGCCTCAGGAAGCTGAACGAACTCGACCGCGAGGCCGCGCGTTTTCTTGAGCGGCTCGACGCGCTGGCCGAACGGTTTCGGGCGCAGGACCCGGTGGTCGGCGAGGGCCCGCGCCGGCAGTACTACCGCCTTCGCAAGTTCGTGCTCGCCGGCGAGACCTATCAGGAGCTGAGCGCAGCCACCGTGTACTTCCTGGCGCTGTACGGCCCCGCGCTGCTGCCGGCCTTGCTGGAGAGCATCGACCCCTGGACCGCCAAGCATCACGTCTTTCAACTGGATACGTAATGCCAGCGATGCTTCCCGCCTACG
>CAZBZG010000348.1:0-4535 GCA_964496245.1 uncultured Planctomycetaceae bacterium | reverse complement strand
GGGTTGGGCGACCTATGGCAAGGTGATCGACAAGGGAAGTGTTCCGCGATTTGGCGACAAATCCAATCGACCAGGAACATTTGAATACACAGGTTCTCGTCCCGGGCGCTGGACCAAGGCAGAGCACATATTCATTCACGGCTACTTCGCCCATGATTGGTTCGATGACGTGCTGAAGGTGGGCAGGCTCGATGTGAATCGTAAACGGATTACCTTAACAACTCCGCATATGTATGGTCTGCGCCCGAACAAACGCTACCGCGCACTCGGGTTGCTCGAAGAGATCGACCAACCCGGTGAATGGATGATCGATCACAAGACGGGCATCCTCTATCTCTATCCGCCGGCGAACATGCCAGACGGACAGTTTGCATTGTCCATGTTGGAAACTCCGATGATCCGCTTGACCAGCACCCAGTACGTCACCTTCCGTGATCTGACTTTAGAGGTGACACGGGGGATGTGCATCGACATCGCCGGTGGGACGGACAATCTTGTCGCGGGATGCACGATCCGCAATATCGGTGGCTGCGGCGTACTTATTCGGCCCGTGGACCACGTGGTTAAGGATCCCGGCGGTCTGCATCAGTTCCGCAAGGAATCGGGGGATCCCCTCAAAGATGGTCGTCGCAATGGGGTCAAGGACTGCATGCTGTACAACATCGGCACCACCGGCATTTCAATGCTGGGCGGCAGCCGCGAAACGCTGGCCCCATCTGAGCATTATGCGGTCAGCAACGACATCTATCACTACGCAAGACGACAGCGCGCCAACCAGCCGGCGATCAACATGAACGGTGTTGGACAGCGTGCAGCGCACAACTATATCCATGACGCGCCCCACGTAGGTTTGGATTACTCCGGCAACGATCACATCGTCGAGTACAACGAACTGACACGGCTGTGCCAGGAAACCGGGGATGTTGGCGCGATCTACTCCGGACGCAACTGGACCTACCGCGGCAACATCGTGCGCTATAACTTCATTCACCACATCAAAGGCCCGGGCAAGCATGGCTCGATGGCGGTGTATCTGGACGATGCCTGCTCCAGCACCCACATTCTCGGCAACGTGTTCTACAAGGTCCAACGAGCCGCGTTCATTGGCGGTGGCCGCGACAACATCGTCGAAAACAATCTTTTCGTCGATGTCTCGCTCGCCGTCCACCTTGACAACCGCAGTGAAGGTTGGGCGCTCAAATACCAAAAGCCCGGTGCGGACCATCGAATGTATGCAAAGCTCAAAGAAGTTAAGCACGACCAGCCGCCCCACAGCACGCGATATCCGGCGCTTGCCACGATCCTAAAGAAGACCCCGCACAAACCGCTTGGCAATAAAGTTTTTAACAACATCTGCGTTCGCAGCGCATGGGTCGGAGGCGGGGCGCAGAAATATCTGCGGTTGGGAAAGAACCTGGTCACGAAAGAAGACCCGGGCTTACGGGATGTGAAGAAACTGGACTTCAGATTGAAAGGGCGCAATCCCGAAAAGTGCCTCAGCCATTTCGCCCGTGTGGACGCCTCGAACCGCCTGAAATGCAGTGCCAAGTCGGCACCAGCGGCTCGTGTGCGTCGTCGCAGCGCGAGAGGGCGAAAGCAGCTGTCCGACCACTGGGTGCGCAGATGACGCCCAAAACCTGCAAATCACAGTCTCTGAGGGGCTTGCATGCACAAACAGGGAGGCACTTTTTGGGATTGCGCCCGATTGAAAGACCTCGCCCCCGTTCAAAAGACGATTCCCGATTTCAAACCCATCCCTTTCGAGAAGATCGGGCTGCAGCGGAAGCGCAACAACTAGAGAGTGTGGAGAGAAGACGGGTATGTCAAAGCTTGGAAACAACGTATAGGAGAGAAGCAAAAAATGAAGAAGGCGTTGAGTGCTTGGATTTGCGCAGGCATTGCAATCACGTTTATGGCTGGGGATGGTCGCGCGGCAGGAAGAACTGGTATGAGGGATGATCGTGTTCCCAATGTAGTATGGGATTCCCCCAGCGCGGATGCCCGCGGGTCGATGCCGATCGGTAACGGCGATATCGGTGCCAATGTGTGGGTCGAGCCCAATGGCGACCTGCTGTTTTATCTCTCCAAGACCGACGCCTGGAGCGAGAACTGTCGGCTGCTCAAACTTGGCAAAGTGCGGGTGGCGCTAACCCCCAAACCACTGCGAAAAGACACTTCCTTTAGCCAGACCTTGGACGTGGAGCGCGGTGAAATCGTCGTATGTTTCAAATATGCCCAACAGAAGGTGACGATTCGCTTCGCCGTCGACGCCAACCATCCGGTGGCAACGGTGGAGATCGACGGCACCCAACCCGTTGCGGCCAAGGTCTCGCTGGAACACTGGCGTACGAAGCGAAGAGAGATAAAGGGGGCAGAGATTCATTCTGCTTATGGACTTCACGGCAAAAGGGGGAAGCCGATCTTTGCCGAGCCCGACACCATCGTGCCCGGGCAAAAAGATCGAGTGGTCTGGTATCACCGGAACGAGCGGTCCCTATGGAACGACAACCTGAAACTGCAAGCCCTCGGCAACGTGGCCGAAAAACAGACCGACCCCTTGCTCCACCGCACCTTCGGCGCAATGATCCAAGGCGAGGGACTGGTCAACGAGTCCAGCACCTCATTGACGTCAGCCAAACCGGCAAAACGGATTTCAGTTGCCGTTTACTCGCTGACAGCTCAAACCAAGACGGTTGAACAGTGGCTTCAACAGCTCGACGCCAGTACCAAGCGCATCCGTGCGTTGCCAAGCGATCAGCAGCGTGCAGCTCATGGCGATTGGTGGAAGGCATTCTGGCAGAGAAGCCATATCACCATCTCTACGAAGAACGACAAGGACAAGAAGTTGGTCTCGACCATCAACCTTGGCTACCGTCTGCAACGCTTTGTCAACGCCTGCGGTGGGCGCGGTAACTCTCCGATCAAGTTCAATGGGTCGATCTTTACCGTTGACACGTTGAACCATACCGACAAATTCAAGGGGTATGACGCTGACTATCGGCAATGGGGTGGTCCCTACTGGTGGCAGAACACGCGTTTGCCCTACTGGTCTATGTTGGAATCGGGCGATTTCGAGCTAATGAAACCGCTTTTCACCATGTATCGGAATAATCTGGAAACTCGCAAAGCCGCCACGCGTAAATACTATAAACACGATGGCGCATTCTTTCCCGAGACCCAATACTTCTGGGGCACCTATACGGACGCCAACTACGGTCGTGACCGATCTAAACTGCCGGATGGCATGACGGAGAACACCTATATCAAGTATTACTGGCAGGGCGGCCTAGAACTGTCCCTGATGATGCTGGACCACTATGCATTCACGGGTGATGAAGCTTTTGCCCGGGAGACGCTGCTGCCCTTGGCTTCGGAGATTCTTACCTTCTTTGATCAGCATTGGAAGCGCGACAAGAACGGCAAGATCCGTTTCGATCCGGCAATGGCCCTGGAAACCTATCGTGTGGCCGTGAACCCGCTGGTGGAAATCGTCGGCATACAGAAAGTGTGCGAGGAAATGCTGAATCTCCCCGATTCGCTGACAACCGCCGCGCAGCGCACACAGTGGAAGCGGCTCATCGCGGAACTGCCGCCGGTGCCCATGCGTAAGGTAAACGGTAAGGACGTGCTGTCCTGTGCAGAATCCTACAGCGGCAAGCAGAACATAGAGAATCCCGAGCTGTATGCGATCTTTCCATACCGTCGCTATGGCGTGGGCAGGCAGGACCTGGAGCTTGCACGGCGCACCTTTGCCGGCCGCAAAGTCAAGCAGACCGGCGGCTGGCAACAGAACGCGATCAAGGCCGCCTGTCTTGGTCTGGCCGATGAAGCCGCCAAACTGGTGGGGCAGAACTTCAGCAGCAAAAGCAGTCAACATCGTTTTCCTGCCATGTGGGGCCCCAACTACGATTGGATTCCTGATCAGGACCATGGCGGCGTGGCCATGATTGCATTGCAACGGATGCTACTGCAATACGATGGCGATATGATTCAGTTGCTTCCGGCGTGGCCGAAGGGTTGGGATGTGGATTTCAAACTACACGCGCCGCGCAAGACAACCTTTGAATGCAGCGTCAGGGACGGCAAGATTGTGGAGCTGAAGGTCACGCCCGCAGAACGCAGAAAAGATGTAACTTTCGGCATACCAGTCGAGAAAGGCATGTGAATGTGCCTACTAAGGCGGCGCAAAACAACAAATTACCGAAGTTGGGAGGCGACTTCATACAATCTGGACGATCTATTCTGGCACGTCTCACATTATCTGGACCGTTGCCATCGATGGCACATCTCACATTGCGTGACCCCGCTATCCCGCCTCCATGTGTGAGCATGGGACCCCGCATACCCCGCTGGAGCGGCTCCGGCGACCATTTGTGGCGGCATCACGGCTCGGAGAGCGCCGTAAACGGGGGTCACTCAATCCGAGACTATCGAGGGTCAGATAATCTGGTACGTAGCATATATCCTACTTTCCGCGGATCTGCTACCCGGAAATGTCGGATTTAGGCGCGGCCTCTCGCGGCCTGCCAGAATTG
>CAZBZG010000347.1:0-4552 GCA_964496245.1 uncultured Planctomycetaceae bacterium | reverse complement strand
GCGATCGGCTGGATTCGCGAGATGCGCAGCGGCGCTTTCGACCTGGCCTCAGCTCTTTCCACGCTGCCAGACCGCGTCTTTCTCACGTTCGATGTGGACGCGCTCGCTCTCGGTCTGGTCCGCGCCACCGGCACGCCCGAGCCCGGCGGCTTCACGTGGGATGAGGTCACCGATGTCCTCGCCCGGGTCTTCCGGACCAAGACGGTGGTCGGGATGGACATGGTCGAGTTGTGCGGCGGCGATCCGGTCTCGGCCTTCTGTGTTGCCCGTCTTGTCTACCGTATGATCGGCCTGCGGTTTCCGCCGTCCGAGGGGTCGGCCGTGTCCGCGCCCGACTGACCGGCAACCAAAACCGCCATCCACGCCTGCCATCCGATTCGCATTCGCATCATCGTGCCTCCTGTGAAGAATCCGTCCGCTCTCTGCCCGTACGCAAAATCGAAATCGAAATCGAAATCGGGATCGAAATCGGGATCGGGATCGGGATCGAAATCGACGCCTTCTCGCTCCTCGCTTCAGACGCTGCCGCCGAACCAGCGCGATTGCGGCGTGACAGAGCAACCCTGGGAGCGCCGAGCTCCAGCTCGGCATCAGCCCCTGGCCGAGCCGGAGCTCGGCGTTCCCGGGAAGGACCGGCTCACGCCCAGCGCAAAGGCGCTGACGCGCACCAGCCAGCGTTGTGGCATTGCCTGGCGCACGGCGTTGTCTCCTGATCGTCCGCCTATGTCATTCCTGTGGCGGTGCGGGATCCGTCGGGCCCGTCTCTGCAACAGCCGCGCGTTCGGTGCGGGCCGCCTGGCCCGGCGCCTCCGGCTCCTTGGCGCCCATGAAGTAGAGCGCGGTATTGCCCAAGCCGTAGACGATCAGCATCAGCCAGACGTCGATGCCGAGGGTGGCGAAGCTCCGGTTCGACCGGTAGACGAGCCCGGCGATCACCGTGCAGGTGAGGATCATGACCATGGCGATGGTGACGAGGTGCTCGGGCGAGGCGAGGAAGAGGAGCGATCCGCCCCGCAGCCCGAGGTCGGCGGTGAACACGATGACCAGGTTGAAGATGTTCGAGCCGAGCACGTTTCCGACGGCCATGTTGTAGCAGCCGATGCGCACGGCCGCGATGCAGACCACGAGCTCGGGCAGGCTGGTCGAGAGGGCCAGGAAGATGGTGCCCACGAAACTCTGGCCCAGGCCGAAGGTCTCGGCCATGCGGTCGCCGAGCAGACTCAGCCACATGCCGCAGCCCACGATGACGACGGCCAGCACGAGCAGGGTGCCGTAGAAGCGCGCGGCCGGCATGGTGAGGAGCGCCTCGTTCGTGACGGGCGTGGTCTCGGGTTCCAGGCCTTCCATGCCGGTCTGCCGCTTTTCGAGCGATCCCTGGAGCAGCATGATACCGAGGTAGGCGACAAAGAGCAGGGGCGTCGCCGGGCCCACGGCGAGCACGGGAAGCACCAGGTCCAGCCCGCCCAGGCAGCTGTTGGAGATCGCGAAGCCGAAGAGGAGGATCCCCAGCAGCCCGAGACCGGAGGCCGCGCTCATCACGTGGTTGCGGCTCAGCCGGTAGAGAAATGCGCCGCGCCCCTGCACCAGGTCCATGATCACGAAGATCATGAGGTTCATGACGTTGGACCCGACCATGTTGCCGAGGGCCAGGTCTGCGCCGTCGCGCAAGAGTGCAACCCGGGCCTGCGCGAATGCCGCGGGCGTGGCGAACGCCTCGGGCGCGAGCCCGGCCGCGCGCAGGCTTGCGGCCACCGTGGACGTGGTACTGACCACGAGTTCGGGGAGGCTGGTCACGGCCGCCAGGAAGAGCAGGCCTACCAAGCCCGCCCCCAGGCCGGTGCGCTCGCCCAGGGCGTCGCCGTACACGCTGAGCTTGGTGCCCGTGACCACCACGACGACGGCCGCGAGCCCGAAGGCGACCACGATTCCCGCTTTGCTGCCGCCACCGTAGAGCAGGGGCGGGAGGGCGGCGAGTGCGAGCAGCAGGAGATTCATGGGCGTGGTTCCTGCCTGCGAGAGGCTGACGGCGTCCGTCTCATTGTCGCAAGGCCTACAAGCCTAGCCATTCGGCCCGGACGTGTCAACGCTGGGCCGAGCCCACGTCAGGCCAAGGACACGGCGCTGGGTGTGGGAGGGGTGCTGCGACGGGTCCGGCTGCTGCGCGGGCAGCTGCACCCACGTGTGGAACTACGCCCAGGCGCTTGCGCACCTCTTTCCGGATCTTGAACGGTCGCTGCGGGAAACCGAGCCCATGCGCCAGAGGCTATGGACCTGCTGGAGAGGGAGGGCCCCAAGTACCAGTACGGCCGCGGGTGCCTGTCGGACGGGGTGCTCGGATGCTTCCTGGGCGCGGTCTGCGGCTTGCAGGAGGACCTTCTGGATCCGGCGCGCGTGGCGAGCCACCTGCGCGCGGTGCACGACTACAATCTCCGCCACGATCTCTCCGACCACGCCAATCCCCAGCGGCCCAGCTACGCGCTGAACAGCGAGAGCGGGCTCCTGCTCTGCTCCTGGCCCAAGGGCGGGGAGCTCTCGCTGCCGTTCGTGTACAGCAACGAGGTGTGGACCGGCATCGAGTATCAGGTGGCGAGCCACCTGATCCACATGGGGCTCGTGGACGAAGGCCTGGAGGTCGTGCGCGCCGCGCGCAGCCGGTACGACGGCCGCGTGCGCAATCCGTTCAACGAGTTCGAATGCGGGCACTGGTATGCGCGGGCGCTCGTCGCGCCCGATGAAGAGCGCACCGGCGAGATCGCGGCCGGACATCTGCTCGGCCTGGGACATTGCCGGCTCCTGCACCTCACCTACACGCGCAAGTCGCTGGCCATTCGCGATCGCGCGCGCGGTTTCCGAAGACGCGTGCGTCAAGAAGGCTTTCACGCGCGCACGCTCGCCCCGTTCGTCCCGGCCGCCTTGGTCGAACGAGTCGACCGGCAGCGCATCACCGCCGTCTTCTGCCACAACGACTGGCTCGCGCTGCAGGCGTGGCGCGCGTTCGTGGACGCCGGGATGCGTGTGCCCGAGGACGTCTCCATTCTTGGGGTCGACAACAGCCCCACCTTTGTCTCGCTCTGCCCGGATCTCACGACCATGGACTATCCGCGCGAGGCCGTGGCCGCGTGCGTGACCGACGCGGTGAAATCGGGCAGCCGGCCCGCGGCCGTACCGTCCCTGCGGGTGGTGGAACGTACGACCGTGGGGCCGCCGCCGGCGTGAAGGGGGGCTGGTGCGCATGGGTGGGGATCCGGCCGGGGGGCACGGAGGCTTCTGGTTCGGAGCGTTCTCAACCCGTCTGCTTGGTTGCGGCTTTGCACCGCCCGCCCCGGGTCGCTCTGTCGCCGCGCCTTGGATCTGCACCCGTTCCGGCGCAACGAATGGCCGAAGTCATTGTTGGGCGCGTCTTCAGTCCAGATCCAGCCCGATGTCCATAGCCACGGCGCTGTGGGTGAGCGCCCCCACGCTGATGCGGTCGACCCCGGTTTCGGCAATGGCGCGCACGGTCTCGAGATCGATGCCGCCCGAGGCTTCCAGGAGGGGCCGAGCGAGGTCCTGGTCGGCGGCAGCCTGGTGCGTGCGCTTGACCGCCTGGGCCAGTTCCTCCAGATCCATGTTGTCCAGCAGCACCATTTCGGGCCCGGCGGCCAGCGCTTCGTCGAGCTGGTCCAGGGTGTCCGCCTCGAGCATCACGGGCAGGTCGGACGCCGCGCGCGCCCGGGCCACCGCCGCTCCCACAGGACTGCGTTCGTCTTCGGTCGTGCAGAGGCGCAGGTGGTTGTCCTTGATCAGGATCATGTCATACAGCCCCTGCCGGTGGTTCTCCCCGCCGCCCACGCACACGGCCAGCTTGTCCAGCCGGCGCAGGCCCGGCATGGTCTTGCGCGTGTCATAGATCTTGGCGTGGGTGTGCGCGACCGCCTCGACGTACGCGCGCGTGAGCGTGGCCACCCCGCTCATGCGCTGGAGCAGGTTGAGCGCGATGCGTTCGCCGGACAGGATCGCGCGTGCTGGTCCGGCGATGTGCGCGAGGGGCGTGCCGGGTTCGACGCGGCTGCTTTCCGAAGCCACGGGGGTGAAGCGGACTTCCGCGTCCAGCTTGGCATAGAGCCGCTCGACGATCTCGAGGCCGGCGAGCACGCCCGTGCCGCGGGCCACGAACTGCCCGCTGGCGCGGGCCCCGGCCGGCACGAGGGCGGTGGTGGTGACGTCTCCGCTTCCGATGTCCTCGTCCAGAGCCAGCTCGAGCAACCGGTCGATCTGTTCCCACGCTGCGTCCGGGGTCTGGGTCATGGCGTTGCCTCCCTGTGGCTCCCGGTATACGCGATTCCGCCGGCGCTGGCAAGCAGAAGATCCCCGAGGATGCGGAACGATCCGCACTCTGCGCCGGGTGGCGCAGACGTTCACGTCTGCGCCACCCGCGTTGCGCGCGGGATTGCGGGCCTCAGCAGGTCGACGGCCATGACTGCGAACGTCACAATGGCGGGAGAGGGTTGGGGTGCCACGGCCGGCTTGTCCGGCCGTGCTTCGGTCACCTCTTGCGGCACGGCCGGGCAAG
>CAZBZG010000346.1:0-4558 GCA_964496245.1 uncultured Planctomycetaceae bacterium | reverse complement strand
GCTGGACACCGAGGTATACTCCAACACCGGCGGCCAGGCGTCCAAGGCCACGCCCAAGGGCGCGGTCGCCAAGTTCGCCGAGGGCGGCAAGCCCCTGGGCAAGAAGGACCTGGCCCTCATGGCCATGAGCTACGGCAACGTGTACGTGGCCAAGATCGCCATGGGCGCCAACGACGCGCAGGCGGTCAAGTCCGTGGTCGAGGCTGAGAGTTACGCGGGCCCGTCGCTGATCCTCGCCTACAGCCACTGCATCGCCCACGGCGTGCCCATGGGGCCGGGCGCGGGCCGGGGCATGGACGAGCACAAGCGGGCGGTCGAGTGCGGGCACTGGCAGCTCTTGCGGTTCGATCCGCGCCTGCTTCCGCAGGGCAAGAATCCGCTGCAGCTGGACAGCAAGGAGCCCACGATCGACTACAGCGAGTGGGCCCTGGGCGAGACGCGGTTCCGCACGCTCGAGCAGCGCGATCCCGACCGGTGCCACCAGCTTCTGGCCGAAGGCGAGGCTGAGGCCAAGATGCGCTATCGCCTCTACGAGCAGCTCAGTCAGCTCCAGGTCGGCGAGGGCGCGCAGGCCAAGTAGGCAGCGGCATGCCCACCTTCAGGTGGGCATGGCACCCGAGCTCGAGCATCAGGGGGTGAGGTGGGTGCCATGCCCACCCTTGGGTGGGCATGCGGTCGTTCCCTGCCTCGCGGGCTGCGCTCGGGCGTCTCACGGGCAAGCAGGCAGCGGCATGCCCCCCTTCAGGTGGGCATGGCACCCGGATCCGGAAAATCCGCACGTTTTGGTTGGATCGCCTTGACAACCGGCCGCGGGTGGGGTATAGATCCCGGAGAGAACAATCGTTTGTTCTCCCGGAGCCGCCTGCATGGCCACGTTGCGTGAAATCGGCCGGCGCGCCGGGGTCTCGCCCTCGGTGGTCAGCCGCGCCCTGAGTCCGAAGCCGGACAAGAACGCGCGCGTGGCCCCGGTCACGCGGGAGCGCATCCTCGCCCTGGCGGAAGAACTCGGGTACCGGCCCAACCGCGCGGCCGAGTTCCTCCGCCGCGGGTCGGCCGCGGCCATCGGCGCCTTTGTCAACCGCTCCCACAACCGGTTGCACGCGGATCTGGTGATCGGCATGGCCGAGGCGGCCAGCGACCAGGGCTTCCCCCTCGACCTCTGCTTCGGCCGGAGTCTCCAGCGCTACCGGCGCTTCATCGAGGCTGCGCCCGACCGTCCCCACAGCGGCATCGTGACCTATCCCTACCAGCACGCCGGGCCGGCCACGGTCCGGGTCATGGAACGGTTTCGGCAGGAGGGCGGCAAGCTCGTGCTGCTCCAGCCGCGGCACGAGGTCGAGGGCGTGCCGTCGGTCCAGGTGGACGAGGCCGAAGGCGGCCGGCTCGTGGCCCGGCGCCTGCTCGCGCAGCACTGCGACCGGTTCTGTACCTTCGGGTACTACTGGGGGCGGATCGAGTCGTTCGCCGCGACCCTGAGGGAGGCCGGAGCGTCCTGCGACCGCCTTCCCGGCGACGAGGCGGGCCTGCGCCGGCTCAAGCGCGCCGCCCAACGGGGAGGACGCCTCGGCGTCTTTGCGGCAGCCGACCATTTTGCGCTCGACGTCTACCGGGCCTTCCATCGGAGCGGGCAACGCATCGGCCGCGAGGTTCGCGTGATCGGCTACGACGACATGTTCCTCATGGACAAGGTGACCCCCGCGCTCACCACGGTCTCCCAGCCCATGCATCGCGTGGGCGCCCTGGCGGTGCGCAAGATCGTCCACCTGATCTACGGCAAGAGTGAGACCTCCGCGAAACTGCGGCCGGAACTGGTCGCCAGGGAGTCGGGATGAACGACGGCCGCGAACAACCGCCGCAATGCGATCCCTCTTTCGGAAAAGGAGCCTCCATCGGATGAAGACCTGAATGCAGTACGGACGGACATCGGAACGTGCTACCCCAGACAAGAGCAGAGGAGAATCCAATGAAGACCGTCAAGGTGGGCATGATCGGCGCCGGCCAGATCGCCTACGGGCACTGCCGCAGCCTCCAGAAGCACCCGCAAGCCGAGCTCGTGGCCGTGGCCGACCCGAGCACCCAGCGCGCCCGGGCGCTCAAGAAGGAGTTCGGCCTCCAGGATACCTACGACGCGGCCGACGATCTCCTGGCCGAGGCGGACGTGGACGCGGTCACGATCGCCGTGCCCAATGCGTTCCACGCGCCGCTCAGCCTGGCTGCGCTCAAGGCCGAGAAGCACGTGTTGCTGGACAAGCCCTTTGCGCTCAACGCCCAGGAAGCCAAAAAAGTGGTGCAGGCGGCCAAGCGCGCGCGCCGCGTCTTCATGCTCGGCATGAACTGGCGCTACCGGCCGGAGACCCAGACGCTGCGTACGCTCGTGGGGCGGGGCGAACTCGGCGAGATCTACCACGCCAAGACCTCGATCCGCCGGCGGGCGGCCATTCCGACGTTCGGCACCTGGTTCGGGCGGAAGAAGCTGGCCGGCGGCGGCGCGCTCCTGGATCTGGGCGTGCACTTCCTCGACCTGTGCCTCTACGCCATGGACAACTTCCAGCCCGTGGCCGTCAGCGGCGCGGCCTACCGCAAGTTCGGCCACCGCGGGCTCGGCGAGGGCTCGTGGGGCATGTCCGACCGCGGCAAGCACGTGTTCGACGTGGACGATTTCGCCACCGGGTTCATCAAGTGCAAGAACGGCGCGACCGTGCAGCTGGACGCGTCCTGGGTGCTCCATCAGGCCGAGAACGTCAAGAGCTCGGTGGAGCTCTTCGGCACCGAGGGCGGCGCGTCGCTGATGCCGCTCCAGATCTACCGGTTCGGCAAGAAGAAGGGCGAGTACGAGGTGACCGAGCCCCAGAACGTCAAGCTGACCTATCCGGACGCGGACCGGCACATGAACTGGATCAACGCCATCCTCAAGAAGGAGAAGCCGGCCTGCACGCCCGCGCAGGCGCTCACCGTGCAGAAGGTGCTCGACGCGATCTACAAGTCCTCCGAGACCGGGAAGGAAGTGCGGATTCGGTGAGGGGACGCGCGTGGCCGCAGCGCCTGTCTGCCCTGTCATGGGTAGCCCCGGCGTTCCCGCTCGGGGTCGCACAGACAGGAGTATCTGTGCCGCATCCCCTCACGGCCCGGCGACCATGGCCTCGATCGGCACGCCTGCGGGGAGCACGCGTTGGGCGCGCGCCAATGCAGCGCGCGCGGCCTCTGGTTTGCCGATGCGGCGGAGGGTCTTGATGCGGGCCGCCCACAGGCGCGGGTCGCGGGGATCCTGGCGCACGGCCCAGCCGGTAATGGTGTCGGCCTTGGCATTGTCCTGCCCGGCCACGTAGAGATCCGCGGCCGCGCGCACCACCTCGGGCACGGTGCTGCCCAGGCGCACGGCCCGGTCGAGCAGGCGGTAGGCTTCGTCCGTCTCGGCCCTGCCTCCGCGCGGCGGCATGAGCAGGCGCGCGGCCAGGGCGAGCGCGCGCGGATCAGCCGGAAACCGGCTCACGAGCGGCCGCACGAGCGCGAGCGCGCGGTCGTGGTTGCCCAGGCGATGGTGCCAGCGCGCAGCCCTGTAGGCGGCCAGGCCCACGGTCACGCGGTCCGGGTCCAGATCGTCCAGATGGCGCAGGGCCGCTTCACGGTTCCCGGCCTGCCAGGCGAGCCGCAGGTCCAGGAAGCGACGGTCCGCGTCCGTCAGGCGGATCGGCCGGCCGGCCCCAACGTTGGCGCCGGGCGGACCGGACGAGGCGGGCGGCATGTCGATCCGCGCGAGCCACGCCGCGAGCTGGGCGGGTTCCGTGCCGCGCAGGATCCGGCCGAGCCAGTCGTCCATGCGCCTGTCGTGCGGATTGAGCCTGAGGCCCCGGAGGCAGATGCGCAGCGCCTCTTCGGCCCGGCCCAGGCGGTAGAGCAGGCGGACGAGCCGCTCGCGGTTGACCGGCCCGGCTGGCACGTGGCGCAGGATGGAACGGCGCGCAGCCAGGCTCTCGGCGAAACAGCCCTCCCGCTCGGCCACATCGGCCAGGAAGTACGACGCGTAGAACCACGTGCGCAGGGCGCCCGCGCGTTCCCGGGAGGCGCGCAGACGCGCAAGCGCCGCATGCGGTCCGGTCTCGCTGCGCCAGGCCAGCAGGTCGCGTTCGGCTGTGGCGGCCGGCCAGGTCAGTCCCCCCAGCCACAGGGCAGCTGCGCCCGCCAAGCCCAGCAGCACGACTCCGCGCCGGATGCCGCGGTCGGGCGGAACCATGGACGGCGCCTGCGGCTCGTCCGGCGCAGGCCCGGCCGGCCAGGCAAAGGCGAGCGCGAGACCGAGGACCAGGGCGTAGTGCGGCGGAAGCTCGCCGTACCGGAGCGCCATGCTGCCCCACGCGTCGGTGAACATGCCGATCAGCCCGCCAGCCACCAGGACCGGCAGGAGCCCGGCGGGGCACAGAAGGCGAACGAGCGGGTCTGTTCCCTTGCCCGGGCCTCCGGCTGCCGGCGACCGTCCATCCGGCTGTCTGCGGAGCAGGCCCACCACGATCGCTGCGTGCAGGCCGAGCCACAAGAGCAAGCCGATACCCCCCAGTTCGCC
>CAZBZG010000345.1:0-4579 GCA_964496245.1 uncultured Planctomycetaceae bacterium | reverse complement strand
TGCCGGGGATCAAAGGGAAGATCATTCCCGTTCATCTCGGCATTCGCCTCGTCCTTGCCGATCCGGGAGCGATTATAGGTATAATTTACCTTTGCGGTCAGGTGCTCCGTGGCATGCCAGCGCAACTCGGCTTCGACCCCGTGAATATCGACCTCGCTGATATTGTCGAGCATGTATTCATAGCGCGTCTTGCCCCCGGCGAATGTACCGGTTCCGGTAAGCCGGTCCCCGATGTAGTCCTTTGCGAACGACTGATAGAAGGTCAGTCTTCCCCAGAATGTCTCCGTGAAGAACCGTTCCGCTCCGACCTCGTACGACCAGATCTCTTCCGGTCCGAGATCCGGATTGGTCTCGCGGTAGTAGGCGCCTCCCTGACGTACGTGAACCTTGTGCAATTCAAAAAGGCTTGGCGTCCGGAAGCCTTTCCCGCCCGAAACGCGCAAGGTGGTTTTCTCGTCCGGATGCCAGGCAATCCCCAGCGTCGGGGTAAAGCTCTCCTGGCGTACGGTATCATACGTGTTGTCGTAAGCGGGTTTGCCCGCGCTCGCCACGCTGTCCCAGGCAGCGCCATCCGAGGTTTTGATCCAGTCATAACGCGCACCCATGGTTACGATCAGGCTTTCATCGAGAAAGCGGCATTCAAAACTCGCAAAGGGGGAGACAAACTGTTGCTTGCCTTCGGCCCCGGCATCCCGCGCACTGTTTTCGTATTCGTTATCGAACTCCCATCCCACGGCCTTGTAGGCCCCGCCCAGGGTCAAACGGGCCCAGGGGGCGAGCCGCATGGTGGCTTGCAGATCGGCTCCCCATGTGCTGGCAGGCATTTCCTCCACCCGCAGCAGGGACGCGTAGTCGTCTTTCGCCGTATCCTGAAAAGCTTTCTTGTCGGCGCGGTTGAGATACACCAGCGCCTTCAGATCGACAACATCGCCGCGCAGATTGTAGTCCATCCAATACTGGTTGAGCCTCAGTTCGTCATAAAAGTACTTCCTGCCCTTGCCGGTTTCGTGATCGTACATCAGGGCGGAAAGGGAAAGGTCCGAATCGGGTGTCAGATCGAAAGTCAGTTTGCCGAACAGTTTGCCCACCTCGCGGTGGCGCTTGATCTCGTGGCGTTCGGGATCCTCCACCATGTAAAACCCGTCGCTGTCCTCGTAGCCTCCGCCGATGACAAGCCCGATCTTTCCGAACTTCTGGCTGTGGAAGGCGTGGCCGGCATAGGTGTCGGCAGTCCCGCCCTCGGCGCGGACGGATGTTTCACGCTCGGCCTTCGGCTTCTTGGTAATGATATTGATAACTCCGCCAAGGCCCTCGGAGCCGTACTGTGACGACGTGGGGCCGCGTACGACCTCGATGCGTTCGATGGCTTCCTTCGGTATATGACCCCAGGCCACCCAGGAGATCGCATTGTTGAAGTTGTCGTTCTGCGGAACGCCGTCCACGAGCAGCAACGCCCGGCCCCGTCCCACGCCGCGCATGATCAGCGGGCTGATAATGCCATTGGTCTGCAAGCTATAGTGGCGGAAATTGCGCACTCCGGGAACGTTGCGGACAATGTCTTCCACCCGCTCGAACTGCGAGGCCGCAATCTCCTTGCGGCCAATCACGGTAACGCTCGACGGCGTGTCGGAAACCGGGACCTCGATGCGCGAGGCCGAGACAACGATTGCCGGTAGTTCCGTTTCCGCCGCGGGTGGCTTTTGTGCGGTTTCTTTCCCGGCGGGTTCCGCGGACGGTGTTGGCTCCTCGGCAGCCAGGCCCGGCGCAACGGTTGTGGCCGCGCTGACGACGAAAGCCAAAACCATCCATCGGGTGCATCGCTGCATTCTGTTCTCCTTCGGTTTGCTGCGCATTCTGTTCTCCTTCGGTATGCTGCGATGCCGCGCATAATACGGATCGCACAGTAGTAATACCAGGGGGCCGACCCTAGGCGAAGATCGCAAGGACGTCAAGCGTTTTTTTTGGATACAGCATTGGCGCGCGTCTGAGCGTAACGGATCCGTCCGGGCCGACCGTGGGGGGGGCCGCTGTGTCGCGGCCTGGACCGTTGCTGGATCTGATGCCGACCGGCGCATGTTGACTCCTGCGTTCGGCCCCTTACAATCCAGTCCCGGACCAGGAGCGTGCGCGCAGCGCACTGCGGGGGGTGGGCGAGCTGCCCGTGCGCGGAGTTTTCTCGCGCAGCTCCGCCGTGTGGCGCCCCCGCGTGTCGTTCCCAGGCTGAGGAGTGCAACCCATGTTCAACATCGTCTACATCCACGCCCATGATCTGGGCCGGTACTGCGAGCCCATGGGGCATCCGATTCCGGCGCCGAACCTCATGCGCCTGGCCCGTCAGGGCGTACTCTTCCGGCATGCGCACGCGTCCGCGCCGACCTGTGGGCCGAGCCGCGCCGCGCTGGTGACCGGGCAGCACCCGCACTGCTGCGGCATGCTGGGCCTTCCGTCGCCGCGCCTCGGGTACTGCCTGAATGATTACGCGCAGCACCTGACCGCGTTTCTCAAGGGGCACGGATACGATACCGCGCTGTCGGGCGTGCAGCACGTGGCGCGGGCGCCCTTTGTCAAGCCCGAGGAGGTGCTCGCTTACGACCGGTTCCTCAACCACACGCCCACGGGCCGGCAGATCCACGACCCGCGGACCACGGCCGAGTCAGCTGTAGACTTCCTACACGAAACGCACGACGCGCCCTTCTTCCTGTCGGTCGGCTTTCTCGAACCCCACCGCGACAAGGAGGACACGCGCATCTTCGTGGAGAGCGTGGACCTGCGCGAGCCGGAGGACATCGACGCGGAGGCGGACTTCTGCCAGCCCATGGCGCACATGCCGGACACGCGCGTGATGCGGCGGGAGGCGGCGAACTTCAAGCGCGGGGTGGCGTGGCTCGACCAGAACGTGGGCAAGGTGCTCCAGGCGGTGGACATGCCGGAGCTGCGCGACAACACGCTCGTCATTTTCACTACGGACCACGGCCCGGGCTTTCCCGAGGCCAAGGCTACGCTGAGCGAGCGCGGCACGGGCGTCACCCTGATCCTGCGCGGGCCGGGCGGGTTCGACGGCGGCCGGGCCATCGACGGCCTCGCGCAGCACATCGACCTGTATCCCACGATCTGCGAGCTGCTGGGCGTGGACGCGCCCGCGTGGCTCCAAGGGAAATCGCTCCTCCCGCTCGTGCGGGGCGACGCAGAGGAGATCCACGACGCCGTGTTCACCGAGCAGACGTATCATGGGGGACCGAGCCCGCGGCCGTTCCGGGCGGTGCGCACGCGGCGGTACAGGTACATCCGCTGCTTCAAGCCGGATGCCCAGTGGGGCGTGGACGGCGGGCCGGGGGATGCGTTCCTGCGCGAGCACGGCTACGGCAGGGCACCTCATCCGGCGGAAGAACTGTTCGACCTCTACTTCGACCCGCACGAGGCGCACAATCTGGCCGGCGATGCCGCGCATGCGGCTACGCTCGCAGACCTGCGCGCGCGGCTCGAGGACTGGATGCAGCGCACGGACGATCCCCTGTGCAGCGGAAACGTACCGTCGCCGCCCGTGGCAGGAGCATGACGCGTGGAAACGCGTGCCCCTCAGAACGCGAAACGTTCGGACTTCCGCCCCTGGCTCACGTTGCTCAGGTCGAGGTGGTGCATGGCGGTCTGGTGCGATGCGGGCCGGGATGGCGGAAGCCGGCCTTTGCGCCCGACTACTTCCGGTTCAAGGACGTGCTGGAAAGCCGCTGTTGCGTCGAGGTCGACGGCGAGTCGCATCTGCCTGAGCGGGGTCGGCTCTACCTCTTCCCGCCGGGGCCCGGCCGGCCGTTCATTCTCATGAACGGCATCAAGCCCGACATGCCCCACGAGAATCTGCTCGCCGTCCAGCGTGCCGTAGACGCGCACCGCCCGGCGCGTGGGCAGCGCGGGCCGGTAGGCAATGCGGGGGTGTCGGCGGCCTCAAGGAGGATGGCGGCAGGCGGGTCAGCGGTCTGCCTGTGCGCCGGCCGCCCATTGGACGCGCTGGGTGACGAATGCCCCGGCTGGATCTTCCGGCACAAACATGACCCGGCAGAGGGCATGGGCGTAGGGGGGAAGACCGGTACGCTGGTCCATCCGCGCCCTGGCGACGAGATGCCAGATATGGACCGTGCTTGCTTTTTCCATTGCCGTTGCGGGTGTGGGCCTGCATTGAAGCTCCCTGGCGCCTGCAAGGCGCAGGCGCATCGCGCGCAGGCGCGGCATGCGGCGCGCAGGCGAGGCGGTGCGCAGGCGGGGAGCGCACGTAGTCCACCACGGCGCGTATGTCTTCGAATGCGGTGTTCCGTTCGCGGGTCCATTCCGTCTGTTTTACGGATTGCACCATCAGAACGGTCACGCCGTCTTCTCCACGGCCTTGTCGAGCGGACATCCGGCGTGCAGGAGCGTGCCCACGGCAAGAGACCCCTGACCGCACATCCTCTCGCGCTGGAGCAACCGGAAGGGAGGAATGCGATGGAGGCTCCAGCCGCGCACGCAGGTTGGGATCCATCGCGCAGCCGCGCGGCCTAGAAGGCGATGCGCAGACCCGTGCTGAGGGTGTGACCGTCGAACTCGTCCT
>CAZBZG010000344.1:0-4592 GCA_964496245.1 uncultured Planctomycetaceae bacterium | reverse complement strand
GGGTGGTCGAACGCTACCGCCAAACGCTCCAGCCCCCGCCCCCGCGCTGGGAACACGCGTTCGACGCGGCAGACAAGGAGCGCCTGCTCGCGATCCTCGCGCCCACGCTGCGTGCGTGCGGGTATGCGTAATGGCGAGGGCCTTGCGGGCGGTTGTCTTGCGGGATACGATGGGTTTCTCACCACGAAGGACACGGAGGGTGGAGTTTGGTTTGTCAGAGTCTCTTCGTGGTCTTCGCGATCTTCGTGGTGGAAGCAGGTGGTTGGGGAACCGCAGGCGGGACGCATGAAACGCGCGGTTGATATCGTGCTGGCCCTTGGGGGGCTGATCGTGCTCGCGCCGGTGCTGGCGGGGATCGGGGCGATGATCGCGCTCGTGGACGGCCTGCCCGTGCTGTTTCGCCACCTGCGCGTGGGACGGGGCGGACGCGATTTCCGGCTGTACAAGTTCCGCACCATGCGGCCCCTGGCCGGTGCCGAGGGCGGAGGCTTCGAACCGGGCGATACGCGCCGCGTCACGCGCTTCGGCGCGTTTCTCCGACGCACCAAGCTGGACGAACTGCCGCAGCTCTGGAACGTGCTGCGCGGCGACATGTCGTTCGTGGGGCCCCGGCCCGAGGTGCGCCCCTGGGTGGAGGCGTACCCCGAGCGGTGGAAGACCGTGCTGGCTGTGCGGCCGGGCATCACGGATCCGGCCTCGCTCGCGTTCCGTTCCGAGGAGGCGCTCCTCAGCGCAGCCGAGGACAGGGAGGCCTACTACCGGGACGTGATCCTGCCCCGGAAGCTCGACCTCTACGAGGCGTACGCGCGGGAGCGCTCTCTTCCGGGCGATCTCGTGCTGATCGCGCGTACCCTGGCAGCCCTGCTGCAGGACGCGCTGTGTGAGCCGCGTGCGGCCGAGGAGCAGCGACCATGACAGATACCGGATCGCAGGCGCGCGCCCAGCCGAGGGTGCCCTTCTTCCGCCCCTCGTGCGACGTGCGCGAAGAGGCCGCGGTGCTCGAGGTCCTGCGCAGCGGCTGGCTGACCACGGGCCCGAAAGCCCAGGCCCTGGAGGCGCGCTTTGCAGCGGAAGTGGGGGCGGACTTCGCGCTCGCCGTGAACTCCTGCACGGCCGCTCTCCACCTGGCCCTGGAGGCCGCGGGCGTGGGCCCGGGGGACAAGGTGCTCGTGCCCACCATGACGTTCACGGCCAGCGCAGAGGTGGTCCGGTACCTGGGCGCCCACCCCGTGTTCACGGACGTGGAGTACGGCACGAGCCTTCTGACCCCTGGCATCCTGGAGGCGGCCCTGGAGGCAGCGCCCGATGCCAAGGCCGTAGTCGTGGTCCATTTCGGAGGCCAGGCCGCGCCCCTGCTCTGTGAGGAGGATGCGAACGGCCTTCTCGACATCTGCCAGGCCCGGGGCGTGCGCGTGGTCGAAGACGCGGCCCATGCGTTTCCCGCCTGGTGCCAGGACCGCAGGATCGGCAGCCTGGGCGACGCCACGTGCTTCAGCTTCTATGCCACCAAGACGCTCACCACCGGGGAAGGCGGGATGCTCACCACGAACGACGAGAGCATCGCCAGGCGCGCGGAGGTGATGCGCCTGCACGGGATCGACCGCGATGTGTGGAAGCGGTATGCGGCCGGGGCTTCGCGGCCCGGCTGGGAATACGACGTGGTCGCGCCGGGGTACAAGTACAACCTGTCGGATCTCGCGGCTGCCGTGGGCCTCGCGCAGCTGGAGAAGGCCCATGCGCTCCACGCAGAACGCGTGCGCGTGGCCGAACGCTATCTCGACCGGCTCGCCGACGTCCCCCATGTCGACCCGCCGATCGTGCGCGGCGATCCGAAACGACATGCGTGGCACCTGTTCCCGATCGTGCTCGAACAGGACGCGCCCGTCACCCGGGATCAATGCATCGACCTCCTGTGGGACCGCGGGGTGCAGACGTCGGTCCACTACAAGCCGCTGCACCGCATGTCCTACTACCGGGAGACCTACGGCCTGCAGCCGACCGATTTTCCCGTGGCCGAGCGCATCTGGGCGGGGTGCCTGTCGTTGCCGATCTATCCCGCGCTCGACGATGCGTCCGTGGACTACGTGTGCGGGGCCCTTCGCGCGATCCTGGCGGGCGGGTAGGGCGGGGCGCGCTTCCCGTTCTGGGGAGAGTTCTACCACGAAGCGCACGAAGAGCACGAAGGGGCAAGGCGGCCTGGTTCAGAAACCTGCGGATCCGGGTCACACATGGGACACGGAGCAGGTTGTAGCCCAGGCACTCTTGCCTGGGGCGGAACCCGTGAAGCGCTGCACAGGCAGGAGTGCCTGTGCTACAAAGAGCACCGCCCGCGAATGTAGCCCAGGCACTCTTGCCTGGGACGGAACCCGTGAAGCGCTGCACAGGCAGGAGTGCCTATGCTACCGTTCGGAGGGTCCGGCTCCTGCCGGACCGCGTATGCCGCTCGGCTGTCGCGGACGCGCAGGAGCGCGTCCCTCCGACGGTGGCGTTTGCCAGATCGTTGTCGACAAGGAAAACCGCTTGACTATGCCCTCAGCTTCTGCTGTTGCCTTGCCGGAAGCGGCTGACAGCCCGTTCTCCCGCTGCCTGCGGATCGCGGGCTGGATCGCGCTTGCGGGACTGGCCGTGGGGTGTCTGGCCGCAGGCGGGGAGGCGGTGTTCAATGTCGCGGGCGGGCTGGGGGCTCTCGTCCTGCTGGTCCACGGCGTGCAGGCTGTGCGTTCGGGACGCCCGGTGCTCGCCGAACCCCTGCTGCGCCTGGGACTGGGCGTGTTCGCGGCCGGGCTCCTGATCGGCGTGCTAGCGCCCAATCTCCTCGCCCTGCCCGAGACCGAGCCTCTCAGCCGGAGCCTGCACGCGGCCTGGAATACGGTCCAAGCCGTGGTCGCAGCCGGGCTGTGCCTGCTCCTGTTCCGCACTCGGTCGGACGCGCTGGCGTTCGTGCTCCTTTTCAGCCTGGCGTTCTTCGCTGTGGCTGCGGGCGGGCCGCTGGGACAATGGATGGAGCGCGGCTTCAAGCACATGCGCATCACAGGCACCAAGGGCGGGCCCAACCGGTACGCGTTTCTCCTGCTCATCTCCACATTCCCCGCCTGGGTGCTGGCGCTCTCGCGGACCTGGAGCGCGGTCGAGCTGAGAGGCCGGTGGCTCTGGATCGGAGGGCTGGTCGCCGGTCCCGCCTTGGCCGGCTTCATGCTCCACAAGCGCATGCTGCGGATGATGGAGAGCCATGCGGGGTCGGCCTCCGTGGTTCCGCCGAGCGTCGTCCTCGGCCTGCTGGCCGGTGTGGCTGGGGCGTGCGCTCTCGTCTGGCTCCTGCTCTGGCGCCCCGGCTGGACGCGGCGTGCGACTGCCGTCACCATCCTGGTCGTGGCGTTCGTCGACCTCGCGCTCACCGGCGCCCGCAGCGTAATAACCGTCGCCTGCCTGGTGGTGCTCGCTGTGGCAGGCGTATGGACTGCGCGCTGGCGGCAGCGGGCGGTCCTGGTGGGGTTGGGTGCATTGTTGCTGGGGGGCGGGTTCTACGCCCGCACGCGCAGCCGGCCCCTCCTCCTCAAACCGGAACGCATCCGGCACCAGGTCCAGGTGCGCGCATGGATCTTCCGCGGGGGGCTGCGGGTCTTTGCCGCGCACCCGATCCTGGGCGTGGGCTACGGGACCGAGGCGTTTGCCAAGCACTTCCCCTACGTTGAAGAGGAGCAGCCGCGCTGGCGGCCCCGCTCCCCCGACGTCCACCCCCGCCACGCGCACAACCTCTGGATCCATCTGCTGGCGACCCAGGGGGTCGTGGGTTTCGTGGCGTTTCACGTGCTCTGGGGGTGCGTGTTCGTGTTTCTGTGGCGGCGGCGGAAGCCGGGGTTGGCGGTGGCTAGCTCCGACAATGCAGCCCAGGCACGCTTGCCTGGGTCGGACGCGAAAGACCGTGGCACAGGCAACCGCGGCACAGGCAGGAGTGCCTGTGCTACATTCGGAGGAGGGGGCGTGGTTTGTAGCACAGGCACTCCTGCCTGTGCGGCGGGGGACGGGTCGGCGCCCCAGGCAGGAGTGCCAGGGCTACAAACCGCGCTGCCGGCCGACCGTGAACGCCTGAACGCGCCCGTTGTGCTCGGGCTGCTCGCCCTGGTCGCGGTGCAGGTCTGCGGGCTCGCCATGCTGCCGCTCCAGGAGTACAACGAGGTGCTGTCGTGGCTCGTGGTGGGCCTGGGCGTGGCTGCAGCGCGCATGGAGCGGCCCGGTACGTGAAGCCGGACGCGGGCGGGCTCGCGCGCGTCCCGCACGTGTGAGAACCGCCCGCCAGCAGCGGGCAGCGCCCGCAGGTATCCTTCCTCTGGACCGGGGTCCTCCCGGTCCTGCAGTTCCTTGGCAGGCCGCATGCGCTCGGCCGGCGTCATGGCCACCTGCTGCTCGACATCGTATCGAGCGGCTCGCTCGTGGTCCGGGGCCTTGTTGACCACCCGCTTCGTGCAGGGCGATCGCATTCAATCGGTCTCCGGGAGCGGCGCACCACCGCAAATTGGGTACAGACACCGCTCGAAGGGGAGAAAACGGGGACTGACTCCGGCGCACGCGGTTCGCGCCGGTGTCTGTCCCCG
>CAZBZG010000343.1:0-4623 GCA_964496245.1 uncultured Planctomycetaceae bacterium | reverse complement strand
GAGACCCATGCCGCGGACAGCGACGAGGAGCAGGAGGAGGAGAGCTCGGTGGTGCTCACCTGAGCGAGGATCCGCCCCGCGCCAACAGGAAGGGTTCGCCAACGAACGACCCCGCTGCAATGCAGCGGGGTCGGCTGTTGAGAAGGCATTGCAACGAAAAGCTGCTTGACAGGGGTAACTCGAAGGGTTACACTCTGTGGTGAGGGAGCAAGGTGATCAAGAGCTTCGGCGACAGAAGAACCGAGCGGATCCACGATGGCAAACGCGCAAAGGGGTTCCCGGCTGATCTTCAGGAAGCTGCTTTCCGGAAGCTGGACATGCTTCGGCGGGCAACCGCTCTCAAGGATCTGCGCGTGCCGCCTGGCAACCGCCTGGAGGCCTTGAAAGGCCGATGGAAAGGATTCCACAGCATCCGGATCAACGAGCAGTGGCGAATCGTGTTTCGCTGGAATCAAGGCGACGCCGAGGCGGTTCGCATTGTGGACTATCATTGAAGGAGGCGGCCATGTTGCCCAAGAATCGCGTGAGCACGCATCCGGGAGAGATTCTGAAGAAGGAATTCCTGGACCCCATGGGAATCGGCGTTCGGGAAGGCGCAGAGGCCCTGGGCATCCACCGGGTGGAGCTTTCCATGATCCTGCACGGCCGGCGGGCCATGTCTCCACGCATGTGCGCCATGGTGGCCAAGGCCTTTGGCACGTCGGTCGAATTCTGGACCGGACTCCAGGCGGACCATGACGCGACCAGGTATCTGCAGAGCAAGGAAGGCAAGTCCGAGCTGGCTTCGATCAAACCCGTTGTACAGTAGCAGGAGAAGGCGAATCAACGAAAAACCCTGCGAAGTCGGGGCCTCGCAGGGCGTGGGGCAATGGAGCGGGTGGCGGGAATCGAACCCGCGTGACCAGCTTGGAAGGCTGGGGCTTTACCCCTAAGCTACACCCGCGTGTCTGCCTCCTATGTACGCCCGCGGGCGGGTTTCGTCAAGGGGTTTGTGACCGGGCGCGACGCCCGATCGGCGAGATCTGAAACAGTTGGCGGAGGGCCGGAGGCATCCCGCGCACACGGTTCGCGCGGGGCAGAGTCTCACCACGCCGCGCCCTCACACCTTGTCCGCCCCGCCCCGGCGGCGTACAATGGCCGGGCCCGTTCACCTGCGGAGACCGCTCGCCCATGCCCCAGCGACAGCGCCATGCTTCCCGCCTTCAGACCCTCAAGGCGCGCCTCAACCGCGCGGGCGTGCGGCCGCGCACGCGGCTGGGGCAGAACTTCCTGCTCGATCCCAATCAGACCGAGTGCATCGCGCGCGCAGGCGCGCTCGAGGCCCGGGACGTAGTGCTCGAGGTGGGACCGGGCACGGGCGCGCTCACGCGCGTGCTCGCGGCGAGCGGCTGCCGGATCCTGGGCGTGGAGCTCGACCGGCGGCTTTTGGCCATGGCTGCGAACGCGACCCAAGACCTGCCGAACGTGGCACTCATGGAGGGCGATGTCCTGGCCCGCAAACAGCGGATCAACCCGGCCGTGTGCGACCGCGTGCGCGCCCTGCTCGCAAAGGCGGGGCCGGACGCGCGCCTCAAGAGCGTCAGCAGCCTTCCCTACTCCGCAGGCACGCCGTTCGTGGCCAATCTCTTTGCGAGCGATCTCCCCTGGGCGCGGGCCGTCTTCCTGCTCCAGGCCGAGGTGGCCGAACGGCTCGTGGCTGCGCCGGATACGCCGGCCTACGGCGCGCTCTCGGTGCGCGCCGCGCTCGGGGGACGCGTGGAGCTCGCCCGCCGCATCCCGCCCGAGGTCTTCTGGCCGCGGCCCAAGGTAGAGAGCGCGCTGGTCGTGGTGGACTTTCTGCCCGCACCCGAGCGCCTGGCCCTGCCGTGGGACGCGCTGCGGGCGCTCGTGCGCGAAGCCTTCCAGTCCCGGCGCAAGGCCCTGCGCAACGCGCTCAAGCACTGGCTCGCCGCGCCCGGCCGCACGGGCCTGCTCGAGACGCTCGGCATCGATCCCGCCCGCCGGGCCGGCACGCTCGCGCCCGGGGAGTACCTCGCGCTCGCGCGCGCGGGCGCGCCCGGCGCATTTCCGCGCGAATGATCCCTTGACACGCCGGCTCATGTCTGCGATAAGTATGCGCCCGAACGCCTGTGAGGAGACCCGATCCAATGGCCAAGAAGAAAGCTGCGCGCGAGGTCTACCAGCTCGTGTGCGAAGACTGCGGCGAGCCGAACTACGTGCTGCGCCTCAAGCGCGAGCACAAGAGCCTCAAGGTGCGCAAGTACTGTCCCAAGACCCGCCAGCACACCCCGCACAAAGCCAAGAAGGTGTGAGCGCCCTGCAAGGGAAGGTGCCATGCCCACCCTTGGGTGGGCATGCGCGGTGCCGGGCGCGCCTGGTGTAACGGGAGGCTCTCTCTGCCGGAAAGAGAACCGTTGCATGCCCACACCTGGGGGTGGGCATGGCACCCCGCCAGCACACCCCGCACAAAGCCAAGAAGGTGTGAGCGCCCTGCAAGGCAAGGTGCCATGCCCACCCTGGGTGGGCATGCGCGGTGCCGGGCGCGCCTGGTGTAACGGGAGGCTCTCTCTGCCGGACGGAGAACCGTTGCATGCCCACCTGGGGGTGGGCATGGCACCCGGCTGGCAGACCCGGCACACGATTCATTCCGCGGTATTTTCGGGTACGGGCGCCTGTGCGTCTACTCCCCGCACAGCTCGAGCAGCCGGTCTTCGTGGATGACCGGGGTGCCGAGGTTCTCGGCCTTGGCGAGCTTGCTGCCCGGCTTGTCGCCCGCCACCACATAGTCGGTCTTCTGGCTGACGCTGCCGGCCACTGTGCCGCCGGCCGCCTCGATGCGCTGTTTGGCCTCCGCCCGGCTCAGGGTGGGGAGCGACCCGGTGAGCACGAAGACCTTGCCCGCTGCCTCCGTCCCGGCTGCGCCCACGGGCTCCATGCGCACGCCCGCCTGCTGGAGGCGGTCGAGGAGCCTGCGGTTGGCGGGCTCGTCCAGGAACGCGCGCAGCGACCGACCCACCACCTCGCCCAGGGTGCGTTCGACCGCGGAAGCGCCGAGCTCCACGCCCGCGATCTCGGCCGGGGTGGCGGCCCGGAGCGCAGCCGCGCTCTGGAAGCGCCTGGCCACCGCCTCGCAGCGCTTGGGGCCGAATCCTGTGATCTGGAGGCTGGCGAGCTCGCGGGTGAGCTCGTCGGCCGCATTCGCCTGGAGCCGGGCCTGGGCGGTCGGGTCGGCCAGGGCCTGGCTGAGCGTGTCTGCCGCCCGGCGGCCCAGGGTGCGGAACGCGGTCGAGCGGCCGGCCGGGATGGCGCTGATGGCCTCGGCGGGCGCGTCCAGGAGTTTGTCGAGGCTGCCGAAATGCTGGCTCACGATCTGGGCCACGGTCGCGCCCACATGCGGGATGCTGAGCCCCGCCAGCACCCGGGCGAGGCCCCGTTCCTTGGACGCATCCAGGCTGGCGAGCAGGTTGTCCGCGCTCTTGTCCGCCAGCCGCTCCAGGGGCGCCAGATTCTCCTTCTGGAGGCTGTAGAGGTCGGCCGGGTCCCGCACGAGTCCCTTGGCCAAGAGCTGGTCGACCACGGCCGGGCCGAAGCCCTCGATGTCCATGCAGTCCCGGCTCACGAAGTGGAGGATGCGGCCCCGGGCCTTGGCCGGGCAGGCCGGGCTCTCGCAGCAGTGGGTGGTGATGGTGCGCTCGGCCTGGCGGGTCTCGGTGGCGGCGAGCGCGCTCCCGCAGACCGGGCAGGTTTCCGCCATGACGAACGGCTCTTCCGCGCCCGCGCGCTTGTCCGGCAGGCTCTTCACGACCTGGGGGATGATCTCGCCCGCCTTTTCCACGAGCACCCGGTCGCCCACGCGGATGTCCTTGTCGTGCACGTAGGAGGCGTTGTGCAGGCTCGCGTGGGTGATGGTGGATCCGGACAGGAACACGGGCTCCAGGTCGGCCACGGGCGTGACCGTGCCGAGCTTGCCCACCTGCAGGCGGATGGCCTGGATCCGGGTCTCGGCCTGCTCGGGCGCGAACTTGTAGGCAATGGCCCAGTTCGGGCTCTTGGTGCCCAGCCCCAGGGCCTCCTGGTGGCGGAGGCGGTTCACCTTGATGACCAGGCCGTCTGTGTCGTAGGCGAGTTCCTGGCGCAGGCCGTCCCATTCGTCCCGCAGAGCCAGGATCTCGTCCGCATCCCGGCAGACGCGGCGGTAGGGATTGACCGGAAAGCCCATGCGCTCGATCCCGTCGAGCACCTCGGCATGGGTCTCGAACCCGAGGGCTTGGCCGCCCACCGCGGTGTAGATCCAGACGGAGAGATGGCGGGAGGCCACGATCGCGGGATCGAGCAGTTTGAGCGTGCCCGCGGCTGCGTTGCGGGGGTTGGCGAAGACCCGGTCCGCGCCCGCCTCCTCCTGGGTTGTGCGCAGGCGTTCGAACGCCTTGCGGCTCATATAGACCTCGCCGCGCACCTCCAGCTGCGGGAGGCCCCGGCTCCGGTCCGAAGCGGCCCCGTCGGCCCTGGCGGAAAGGCGATGGGGCAGGTCCTCCACCTGCTTGACGTTCTCGGTGACCTCCTCGCCCACGCGACCGTTGCCGCGCGTGGCTGCGCGCGTGAGCTCCCCGTCTTCGTAGACCA
>CAZBZG010000342.1:0-4628 GCA_964496245.1 uncultured Planctomycetaceae bacterium | reverse complement strand
GGGATCTCTGCGGCGAGCGCAAGGCGGTGATCCTCGCGCACAACTACGAGCCCGGCGAGATCCAGGACCTGGCCGACCACGTGGGCGACAGTCTGGGCCTTTCGCGTCTGGCGGCAAGCACGGACGCGGACGCGATCGTGTTCTGCGGCGTGCATTTCATGGCCGAGACCGCGTCCATCCTCTGCCCGGACAAGACCGTGCTCCTGCCCGAGCCCAATGCGGGCTGCCCTATGGCCGACATGGTGACCCCTCGCGAGCTCGAACAGATGAAGGCTGCGCATCCCAATGCCAAGGTGATCACGTATGTCAACAGTTCGGCTGCCATCAAGGCCATGAGCGATATCTGCTGCACGTCGGCGAATGCGGTGGACGTGGTGAAACGCTTCCCGCCGGAACAGGAGCTCCTGTTCGTGCCCGACCGCAACCTCGGCCATTACGTGGCCCGCGCCCTGGGCCGCGATCTCATCCTGTACAACGGCTTCTGTCCGACGCACCAGCGGATCCTGCCGGAGCACGTGGCTGCCACGCGCGCGGCCTATCCGGAAGCCAAGCTGGTCGTGCACCCCGAGTGCCGTCCCGAGGTCGTGGAGCGGGCCGATGAGGTGGGAAGCACCACGGGAATCCTGCGTTTTTGCGCCGAGAGCCCGGCGGAGACCTTCATCATCGGCACGGAGATCGGCATTCTCCACAGATTGCGCAAGGAGAACCCGGGCAAGCGCTTCGTGCCGGCTTCGCCCATCGCCGATTGCCCGAACATGAAGCTGATCAGCCTGGACAAGGTGCTCTGGAGCCTGGAGGAGCTGGCGCCCGAGGTCAAGGTGGATGCCGAGACCGCGGCACGCGCCCGGGCGCCCATTGAGCGCATGCTGGAGACCGGGTGATCAGCCGCCACGCGTTGGCCCGGCCTTGCGACACGGGCGCGCGCAGGGGGGTGGTCCGCACAGCAGGAGGAAGGCCCCATGCCCGACGCGATCCGCATCGACCGCCTGGGCATCATTGGCGCGGGGAACATGGCCGAAGCCCTGGCGCGGGGCTTGATCGGGGCGAGGCTGGTCCAGGCCGACCAGATCCAGGCCTGCGACCCGGATCCGCACCGGCGGGAGGTCTTCCGCGCGCTCGGGGCGGACGTGAGCGCGGACAATGCCGAGGCCGCAGGGTGCCCGGTCGTGCTGCTGTCGGTCAAGCCCCAGGTCCTGGACGAGGTGGTGAAGGTTGCGGGCGCGAACATGGGCCCCCAGACCCTGGCCATCAGCATTGCCGCGGGCGTGCGCACCAACCGCATCGCCGGCCTGGTCCCGGCGGGCGTGCGCATCGTGCGGGTCATGCCGAACACCCCCCTGCTCGTGGGCAGCGGCGTGGCTGGCGTGGCCCGGGGCCCAAAGGCCACGGACGAGGATCTGGCCCTTGTTCTGGGGCTGTTTTCTGCGGCCGGCGCGGCCCATGCGGTCGATGAAGAGAGGATGGACGCGGTGACCGCGGTCTCGGGCAGCGGGCCGGCCTACGTCTTCCGGTTCTGCGAGGCGTTGGAGGCGGCTGCGCGCAGCCAGGGCCTGGACCCCGACCTGGCCCGAAGGCTCGCCCGCGGCACGGTGGTCGGCGCTGCGCGGCTGCTCGCAGAGAGCGCGGAAGAGGCCAAGGAGCTGCGCGAGCGGGTGACCAGCCCCGGCGGCACCACGGCCGCGGCGTTACAGGTCTTCGAGAGCCGGGAGCTGGAGCGAATCGTGTGCGAAGCCGTGGCTGCAGCCGCCCGCCGCAGCGATGAACTGGCGCGAGGAGAGGCATGAGCGCCCAAGGAGCCGGCAAGGTGCGCGTGGGCGCTACGGAAAACGGCGCGTGGCTGCAAGTCAAGGTGCACGCCGGGGCCAGGCGCGCGGGTCTGAACGGCGTGCACGACGGCGCCCTCAAGGTGGACGTGCCTGCAGCGCCCGAGAAAGGCAGGGCCAACAAGGCGCTCGGCAAGCAGTTGGCCGGGCTCCTGGGCGTGAGGCCCGCAGCGGTCGCTGTCTTGACAGGCAAGACCTCAGCCATAAAAAGGGTGTCGGTTGCCGGTCTGACGCCCGCAGCGCTCGAGCAGCGTCTGGCAGCGGCGAGGAAAGGGACTGCATGAGTACGCTCAAGGAACGCATCGAAGAAGCGGCCAACACGATCCAACCCAAGCTCCCAGGCGCGCCGCAGGTGGGGATCATCCTGGGGACCGGGCTCGGCGATCTCGCGCGCAAGATCGAGGGTGCCGTCGAGGTGCCCTACGGCGAGATCCCGCATTTCCCGGTGAGCACCGTGGACACGCACGCTGGGCAGCTCGTGGCCGGCCAGCTCTCGGGCGCCGGCGTGCTGGCCATGGAAGGACGCTTCCACTATTACGAAGGGTACACGCTCGAACAGGTCACCTTTCCCGTGCGCGTGATGAAGGCCCTGGGCGCGTCCGTGCTGATCGTGACCAACGCCTGCGGCGGGCTCAACCACCGGCACGAGCGCGGGGATATCGTCATCATCGAGGATCACATCAACCTCATGGGTGTGAATCCCTTGGTGGGGCCGAACGACGACGCCCTGGGCCCGCGGTTCGTGGACATGGTGGCGCCCTACGACGCGGAGCTCGTGCAACAGGCCGAAGCCGTGGCCCTGCGGAACGACATCCGCGCCCACCGCGGCGTGTATGCGGCCATGACCGGTCCCAGCCTGGAGACCCGGGCCGAGTACCGGATGCTCTCCCTGATGGGAGCGGACACCATCGGCATGAGTACCGTGCCCGAGGTGATCGTGGCCACGCACGGGGGGATGCGCGTACTGGGCATGAGCGTGATCACCGACATCTGCCTGGCCGACGCGTTGGAGCCGGTCAAGATCGAGGAGATCATCGCTGTGGCCAATGAGGCCGGCCCAAAGCTCGAAACGATCATTGTCGACGTGTTGAAGGAGACGCAGCTCTCATGAATGCCCCACCTCGAATGCCGACGCGCGCGCGCAGCCTGCTCACCGGGATGGTCCTGGCGATCGCCCTGTGCGGATGCGATGATCCCATCAGCCGCGCCAAGAAGCTCCCCAGCCAGGAGCGCATGTATGCCGAGAGCCTGTTCGTGCCCGCCGAGCAGCTGGGCGAGGGCTGGCAGGAACTCGGCCGGTGCGTGACCGCGCGCACGGCCTACGGTTGGACCGACGAAGTGCAGACGGGCAAGGCCGAGAGCGTGCCGCACCTCAAGCTGTCCACCGAGAAGCTGCTCAAGCCCGACGGCCCCTGCAGCGTGGTTTCGGGCATCGCCTACGCCGGCCCGGAAGGGGCGGAAGAGGCCGCCCTGGCCGTGACCTACCTCTGCCGGCGGTATCATGCCCTGCCGCTCAAAACGGGCGATGCGCTGCCCCAGGTGGACGTGGCTGCGTGGGAGCGGGGCGAAGACGGCATCGCCTTGGGCACGGGCCGCGCTGCCGAGGTCAAGGCGTTGGCAGCCGAAGCCCCGGCGGAGATCGAAGCCGAAGCAGCGGCCGCTCCGAACGCGGCAGCGGAGGAGGCGGCGGACGGTGCGGAGGATGCGAGCGCGGACGAGGTCCCTGCGGACGACGAGGCCAGGGACCCAGCGAAGGACGAAGCTCCGGAAGCGGACACCGAAACGGAGGCGGCCGAGGCTGCGCTGCAGGGGGCCGAAGACGCTGAAGGCCCGGACGAGGAAGCGGGCGCCACGGAAGTCGCGTCGGATGAGGCGGGCGAGACAGCGGCGGCAACCGCTGAGGCGGATGAGGCTGCGGAAGACGCGCCGGATGCCGTGGCAGCGGCGGATGCCACCGAAGCGGGCGAAGAGACGGACGCGCCGGAAGCCGCAGCGGGAACCGCTGAGCCCGGGACCGCGGAAGCCGCCGATGATGCCACACCGGACGAAGCCCCGGGACCGCGCGGGCACCTCACCTATCTCGCGGCCAACGGACTGCTGGTCAAGATCTGGTCGGCAGACGCGCCGGAGAAGGAGCACGTGCAGCAGGCCGTCAGCGCGGTCCGCAAGCGCCTGGCCGCGTCCGCGGCTCTGGAGCAGCGGCATCTGGAGGCGGTTATGAAGCGCCACGGGGACCGCGAGGAAAAGCTCCACGTGAGGAAGCGGTGGGATCCGAACGCAGCGGTCTACTGGCGCATGCTCGACTTCGCCATCGCAGGGACCATTCTCGAGACCGAGTACTGATTCGGCACCAGCCGCGCAGCAGTTCAATTGTCTGCAGCGTGCTGTCCGATCCGGAGTCATCGTCCCATGGGTGCTTTCCAACCGGTCGATCGTGCCATCGACTTCCCCGCATTCGAAGAGAAGTGGATGGCGTTCTGGAAAGAGCGGGACATCTTCCGCAAGCAGCTCGCCTGGAGCCGCGAGCGCGCGCGGGCGGAAGGCAAGCCCACCTACGTCTTCTACGAGGGGCCGCCCACAGCCAACGGCCTGCCGCACCCCGGGCACGTGCTGACGCGCGTGGTCAAGGACCTGTTCCCGCGCTTTCGCGCCATGCAGGGCTATGATGTGCCGCGCAAGGCGGGCTGGGACACGCACGGCCTGCCCGTGGAGATCGAGGTCGAGAAGGAACTCGGCATCGAGGGCAAGCCCGGCATCGAGGCCTACGGCGTAGAGGCGTTCACGCGCAAGTGCAAGGACTCGGTC
>CAZBZG010000341.1:2980-4651 GCA_964496245.1 uncultured Planctomycetaceae bacterium | reverse complement strand
CGTGAGTCTCAAACATCGTGAGATGTGAGTCTTATCGGATGCGAGACGCGACAGGGCTTGGAGACCTTCCGGGAGACGCGTCTGCGTACGAGCCGTGACAAAGAGGGCGACGTGGGGTACAATCTGGGTCTGGTCGCCAGAGACGCCAAGGCGGCAACCGAGCTTGCCAAAGCGCTCAAGGCCGAAGGCGTTCCGGCGAGCAGCCGCGGGGAGAGTTGTTCGCGCGACTGGCACCTGTACGCGTACTGGGAGCACATCCTCGAGCAAAAGGCGGCGACGTCCGACGGTTGCCCCTTCACGTGCCCGCACAATCAGCTCCCCGCCTACAGCCCGGACATGTGCCCGCGCACCCTGGACCTGATCGCGCGCAGCGTCTTCGTGAACGTTAACCAGTGGTGGACGGCCAAGGATTGCCGCAAGGTGGCGGCCGGCATCAACAAGGTGTGCGCTGTGCTGGGGTAGGAGGAATGCCGTTCTGATGAGCGGCCGGCATTTCGTTCTCGCAATCGCAGGCGGAGGGACGCGCTTGTGCGCGTCCGTCGCACACCTCTGGCGCTCCTGCAGAAGCAGGACCCTCCGTCTCCATGACTTCGTGCGGGGGTAGGCTGAAGGGGAGACCATGCAGTTTTTCGACGCAAGTCTGCCGCTGGGACGGACGAACAAGGCTGTGGCCGAAAGCCCGCGCACGGAGGCGGAAGCCCTGGCGCTCATGGACCGGTACGATGTGGCCGAAGCGCTCGTGTTCCACACCGTGGGCCGGGACAGCGATCCGGAGCTGGGCAACCGTGCGCTGGGTTCTCTCGCTTCCGAGCGGCTGCACCAGGTTTGGGCCCTGGACCCCGCGTGTGTACGCGACGAGCCGGCCGGCGCCTGGATCCTGCGCGGTGTGCGACAGGGGATGCGGGCGGTGCTCGTCAATCCGCTCATGAGCCGGATCCGCCCCAGCCGCAGCCCGCGCCTCGCAGAGGTGGCCGAGCAGCTCGCCGAGCGGCAGATCCCCATGCTCTTCGCGTATCGGAGCCGCACGTCGGGCGAGGACGCCATCGACTGGTACGATCTGGCCGACTTCTGCGCGACATTCCCCCATGTACCCATGATCGCCTGGGAGTTCCGCACGCGCTCCAACCGGCCGCTCTTCGACGCGCTCAGCCAGACCGAGAATCTCATCGTCTCCACGGCTAGTCTCTGGCAGGCCCAGATGGTGGAGCAGATCGCCCGCTCGTTCGGGCCCCATCGGCTCGTCTTCAGCCTCGGGCTTCCCCTGCTCGATCCCGGGACCTTCCAGGCGGTCGTGCGTTACGCCGATCTGCCGGAACCCGACCGAGAGGCCATTGCCCACGGCACGCTTCGGGCGCTGCTCCAGGAGGCCTACTATGAGTGAACACAGCAGAACTGTCCGTGAACGGCTTCGGACAGGGAGCCCCTTGGATCACATTCCGGTCATCGACTTCCATACGCATCTGGGTGCGTCGTCCGACTTTTACTACATCCCGTTTCACAAAGACGACGAGGTCTTCGCCTGCATGGATCGCTACGGGATCGACCACATCGTCACATTCGGGCTGAACGTCACGTCGGATCCGGAGCCCAAGAACCGCGAACTCTACGAGACGAGCCGCCGGTACCCGGACCGGGTGTCCGCGCTCACCGTGCTCCACGCCGGCTTTCCCG
>CAZBZG010000341.1:0-2970 GCA_964496245.1 uncultured Planctomycetaceae bacterium | reverse complement strand
GGACTGGATCGGCCTGCTGGAGCAGGGCGCGGAAGGCGGTTCGCGCGGGATCAAGCTGATCAGCCAGTATCAGGCGGTCAAGGAGGCGGACATCGACTGGACGCCGGCCTTCGACTTCGCGCGTTCCCAGGGCTGGGCCGTGCTCCACCACGACTGGGGCGGGACCGACCGCCTCGCACGCTGGGCCGAGGCGTATCCCGAACTCGTCTTCATCGTGGGGCACGCGGACACCAAGTACGCCAAGCTCATCGAGCGGTACGAGAACATCTACCAGTGCACCTGCGCGTGTTTCGTGACCGCCGCGTTCGCCTCGCTCCAATCCATGTGGGACCATCTGCCGGTGGAGAAGATCCTCTACGGGTCGGATGCCCTGGATCTCGACTTCGGCACGGGGATCGGCCCCATCGCGTATGCCGACATCCCCGAGGCGGACAAGGCGAAGATCCTCGGCGGCAACGCGCTCGACGTCTTCCAGCGGCTTGGCTGGGCCGATCCGCGCGGGTCGGGGTGAGGAGCCTGCTGATCGAACGGATCCGAGGAGGCAGAGGCCATCCATGGCAGCCCGGTCGCCCACTCCTGAAGCGCGCCGTCCACCCAACCTGCTCCTGGTGCTCGTGGACCAGATGCGGGCCATGGCCATGGGCTGCGCAGGAAACGCCCAGATTCAGACGCCCAACCTCGACCGGCTGGCGGAGGAAGGCGCCTGCTGCACGCGCGCGGTCTCGAACACGCCCGTGTGCACGCCGGCGCGGGCGTGCCTGCTCACCGGCCGGTATCCGCTGGCGAACACCGTGCTCACGAACAACTCCATGCTCCCGACCGACCTCCCGTCGCTGGGCACGATGCTCAAGAACGCGGGATACGCGACCGGCTACATCGGCAAGTGGCATCTCGCGGGCGAAGCCTACATCGGCGCCACGCGCTTCAACCAGGGGCAGAACGGGTGGATTCCGCCCGGCCCCATGCGACACGGATGGGACCACTGGGCGGTGCACCACTGCTCGCACGCCTACTGGGATGCCTGCTACTTCCGCGACGAGCCCGTGCCCATTGCCGTGGACGGCTGGGAGCCGGACGTGCAGACCGATCTGGCGATCGACTTCCTGCGCACGCATGCGGACGGCCAAGAAGCGGACAAGCCCTTCGCCCTGGTGGTGGCGCCCGGCACGCCGCACACGCCCTTTGTAGCGCCGCGCGAATGGAGGGCCCTGTACGACCCGAAGGCGCTGGAGCTCCGTGGAAACGTCAGCATCCCGGCCGAGGGGCTCGTGCGTGCCGACAGCCCACGTCCGGAAGGCACCACGGGCGCGCCCGACGACATCCTCCGCCGGTGGACGGCCGCCTACTACGCGGCGGTGAGCAACATCGACCACAACGTGGGGCGCCTCCTGGCCGAACTGCGAACGTCGGGCGTGGCCGACGACACGGTCGTGGTCTTCACCTCGGACCACGGCGAGATGCTCGGAAGCCAGGGCCAGCTCCACAAGGTCCAGCCGTGGGACGAGTCCATCCGCATCCCGCTGCTCCTGCGGCATCCCCCGACCGTACAGGCCGGTCTGCGCGTGTCCGTGCCCGTCAACCTGCCGGATGTCCTGCCCACGCTCTTCGGCCTCATGGACCTGGACGTGCCGGATGGCGTGGAGGGCGCAGATCTCTCGGGGGTGCTCTGCGGAGATGCGGGCGAACCCGAACAGAGCGGTTTCCTGCTCTGGCCGTGTTCGGCCACGACCTGGGGCAAGCAATGGACCGAGACGTCGGTCGGCGGTCGCGGGATGCCCGCGGGCTTCATGCGGCCCTACCGCGGCATCCGCACGCGCACGCATACGTATGTCCGCGATCGCCGGGGGCCGTGGTTCCTGTACGACAACGAGGCCGATCCGCTCCAGCAGCGCAACCTCGCGGCGGACCGGAATGCGGCTGCGGTGCCGCCGGAGCTCGACCACGAGCTCGACGCCTGGCTGGGGCGCACCCGCGACCGCTTCGAGGATACACGGTACTACATGGACCTGATCGATCTGGAGACCGGGGCGTGTACAGCGCCCGAGAGGCTGACGGGGTAGGGAGGACGATACGCCAGCGGAGCCGTCGGAGGGACGCGCTCTGGACGCGCGGTCCTGCAGGAGCAGGACCCTCCGAACGCGAGCGTTCGCGCCTCGTTGCCCGCATGCCCGTCAAGAGGAGACACACCATGGCATCCTTTCAACAATCCTTCTGCATCCCCTGCTTCTGGAAGAGCGCGGAGCCCGACGACGTGCGCGAGACGATTGAGACGGCTGCGCGCATCGGCTACCCGGCGGTGGAGCTCTGGTTCCGGGAGAGCGCGCCGTTCGATCTGATCTGCGACGTTGCGAAAGACCGGGGCATGACCGTGGCGAGCCTCTGCGGCCATCAGTCCATTCCCGACGGCCTCAACAAACGCGAGAACCACGGGCGCATCCGCGAAGAACTCCTGGCCAGCATCGCGGTCGCCCGGGAGCGGGGCATTCCCAACCTGATCTGCTTCAGCGGCAACCGCAACGGGGTCGACGATGCGGACGCGGTCGGCATCGTGGCCGACGGACTCGCCCAGGTGACCCAGGAGGCCGAGGCGGCGGGGGTGACCCTGAACATGGAACTCCTGAACAGCAAGGTGGACCACGCCGGCTATCAGTGCGATCGCACGGCCTGGGGCGTGGAGGTGGTGCGGCGGGTCGGTTCGCCCAACGTCAAGCTGCTCTACGACATCTATCACATGCAGATCATGGAGGGCGACCTCTGCCGCACGATCCAGGAGAACATCGACCACATCGGCCACATGCACACGGCCGGCAACCCCGGTCGCCGCGACCCGGACGAGACCCAGGAGATCCACTACCCGGCCGTGGTCGAAGCCATTGCGAACAGCGGTTATGATCGATATGTGGGGCATGAATTCATCTATGGGGCCAAAGAACGGTTGGATTCTTACTAGTTGTTGAGGATTTGATGGAG
>CAZBZG010000340.1:0-4652 GCA_964496245.1 uncultured Planctomycetaceae bacterium | reverse complement strand
TCACGCCCGAGAGGTGCAGCACCTCGGCCAGCCAGATGCGGTAGGGATCGCGCGTTGCGCGAAAGGGAAGCGCGCGCGCGTGCGCGCGGAACCAGCGCACCAGATTCCGCTGCAGGCCCGCCCGCTTGCGGCCGGCCGCGGCGGAGAGGGAACGCGCGAGGGGGCCGGCATCACGCGTGTTCGTCGATGTCCTCGGTCGTCCCGCCATCGGCCCTCCCGATCCGCGTGCACGTACGGCTTTCTGCGGATCTCGACTCTATCCGTGCGCTGCGCTTTTTGCACGCAGTCTTTTGACAAACGCCGGACAGCGGCTACACTGTGAGGCGCGCGGACGCAGTCGAGTGCCCCCCGCAATCCATGCGCCTCGAAGCAAGCGCCAAGCTTGTTCCATTGAATTGCGGATGGTGATGGTCGAGAAGCGGACGTGCCCCGGATGCGAGGGATTTCACAAGGTCAGCGAGAAGCGCATCGAGGAGCTGGAGAAGACCAAGGCGTACGAGATACGACACGGAAACGTCGCCTACGAGGAGATCCGGTTCGAGTGGGGCGGCCGCGCGTTCCCGTCTCCTCCTGAGCCGCATGCCCATGGAACCGCCTGACCCGACGGCTGACGCCGCGCCTTCCTTCGATCCGGTCGCGGCCGCCTACGACATCCTCTCGGATCCCGCGAAGCGCATCGACCGCGAGGGCGACTTCCTGCGAGAGCTCGCCGGCAGGGGCCGCGTGCTCGATCTCGCCTGCGCCACGGGTGTACACGCCGAATGTCTGGCCCGGGCCGGCGCCACCGTGACCGCGTGCGACCTCTCCCCCGCCATGATCCAGGTGGCGCAGGCCAAGCGTACCCATGCGCGCGTTCGCTACCTCGTGCGCGACATGCGCGCGCCGCCGCCAGGCCCCTTCGACCTGCTGCTCTGCATCGGGAACTCGCTCAACATGCTCCCCGACCCCGCAGATGTGGATCGGACCCTCCGGGCCGCCCGCAGCATGCTCGCGCCTCAAGGCCGGCTCCTGCTGCACGTCATCAATCCCGACGCCGCCGTCCACCGGTCGCCGAAGCTCACGCACAAGGAGGGCAGCGTCGCCGCGCATACGGTCCGGGTCGTGAAGTCCATGGTGCCAACCCCCACAGGCCGGCTGGTTACGGTCAGCACCTTCTTCCGCCCTGTCGGAGGCGATGCACCGAGCGGCTGGGAGTGCAAGGCTTCCGGCCAGGTGCTGCTTGATCTCACGCGCGCGGATCTCGAGAAGACGCTCGCCCAAGCCGGCTTCACGCGCCTGGCGTGGTACGGCGGGCTCGACGGGTGCACCTTCGCCGGCAAGGAGAGCGCGGATCTCGTGGTGGTGGCCGAGAGCGCGTGACGACCGTGCGCCCGGACGGTCAGGGGTCCCTCGCGGCGTGCGCGGGATCTTCGTTCTGCCACGCCCCCAGCCAGAGCAGAACCGGCAACACCACCCCGCAGAAGACGACGAGCACGATGAGCAGTCCCCACCAGAGCCGGCCCGAAGACTGGACCTTGGTGCGCAGGCTGCACGCGCCTTCGAGCGGCAGCACATAGACCGTACCGCTGCAAGAGCCGTAGATGAGCGCGGTCTGCTCGCCCGCTTCCAGCGCCACGGGCGAGCGCGTCGAGCGTCTGGTCGACCCCGCAGATAAATGCCATGGGCCGGCTCGACAGCGGCGATGATGTCGCGGATGATGTCGGGCACGCAGAACTCCCGCCCCCTCCAGGCAACCTCGAGTATCGCGCGATCCTGCGGCGTGGTCAAGGACGCAATGCGGCATCGGTGATGCGCCGGAAGGCCAAGCGAGTCTGGATCTGGGCGAAAGACGCCGGAAAACGCTTGGTTGGGCGGGTCCGACGTGGTAGAGTACGGACCATCGGCGGGCCCGGCCGCGCGGCCGGGTTCGGTACGTTTCAGGGAGCCGCGCTTTGTGCGGCGGACCGCCTCAGACGCGCAAGGACTTGGACAGGAGAATCAGATAGCATGGCACGCACGCATCCGCTCGAACGGGTCCGCAACATCGGCATCATGGCCCACATCGATGCCGGCAAGACGACCGTGACCGAGCGCATCCTCTACTACACCGGCCGCAGCCACAAGCTGGGCGAGGTCCACGACGGCGAAGCCTTCATGGACTGGATGGACCAGGAGCAGGAGCGGGGCATCACCATCACCTCGGCCGCCACCACCTGCGAATGGCGCGACCACATGATCAACATCATCGATACGCCCGGCCACGTCGACTTCACCGTGGAGGTCGAACGCAGTCTCCGCGTGCTCGACGGCGTGATCGGCCTCTTCTGTGCCGTGGGCGGCGTCGAGCCCCAGTCCGAGACCGTCTGGCGCCAGGCCGAGAAGTACGAGGTCCCCCGCATCGCGTTCGTCAACAAGATGGACCGGGCCGGGGCCGACTTCTTCGGCGTGGTCGAGGAGATCCAGAAGGAACTGGGCGCCAACGCCGTGCCCCTGGTGATTCCCATCGGCGACGAAGACGGCTTCCGCGGCGTCGTGGACCTCGTGGAGGACTGCGCGGTCTACTACGACGAATCCGACCATGGCACCACCTTCCACGAGGAGGCGATCCCGGCCGACATGGCCGAAGAAGCGGCCCGGTGGCGGCGGCATCTCGTGGAGAAGGCGAGCGAAGTCGACGAGCACCTCATGGAGAAGTTCTGCGCGGACGAGGGCGTGACAATCGACGAACTGCGCGCGGGAATCCGCCAGGCCACCCTTGCGCACCGGATCTGCCCCGTCTTCTGCGGCAGCGCCTTCAAGAACAAGGGCGTACAGCGGCTGCTGGACGCCGTGGTCCACTACCTCCCCAGCCCCATCGAGCTACCGCCCGTGAGCGGACGCTGCCGGGAAGGCACTCCCATCGAGCGCGTCCCCAAGGACGAGGGCCGCCTGGCGGCTTTGGCCTTCAAGGTCATGGCCGACCGCCACATCGGCAAGCTCATTTTCGTGCGCGTCTATTCCGGAACGCTGCGGGCGGGCACCTACGTATACAACGCCACGCAGAAGAAACGCCAGCGGGTCGGCCGACTCGTCAAGCTGCACGCCAACCGGCAGGAGATGGTGGACGAGATTTACACCGGTGGCATCGGCGCGGTCGTGGGCTTGTCCGATACGGTCACGGGCGACACGATCTGCTGCGAGGAGGACCCCATCCTGCTCGAAGCCATCGAGTTCCCCGCGCCCGTGGTCGACGTGGCCGTGCGCCTCGCCCGCCGGAGCGACCGGGAGAAGCTCGGCAAGGCGCTCCACAAGCTGGCGGAAGAGGACCCGACCTTCGTGGTCTCCGCCGACCGCGAAACCGACGAGACGATTCTCTCGGGCATGGGCGAACTCCACCTGGAGGTGATCGCGGACCGCCTCAAGCGCGAGTTCGGACTCGAAATCGAGACCGGCGCGCCACAGGTGGCCTACCGCGAAACCATCGGAGCCGCAGCGAAGATCGACAAGCGGTACGTCAAGCAGACCGGCGGACGCGGCCAATTCGCCCAGGTCGCCATGGTGCTGGAACCGCTCCCCGCGGGCCAGGGCTTCGAGTTCGAGGACCGGATCAAAGGCGGCGCCATTCCTCAGGACTACATTCCCGCAGTGGAAAAGGGCGTCGTGGAAGCCATGCGCAAAGGTCCGTGGGCCGGCTTCCCCGTGGTGGACGTCAAGGTGAACCTGGTGGACGGCAAGCACCACGAAGTCGACTCCTCGGAACTCGCCTTCACCACCTGCGCGCGCCAGGCCTTCCAGGAGGCCTTCCGCAAAGCCAACCCCGAACTCCTGGAGCCGGTCATGCGCGTCAACGTGGTCACCCCCGAGACATTCGCCGGGAGCGTCAGCGGAAACTTGTGCGGCAAGCGAGGCCGCATCAGCGGCATGGAGGCGCAGGGCAACGCCCAGCTCATCAAGGCCGTGGTCCCGCTCGCCAACATGTTCGGATACGCAAGCGACCTGCGCAGCATGACCCAGGGCCGCGCGAGCTTCACCATGCACTTCGAGCACTATGAAGCCGTGCCCTTTTCCATCGCGGAAGAGGTCATTGAACAGCGACGGAAGGAACGCGAAGCGCGGTCGCAGGGCTGACTGTCACCGGCAACTGCGCGGGCGCGTTCGTCGCTGTGGGTGCCATGTCCACCCCCAGGTGGACATGCTGTGCAGCCGCAGACGCCTTTTCGCATGCCCATCCGAGGATGGGCATGGCACCCGCCAAGAGCGGCGGTTCTTGGACCGCCTCTTGAACTGCCAGTATGGCGCGAGCGGCTGCTGCGGTCAAGGCCGGGGCGGGGAAGAGGCGAGCGATCGAAATCGCTATCGGGATTGGGATCGGGATCGAAATCGGAGACGCAGCCGATGAGGCCGGTCTCGATGCCGACCCCGATAGCGATGTCGATTTCGAGGAGGGGCAATCGCCTCAGAAGATATACTGCACGCCTTCCTTGGCGAAGCTGTGGAAGCCGTCCTTCTTGGGCTTGAACTTGCGCCAGCTGTCTCCGTAGTGCATGAGAATCATGCGCTCGCGCACGTCAGGGTCGAGGTCTTGGAGCTCGCCGTAGTAGGCATGAACCGCGCCGGCGTGGAGCTGACAGTCGTGGAACATCCACTCGGACTGGTCCTTGTACTGCTCGATGAGCGTAGGATCGAACCGCGTG
>CAZBZG010000339.1:2550-4653 GCA_964496245.1 uncultured Planctomycetaceae bacterium | reverse complement strand
ATCGGACTGGGCGTGGTGCTCGTGCTGAGCCTGGGCATGGCTGCGGCCGGTTTTCAGGGAAGCCTGTTGTTCGAGTCATCCGGTGACATCAAGGAGGAGACCGTGGTCGCCGGGGGACGGGGAGAGGATCGGAAGATCGCGGTGCTCTCGATCACCGGAGCCATCATGGGCACCGGTTCTCACGTGGCCGGGAGCGACGCCGTCTTTGCCATTACCCAACAGCTTCGCCGGGCCGGCAAGGACGACATGGTCCGCGGCGTCATCCTGCAGATCGACTCGCCGGGCGGTGGCCTGACCGCGAGCGACCTGATCCACAACGAGGTCCGGCGCCTGCGCCAGGAGTGCGGCAAGCCGGTGATCGTGTGGATCGGCGACATGGCAGCCAGCGGCGGCTACTACATCGCCGCGCCAGCCGACCACATCGTGGCGTCCCCCACGGCCCTTGTCGGATCCATCGGCGTCATCATGATGCGCTTCATGGTCAAGGAACTCTTCGAGAAGAAGCTCGGCATCAAGTACGCGCCCATCATGGCGGGCGAATCCAAGGATCTGGGCAGCATGTTCCGGGAAATGAAACCGGAGGAGCGCGAACTCATGGAGGACACCCTGACGCATTTCCACGACCGGTTCGTTGCGGTGGTGAGCGAAGGACGGGGCTTGACACCCGAGGCCGTGCGGGAAGTGGCCGACGGCCGCATCTTCGTGCCCGAGGAAGCCCGGGACCTGGGGTTGGTGGATGAAGTGGGATACTTCGACCGGGCCCTCACCAAGGCCAAGTCCCTGGCCGGGGTCCGTGCGCCCAAGGTGGTCCTTTACCGTCGCCAGGTCTCGTGGACCGACTTTCTCAAGGTGGGCGGCGCCGGGGGCCTGGCCAGCCCCCAACAGATGATCTCGCTGCTCTACCAGGCGGCCACCCCGCGGGTCCAGGCGCAGTGGATGGGGCCCGTCGGCCCCTAGGGCGTTCGGGCTTCCCTTGGAAGCCATTGGCGCGAAAGGTCTTAGTACAGCCCATTGCAAATAGGTGAACACATGAGCCATTTTTCTCGAGAATTCTGTGCCACTGCTGGCTCTGCTGTTGTCTATGCATGCGAAAGCGAAAGCGCGGCCAGAAGCGTGAGGGACATTGATGGAAGAGCGAACCGACGCCGAGCTGGTGCAGGCCTTTGTCGAACGGGGGGATGAGGACGCCTTCCGGCAGATCCTCAACCGGCATGGCCGCCTGGTCTGGGGGGTGTGCCGCCGCGTGGCGGCCGGCCACCACATGGCGGAGGACGCCTTTCAGGCCACGTTCGTTCTCCTGGCGCGCAAGGCCAAGACGCTACGCAAGCGGGACTCGATCGCCAGCTGGCTCTATCAGGTTGCGACCCGCGTGGCGTTGAACGCCCGCAAATCAGCGGGACGGCGGATGGCGCATGAAAGGCGGGCTGCAGAGATGAACGAACCCCAAGACGATGGCACATGGGAGGAACTCAAGCCGCACCTCGACGAGGAACTGACCCGCCTGCCCGAACGCCTGCGCGCGCCTCTGGTCCTCTGTTACCTGGAGGGCAAGACAAGCGAACAGGCCGCCTGCGTCCTCGGCTGGAGCGTGGGTGCGCTACGCGGCCGTCTCGCCAAGGGGCGGGAGGTCCTCCGCAGGCGACTGGCGCGGCGGAAGGTGGCTCTGTCCGCTACCGCGCTGCCTGCTTTGCTCGCCGTACACGGGACCGCCGAAGCGGTTCCAGCCTCGTGCCTGGCCGTCACGGTCGAAGCTGCCACGCGTGTTGCCTCGGGAGCTGCTGTGGCTTCCGGCGTGTTGTCTGGAAAGACAGGTACCTTGTTGGAGACGACCATGAGAAGCATGCTCTGGACCCAGGTGAAGACGACCGCTGCAGCGGTGGCGATCTCCACCTCGTTGATTGCAGGCACGGTGCTGGCCGCGCACCATGCGCTCAAAAAGGAGCCCGCGCCGCCCGCGCCCGTGCTGGAGACCGCCACCGGCGCCCGCCCCCTGGGTGCGGAGAACCAGGCAGCCCCTGACGATCAGCCCACGGCGGCCGACCAGGCCAACCCCGCCACGTACCAAGGGGTGCTGCCCCGCGACATCATCGTCCACATCACCAC
>CAZBZG010000339.1:0-2540 GCA_964496245.1 uncultured Planctomycetaceae bacterium | reverse complement strand
CACGAGCGCGCTCGAACAGTCCCTGCAAAACATGGAAGGCTTCCTCACGCAGGCGCTGCAGGGGACGCCCCTGGCCACGGCCATGCAGCCCGGGACGCTCAGCCTGGAGTGGCTTCCCAAGATCGCCAAGATGCCCGATGCGTTGCTCGAAAAGGACCGGGCCCTGCAGCTCGTGATCTGTGCGCCCGACCCGGGCCAGCAGCCGCCGGCCGGGCTGCTGATTCCGGTGAGCGGCTTTGCCCAGAAGATCGATGCCATGAAAGCGGGCGGATTCGCCGTGGAAGAGGCGGAACTCGGCATCTACAAGGTCGCGGCCCTGCAGGGGCCCGGCCGGCCGACCTTTATGGCCGACGCGGGCAACGGCTGGGTGTGTGCCGGCTCCAAGCCTCCCCACGTCCGCCACGTAGCCGAAGCGGTCAAAGGCTGGAAACAGCCGGCCGCGAGCGCGGATCCCGCGGCTGCGGCGCTGGTCATTACCGTGGACGTGGGCAAGATCGTGGCGTTCAATCGCGACCTGATCGAGAGCGGCATCGCCTCCCTGCAGGCCCGGATCGAGGATCCGGCGGCCATGGAGGGCGCCCCCGGCTTCGGCCGCGAGATGGCCAAGTTCGCGCCCGACTACCTCCGCCGCCTGACCGCGGTGGCCGAACAGGTGAAGAGCACCCGCAGCTACGTGTACGCCGACGCCCAAGGCATGGAGATCTCCACCTACGTTACGCCCAAGCACGACACCGCCTTCGCCGCCTTCGCCAAGGCCTGCAGCAAGAGCGAGCCCGCGTATCAGCTCGTCCAGTACCTGCCCCGCGAGGCCGCGCTCGTCGAGTGCCTCCACTACGAAAAGGAGGCCATGCAGCACCTGCAGGGTTTCCTGAGCGATGCCGTGCGCGACTTCGTCGGCGCGATCGACCCGAAGAGCCAGGCCGTGCTCGGCGAAGCGGTCAAGGGCTTCTTCGACATCGGCGTGGGCGAGGGCGCCATCGCACTGGTGGGCGAGAAGAACGCGGCCGGCAACACCGTGGGACAGAGCGCGGTCATGTACTACGCGGTCGAGGACGGCCCCGCCTACAAGAGGCTGATGGCCCAGGCCTGCCAGGGCGTGGGCGGGCTCATGAACAGCCTCTACCAGCAGATGCCCGGCCCGATCCCCTTCGAGATGCACATCGCCTACAAAGAGAACGCGGGCACAGCGGCTGGCGTGCCCTACGACCATGTCACCTTCGACGTCCAGGCCCCCGAGCAAGAGGGCGACGCCCCTCCGCAGACCGCCATGATGATCGAGAACATGCGGCGCACCATGGAACAGCAGCAGCAGTACTTGGCGCTTTTGGACAACGTGGTCGTGTTCGCCAGCGGCGCGAACGGGAAGAAACGCCTGGCCGAAGCCGTCACCGCGCTCCGGGACAAGACGCTCGGCCTCGGCGCGGACAAGATGTTCATGGAACGGCTGAACGCCGTCGAAGACAAGCAGATCGCGTTCGCCTCCATGTATCTGCTCAACATGATCAAGCTCTTCGGCGGCCAGTTCGCAGCCACCAATCCCCTGCTGGCCGGGCCGGCCGGCGAGATCCTGCGTGCCTTGCCCGACTCGCGCCTCCCGATCACGATGAATGTGGGCGCCCGGGAAGGCAAGGCCGGTCCGGAGGGCGAGACGAATGCCAGTCTGCGCATCGTCGGCAAGATACCGACCCCGGTGGTCTCGGAAACCGCGACCGCGATCATGACCGCCATCATGCAGTTCCAGATGCTGCAGGGCGGAAACATGCCCGCACCGCCCGCCCCCGAGGACGACGGTGACGACGCGCCCGTGGAGGCGTTCTAGTCCTCAACAGCCGCATCGCAACGCGTTTGCAGAGCGGGCAGGTCTCCCCTGCCCGCTCGTTTTTGACTGCGTCGCCGCTGCGGCCCTCGATTTCTCGGCATGGTTCAGATGTCCGTTGTCTTGGGGGACACGCGCGCTGCGAGGCAGGTTCTCGCCCACTGTACCGCCCCAGCGATCTCAGTATCCCGTGCAGGAGCACGAATGACCCCGGATTTCCGGTGAACGTTGACGGCGAGTGTGGAGTCGATCTGGCGGCGCGGGGGTGACGGTCAGGATGTGTTCGTCCGAGGCGGGGCGGGCGCAGTGGAGCGGTGCTCGCGGGGGCGTTACGCAGCCGGGCGGATCTCGACGGCGGGGAGTCGTTTGCTTGCGGGATCGAGGAAGGTTACCACGAGCGCGAGTTTCCGGACCTCAGCCAAATTCAGGCCGCATCCTCACCCGCAAGCCCACATTCGATTCCGGCACGAAATGTACCAAAGCACGATCAGAGATCGGGAAAGGACAGCTACCCCAAGAAGCGCAAGCGCATCCACAGGGACGTGCTCACCGGGGAGGAACTGCGCCGCCTGCTCTCCCGGCCTGACGTGGACACGCCCCAAGGCGTGCGGGACCTGGCAGCCCTGCGCATTCTCGCAGACGTGGCCAGGCAGATCGAACTGCCGCAGTCCGAGCAGACCCTTCCGCCAACGCCCCTGACGCAGGAGGACATGGCCGCGGTCTT
>CAZBZG010000338.1:0-4676 GCA_964496245.1 uncultured Planctomycetaceae bacterium | reverse complement strand
TTGTGCGTCATGCCGCAGCGCACGAACCACTCGGAGAAGCCGCGCAGCCATCCCAGTCCTCCCAGCTCTTCCAACGGGACGTACTGCGGATGGACGACCTCGCCCACCGGGCTGTCCCACCCCAGGCGGATGCCGTCGAAGACGCCCTCCTGGATGCCCATACCGCGCGTGGGGATCACCTGAAAGGAAAAGAATCCGTTGTCCACGCTCAGGCGGTCAACGCCGTGCTGCCGGCCGCCCACCAACACATCCTTCTCCAAGCTCCAGGCAGGATGCGCCCTCTGCCCGAGGTTCTCGGCGCTCAGCACCCATTCCCGCTCGTAGATGCCCGCATAGGAGTCGATGAGGATCTTTTGAAACTGCTGCGGCATGACTGCCTCCTTGTTCGGTTCGCAAAACGATCGTATGCTAACCGTCGGCGCACGGCTCGTCAATCCGAAAGGCGTTGTCGAAGCCGCTTGACACGATTTTCCTGTGCGACTAGGCTTTGCTTGCAGGCCCTGCTCCGTGTTCGCCTCCGGCCGGACCGCCTGACGGGGCCATCGTACGCGACGCAAGGCTACATGCCATGACGCTCAGCCCGATTCCCGATATCTTCCAGGATCTGCGCGCCGGCCGGATGATCGTGCTGGTGGATGACGAGAACCGGGAGAACGAAGGCGACCTCGTGCTGCCGGCGGAGCACGCGTCGGCCGAAGCCATCAACTTCATGGCCACCCACGGCCGGGGTTGGATCTGTCTGGCGCTGGAACCGGCGATCTGCGATCGGCTGGACCTGCCCATGATGGTTCCCCCGCAGTCGAACACGGCTCCCTTCGGCACCGCCTTCACGATCACGATCGAAGCGGCCGAAGGCGTCAGCACCGGCATCAGCGCTCCGGACCGCGCGCGGACCATTCGCACCGCCTGCCGTCCGGACGCCAGCCCCTCCGATCTGCGCAGGCCCGGCCACGTACAGCCCATTCGCGCCCAAGAGGGGGGCGTACTGGTGCGCACCGGACAGACCGAGGGATCGGTCGATCTCTGCCGCATGGCCGGCCTCCGGCCGGCTGCAGTCATCTGCGAAATCATGAACCCGGACGGGTCCATGGCCCGGATGCCCGACCTCGAGGCGTTCTGCGCTCGGCACCGCCTCAAACTCTGCAGCGTGGCACAGATCATCCAGCACCGCCGCCGCACCGAACGTCTCGTGGAACTCGTCTCCAGCGTCCATCTGCCGACCGACGTTGGATCGTTCCAGCTCCACTGCTATCGCTGCACGGTCACGGGAGAGGTGCACGTAGCGATCACGGTCGGCGACATCGGGCCCGGCCACCCGCCCATCGACGCCCCCGTCCTGCTGCGGGTCCACAGCGAGTGCCTCACGGGCGACATCTTCCACTCCCAGCGGTGCGACTGCGGCGAACAGCTCCACGCGGCCATGGAGCTCATCCAACGAGAGGGCCGGGGAGCCCTCGTGTACATGCGCCAGGAAGGGCGCGGCATCGGCCTGGACAACAAGATCCGCGCCTACGCGCTCCAGGAACAGGGGCTCGATACGGTCCAGGCCAACGAGGAGCTCGGCTTTGCCGCGGATCTGCGCGATTACGGCATCGGCGCCCAAATCCTTTCGGACCTCGGCGTACGCCGCATGCGGCTCCTCACGAACAATCCGAAGAAAATCCACGGACTCTCGGGGCACGGCCTCGAAGTGGTCGAACGCATTCCGCTGCTCATCCGGCCCCGTGCGGAGAACGCCCGCTACCTCCATACCAAGCGCACCAAACTCGGCCACCTCCTGGACAGCGACATCGAGGAATCGGACCCGCCGAATGCCGAGTGATTCCGGCAACGGCGGCGACACGCGTTCGGTATGCGACTTCTCAAAGGAGCCCCCATGAGCACCCGGCCCCGTCCCAACATCCTCTTCTTCTTCACCGACGATCAGCGCTACGACACGATCCGCGCCCTGGGCTGCGACGCCATCCATACGCCCACGCTCGACCGTTTGGTCCGCGCGGGCACGTCCTTCACGCATGCCCACGTCATGGGCGGCACCTCCCCCGCCGTGTGCATGCCCAGCCGCGCCATGCTCATGACGGGACGTTCCCTCTTCCATCTGGACGGCAGCGGCGCCTCCGTGCCGGACGCCCACCGCCTGCTCGGCGAAGTCCTGCGGGAAGCCGGGTACGCCACCTTCGGCACCGGCAAGTGGCACAACGGCCCCGCTGCATATGCCCGCAGCTTCACCGACGGCGCCGAGATCTTCTTTGGCGGCATGTCCGACCACTGGAACGTGCCCGCCTGCGACTTCGATCCCACCGGGGAGTACTCCACGCATCCGGTGTGCCCGAATCCCGGCGGATCCAATGAGATCCGCGAGCGCCAGTGCGACCACATCAAGGCGGGCAAGCATTCGACCGAACTCTTCGCGGATGCGACCATCGACTTCCTCCACCGCCGCCCCGGCGACCAGCCGTTCTTCGCCTACGTCTCCTTCATGGCGCCGCACGATCCCCGGATCATGCCCCAGGAGTATCTGGATCGCGTGGATCCGGCCGCGTTGCCCCTGCCGCCCAACTACATGCCCGCCCACCCGTTCGACAACGGAGAGCTCAAGATCCGCGACGAACTACTCGAGGACTGGCCGCGCACCGAGGAGGCGAGCCGGCAGCACCTCGCCGAGTACTACGCCATGATCGCCCATGTTGATGCCGAGATGGGCCGGGTGCTCCAAGCCCTGGAGGAGACCGGCGCGATGGAGAACACGATCATCGTATTCGCGGGTGACAACGGACTGGCCGTGGGCCGTCACGGCCTCATGGGCAAGCAGAATCTGTACGAGCACAGCGTGCGCGTGCCGCTCCTGCTGGCCGGCCCGGGCGTCCCGCGCGGGGAGACCCGCGAAGCCTACGCCTACCTCTACGACATCTTCCCCACGTTGTGCGAACTGCTCGACCTGCCCGTGGCGGATACGGTCGACGGGCAGAGCCTCATGCCCGCTATCGCTGATCCGGCCGAACGCATCCGCCCGTCCCTCTACTGCGCCTACCGGGACGTGCAACGCAGCGTACGCGACGAACGCTACAAGCTGATCGAGTACGTCGTCGGCGGCCGCCGCACCACCCAACTCTTCGATCTCACCACCGATCCCTGGGAGCTCGACAATCGTGCAGGCGATCCCGCCGCCGAAACCACGGTCGAACGCCTGCGCCACGAACTCCTCCGGTGGCGGGATGCCGTCGACGACACGGGCGAGGAGGGCCGGCGCTTCTGGGAAGGCTTCGACGGCTAACAGGTGAGATGAAACGCGCCGACGGTCCGTTGTTCCAGCGCGAGCCGGTTGTAGGCGTCGACCGCCTCCGGCGTCGGCGCGACCACGAGTTCGATCTTCCGGGCTTTCACGTCCCTGGCCACGGCTTTTGGCACCTCCATGCGGCCGGGACTCCCCTGCCCCACCACAAGCACCTCCGGTGCAGCCGCGAACACGTTCGCGAGGTCGCCGCGCCCCAGGACATGCCCCCGATCGCGCCACCAGTTCGCCTCCACGTGCTCCGGGAACACGATCAGATCCTTCGTGTAGCTTTGACCGTCCACGGTCATGCGCCCGAACGTGTACGCCTCGATCATCTCGCTCCTCCTTCCCGTCCCCTCTCGCGGTCGGCCCCCGCGCTCAGCGAATCTCCACGCCAGACAGGAAGTAAATGCCGAGCAACATCTCGTTCAGGTCTTCCTCCGCCTGGGCCGGCGGCAGTCCAGGAGCGCCGCAGCGCAACAGGTCGAGGAACCAGACGCCCACGCCGAAGCATCGGTCGTGCCAGATCAGTTCCTCGATGAACACCTTGGCGTCCCCGCCGAAACGCACGCCGTGCTTCAGCGCTGCCATTCCGATGGCCAGATCGAACAGGAGGCTGGCGCACCGCTCAGCCGCGCGGTCTTCGTACGCCGCTTCGAGCTCGCGGCACTTCGCCTCCAGCCGGACGGCTTCGTCCGCGAGCGCGGGCGGCGCGGCCGCGTGGATGCCCCGCGCGATCCGCCGGAGCAGCCGTTCTGCCCCGGCGCCGTGGGTCTCCGCCTCCCGACTCAGGATGCGATAGAAGCCGTCCCGTTCGCCCAGGAGGTCCCCGACGGCCACAGCCAGGGAGCGCTTGAGCACGGGGTTCCGCGTCGCACGCATGCGCGGCAGAATCTCATAGATCGCGGCCACCTCACCGAGCTGCGCCAGCGCCTGGCTCGAGGCCGACGCCACCTTGTCGTCGTCGGTGTGCCGCAGGAGATCGAGGAGCGGATCCGCTGCGCGGGGATCTCCGATCTCGCCCAGGGTTCTGGCCGTCTCGCTGCGCATCTCACGGTCGGGCTCGTCCAGCTTGTGCACGAGCGCCTCGACGCTGCGGGGATCCTTGGACCGCCGTAGCGCGCGGGCGATCTGCACGGCGAGATCGCTGTTGGGATCCTCCAGCTTGTCGACCAACGCGTCCACGGCGTCCGGACTGCCGATCATTCCCAGGGCCAGAGCCGCCTCCTCCCGGACGTCGGCATCCGGGTCGTCGAGTTTTGCGATGAGGTCGGTGACCGCGATGGCCGTACGGTGGGTGCCGAGTTCCCGCACGGCCTGCGCCCGCGATTGGCGGCTCACCGCACCGCCCATGACCATTATGTTGTAGGCGCTGCTGAAGAACCGCAGCGGATTGATGATG
>CAZBZG010000337.1:0-4681 GCA_964496245.1 uncultured Planctomycetaceae bacterium | reverse complement strand
TGACGGCGGCCGGCCGGTCTCGCTCGAAATCATGAAAGAGGCCATGACGAGCCGCCGGGTCGACTACGACAAGGGGGGGGAGGAGTTCTACAATCTGATCTCAGCCCTGCACAAGTCCCTGCGCGGGTCCGATCCCCAGGCCGGACTCTACTGGCTGGCGCGCATGATCGAGGGCGGCGCCGACCCGCTCTACATCGCACGTCGGCTCGTGCGCTTCGCCTCCGAGGACGTGGGGCTGGCGGATCCGCAGGCGCTGGTTCAGGCCAATGCAACCAGGGAGGCGGTGCACTTTCTCGGCTACCCCGAGGGCGACACCGCGTTGGCCCAGGCGGTGGTCTACCTGGCCACCGCGCCCAAGTCGAACAAGCTCTACCGGGCCATCCACGCGGCCCGGGCTGACGTGCAGCAGACGCGCAACGACCCTGTGCCGCTTTCGATCCGCAATGCGCCGACCGGGCTCATGAAGGACCTCGGCTACAGCGAGGGATACCAGTACGACCACGACGCGCCCGATGCTTTCTCGGGCCAGTCCTTCCTTCCCGAGTCGCTCGAGGGGCGCGCCTACTACGAGCCCGGCCCCTACGGATTCGAGAAGGAGATCCAGAAGCGCCTCGACTACTGGGCGCGCCTCCGCCGCAAGCGGAGGGAGTGAGGGGCTTGCTTGCGCAGGCATTGGGAGTGCGGTGATCGCCCGCAGAAGAGGGGAGGGACGCGCCATGTGACGGGCGCATAACCCTGAGCAAAGTCGATGCGCTCCGGCGCGTCCGCCCCGCGGCTTTGCCGGTCCTGCAGAAGCAGCGCCCTCCACCCTTTACCCTCCACCCTTTACCCCTCTGGATCGCCGTCTCCATGTTCGGCCTCCAGCGCGGCGCGGTCGGCCAGGACGCGCCCGTAGACATGCTCGAGGCTTTGGGCCCAGCGGTCCAGGGTGTACTGCTGCTCCACGCGGGCGCGGCCCCATGCGGCCAGGTGTTCGGCCAGAGCGGGCGCGGTCAGCACGCGCTCCATGCGGCGGGCGAGCGCGGCTTGGTCTCCCACGTCCACGAGCAATCCTGTCTCCCCGTCCTCGATCACCGCCTCGGCGCCCCAGGTGCGGGTGGCGATGACCGGAAGGCGGCAGGCCTGGGCCTCCAGAATGACGTAGGGGCATCCCTCCCAGAGACTGGCGAGCACGAACGCGTCGATCGCGTGATAGAACTCCAGCATGTGGGTCACATTGCCGCAGAAAGAGACCGCGTCGGTCAGCCCGAGACGATCGACGCGCTGGCGTGCTTCTTCCTGCATGCTGCCGTCCCCGGCCAAGAGAAAGCGGACCCGGGGGATGCGCTGGCGCAATCCGGCGGCCGCGCGGAGGAAGTCGCCCACCCCCTTCTGCGGCTCGAACCGCGCCGCCATTCCCACCACGGGCAGGTCGCACGCGACGTCGAACCGCTTGCGCGCTGCCTGCCGATCCTCGGGAGTTGCCGGGCGAAAACGTTCGGCATCCACACCGTTCGGGATGACATCCAGCCGCTGGATGGGGCCGAGACCGACCGTGAAGGCCAGTTCCCGCTGCGCGTCCGAGAGCAGCACGATCCGGTCGCACCAGCGCGCGGCCCGGCATTCAAGAATCCGGAACAGGTACCTGAGTACACCGCTCTTCGCCCATTCGAAGGCGAAGACGTGGGGGGTGTGTACGCACGGAATCCCGAGGGCATGGGCCGCGCGGCGACCCAGCATGCCGGCCTTGGACGAGTGCGTGTGCACCAACGCCGGCCGTACCCGCCGCAGAGCGCGCTTGAGCCGCAGGTAACTCCACGGGTCGCGGACCGGACAGGGCCGGCGGACGAACGGCACCACGTCCACGCCGATCCCCTCTGCTTCGTAGGCGTTAAGCGACCGGGCGAATGCCGGGTCGCGTCCTAGGCTGACGATCAGGTGGAGCCGGAAACCCCGAGCGGGCAGAGCCTGCGCGACCAGCTCGATCTGTCGCCCGACGCCGCCGGTGACGGGTTCACTGACGTGGGCGATGAGGGGGGCGGGAGCGGTTTCCGGCACAACGGCTCCGTGCGTGGGACGGGGCCGGGGTCAGGGCGGCGGCGCGGATCGGCCGGCGAGCGGCTGGGCCAGAGGGAAGTGGTCAGTCCGTCTCAGACTTCGCAGGCCCCTCGGCGTTCTCCTCGCCTTCTGCTTCGGCCTCGCCCTCGTCCGCCGGCTTCTCCCCCTCTGCTTTGGCCGCAGCGGGTTCGGAAGCCGGCTGGCTCTCTCCTGCCGGGACAGCCGCGTCCGTCTCGGCCGGCGCAGGTGCTGGTTCGCCCGCGTCCGCGTCTTTCGGGCCCTTGCGCTGCTTGGGCTCGAAGGTCTCCTCGACCAGTTCGAAGAGGGCCTGGGGCGCGCCGTCGCCCACGCGCGTACCGGACAGGTGCAGGACGCGGCAGTAGCCGCCCGGCCGCTGCGCGTAGCGGGGCCCGATCTCGTCGAAGAGGCTGCCGACCACCTTCCGGTCGTGCAGCAGCGACAGCGCGCGCTGGCGGGCATGGAGCGTTCCCTGCTTGGCCAGCGTGATCAACTTGTCGGCGAACGGTCGCGCTTCCTTGGCCTTGGCCGGCGTGGTGCGCACGCGGCCGTGCAGGAAGAGGTCGGTGACCAGGTTGCGGATCATGGCACGCCGGTGTGCCGGCGTACGGTTGAGTTTGCGGCCTGCTTTGCCGTGGCGCATAGGAAAGACCTCGCGTGGTTACTCGGAAGATTCCTTGTTCTTGAGCATGCCGAACATGAGTCCCATCTCCCCCAGCTTCATCTTGATCTCTTTGAGGCTCGTCTTTCCGAAGTTGCGGACCTGCAGCATCTCGCTCTCCTCGCGGCTCACGAGATCCCGCAGAGTCTTGATGCCTTCGGCCGCGAGGCAGTTGGCCGCGCGGACCGACGGATCCAGGACGGACACCGGCTGATCGAGCTTCTCGACCAGCTCCTTGTCCATGATGTCGAGCTGTTCTTCGGCCTCTTCCTCGCCCGGCGCCTCGCGAGCGAGTTCCTTGCCGAGCTCGTAGTACTTGACGAACGGATTCAGGTGCTTGCGGAGGATCGTGCTCGCTTCGACCAGGGCGTCCTCGGGCGAAACCGTGCCGTTCGCCCAGATCTCCAGCGTCAGCCGGTCGTAGTTCGTCATTTTCCCGACACGCGTCTCCTCTACGCGCCAGCGCGCGCGCCGGACCGGCGAGAAGGCCGCATCCAGGAGGATGGTGCCCAGGTTCTCCTCCGTCTTCCAGGGAAAGTCCTCGGAACGGATGTAGCCCCGCCCCTTGCGTACTTCGATCTCCGCCTTGAACGTCACATCTTCCTTCTCGATCGTGGCGAGCACCAGGTCCTTGTTGACGATTTTGACCCCCGGGTCGCAGACGATGTCCCCCGCCGTGACCGTTCCCGTCCCCGTCTTGTCGACGCGGAGCGTGGTCGGGCCGTCCCCTTCGATGGTGACGAGGAGGCCTTTGACGTTGAGGCCGATGTTGATCACGTCCTCCACGATGCCAGAGATCGAGTCGAATTCGTGGGACGCGCCGTCGATCTGGAGAGAGACCGGGGCAGCCCCCTCCAGGGAACTAAGGAGCACGCGCCGGAGGCTGTTGCCGACCGTAATGCCGTAGCCGCGTTCGAATGGTTCCACGATGAACCTGCCGTAGGTGTCGGTCTGGGATTGAGGATCGAGGATCACCCGAGTTGGAAGTTCGAATCCTTTCCACCGAATGCGCATTGACCTTTCTCCTCTCTGAGTACGGCGAAGCTCTGAACGATCCGAGCCGACTGGTGCGCAGAATGCATCCACTGGCTCACCGCGCTCGGCAATGTCTCGGCTCGTGTCGATGCAAGCCGCTGATCGATCTCCGTCAGACGCGCCGCCGCTTGCGCGGGCGGCATCCGTTGTGTGGCAGAGGCGTTACGTCTTCGATCGCCTTGATCGTCAGGCCGGCGGCCTGCAGGCCGCGGACCGCGCTTTCCCGTCCGCCTCCCGGTCCCTTGACGCGCACCTCGATTTCACGCATCCCCATCTTCATGGCGTTCTCGGCCACGCGTTCCGCGGTCCGCTGGGCGGCGAACGGCGTGCTCTGGCGGCTGTTCTGGAATCCGGCCGTGCCGGTGGAGGCCCAGACCAGCGTGTTGCCGTACATGTCGGTGATCGTGATGACCGTGTTGTTGAAGGTCGCCTTCACGTGGGCGATGCCCTTTGCCACGGTCTGCTTCGCCTTCTTCTTTCGGTATTTTCGCGCCATGATAGAAGTCTCGATCCTCCGTGTGCTGAGATCCGGTTCACGTACGCATCGCCTTGACGCTTCGCTTCCCGGCTACGGTCTTGCGCTTCCCCTTGCGGGTCCGGGCATTCGTGCGGGTCCGCTGGCCGCGCACGGGCATTCCGCGCCCGTGGCGGATGCCGCGGTAGCATCCGATCTTCTTCAGCCGCGCGACGTTCTGCATGACCTGCCGGCGGAGCTGTCCTTCGATGACGTAGCTCTTCTCGAGGATGCTGCCGATGCGCGCGAGTTCGTCCCCCGTCAGGTCCTTGGCACGCGTGCCGGGTTCGATGCCGGCCTCCTTGAGGACCTGCAGCGCGGTCGTGCGGCCCACGCCGTAGATGTAGGTGAGGGCCACTTCCACGACCTTGTCGTTGGGGACATCAACACCAATGATCCGGGGCACCTGGTTCTCC
>CAZBZG010000336.1:1314-4738 GCA_964496245.1 uncultured Planctomycetaceae bacterium | reverse complement strand
ATGCAAATACCCTCACCGTGTCCGTGCATCGCATGGCCTCTCCGGTTCACGACCGAGCGATGGGCGCTCTACTCGAACAGTTGACGCAGGAAAACCTCATACATTCGCAGACGGGAATGCGCATGGTCTACAGACTCGCGTGATCCCAAAATGTGCCAGGCCGACGTTCTTTGTGATCAGGAAGTCTTAAGTTACATATACTGTCCACGAAACCCCTGTCTCCGGAACCCCCGTGAGGGGGGCGGTGCTCAGCGGTCGTCGCGTTCGCTCCCGTCCAGTCCGTACTGTTCCCGAAATGCTAGGTCCTTGTCCGGTGTCCAGCCGATGGCCTCGAGGAAGACGTCCTTGCGGAAGGGGATGCCGTTGCCGAACACGTAGCTGGAGCCGAGCACCCAGTCGCCGCGGACCAGGAGACGCTGGGCTGCCAGCATGTGGCCGCGCAGTCCGATCCGACTCTGCAGGAGTACGCGCCCGTTGTCGTAGGGGTCGACGAGCAACACCTGGTTGGTTCGCCGGCTGCTCATGAGCACGGGCCCGCCCGGGTAGAGCTCCCCGCAGAAGTGGGCATGGGGCCCGGTCTTCGTACCCCCGGCCTTGCCGAGGGAGATGAGCGAGAGATCGTCGAGGGCGCGCAGACCCTTGGGATGCAAGATCCAGGGCATCTCGTTCGTGGAGTACGTCTCGATGGGGGCTCCCGTACGGGCATTGACCGCTGTGCGCACGTGCACGTCAAAGCCTGTCCGGATGCTTCCGCGGGAGCCGACCTCCAGGACTTCCACGATGCCGCCGTAGCGGCGAAGCTCGAGCGCATGATCCCCCTCCACCTGGCCCTTTGCGAGTTCCGAGGCGTGCAGGTCCTGGTAGTCCTGCCAGGCTGCGGTCCAGTCCAGGTCGCGTGTCCACAGGGGTTCGCCCGTGCGCGGCCGACACGCCTCGAGGCGCGCCCGGGTGAGGTGAGCCGGATGTTGCTTGGCGAGCACGATGCGGTCCGGCAGCACGGTTCGGTGCAGGTGCCGCGGGAGATCGATGGGGCCGAACGGCTTGCGCCAGAGTTCGTCCAGGGTCGCGGGGTCGATCGCCACCCATGCGACCTCCCCGTCCTGGATGCGGGCCAGGACAAGGGGCGTGTTCGCGGCGTGAAGCGGGGAGCGTTCCCACACCAAGTCGTGGTCCAGGCTGTTCCACTCGGGGATGGCCTTCCGCCGTCGCCAGAACGGAAACCATTCGCCCGTGGACGCCTTGTAGGTGTGGGTGACGCGTCCGGAGGGGATGTCGATGCGCAGCAGGTGGAGGCCGCGCGCGTTGTCGGGCATGACCACGGAGAAGGCAGCACGCCCGCGAACCGTATACGGAAGCATGCGACAATACTCCGGCAGGTAGGCCCCGTCCTTGCGTCTGGAGACGAAACGGCTGGGGTGGTTCCATTGGATCTCGCCGGAGGAGAGGGAGCGGGCGATCAACCTCCCCGTCTTCTCGTTCGCAACCAGGTGCAGGTCGCCCCACACGTCGGACAGGTGCACCCGCTTCGACCCCCCTCTCCCCATGCCACATTCCAATGGAATTCCAATCCGGATGGTATGCCTTTGGCACGCCCAGCACGCGCCGGTAGATGCGGAACGCCGGCTCGGCGGCAGCCCGGTCTTGCCAGAAGCCGGGCATCGCGTATTCGCAGTGGAAGCTGCACTCCCCGCCGCGGCCGACCTGTTCGAGGAGACGAATGAGCCGCATGCGCAGGGCAGGGTGATTGGCGTCCGCCTCGAGTGCGCGTTTGAGGCAGTCGATGGCGGCTTCGGGCTGCGCCAGCCGCTCGTGGCAGGCGGCCATGCGGTCCCAGGCGTCGAGCTCGGTCGCCGGTGGTTTGCCTTGCACGGGTAGCCCCACCTGGATGATGTCGCATCCGCTCATGCCGGTTTCCGTGATGTAGAGGTAGAACGAATCCCTGCCGTATACCGGCGTGCTGTAGATCTTCCACGGGGAGGTGTAGGAGAAAAGGAGCTCGGCGTCGGCCTGCTCGGAGAGACGGTACATCTCGATCTTCTTGCCGTCCCGGTGGAACACGACGTTGCCGAGCGTGCGGCCGATCTTGAAGCGCGGAAAGACCTGGGCCGGAGCGGTCGGCGGAAGCCGGTGCCGGCTCACCACCGCCGCGCAGCAAGCCTCGTCCATGGCCAGGCACGGATCGCCGTTCTGGAATGTCTTGGGGGCGATCAGGTGCATCGGCCAGCTGCCGCGGCACCAGAGGTTCCCGTAGATGAGCCGGACGGCCGAAGCCTTGGCTGGCCGGATGAGGCCCTGCGGAGAGGCGATGCGCCAGACCCGCGGCGCACCAGTGGCCGGGCCAAGCGGCTTGTCGGGTCGTTGGAAGGCGTATGCTTCGTTGCCCGTGGGATCCGCGATCAGACGGATACGCTTGTACGCGCGGCCGCCTCCGGCCAGGTTGCGAACCGCGTCTCGAAACCGAGCGGGCACGTCCTTGTTCAGGCCGGGATCGGGCCGGGCTTCTTTGTCCTTCGTCCCATGCGCCATCAGGTCCCGAAAGGCCTCGCTGAACCGGTCCGATGCGTCCTCTCCTGTGCGGCGGTCGACGAAGATCACCTCGGAGTCTGCCGGCCGCTTGGGCCGGAGCACGAACGCCCCGGCGTAGCACGCGGGCGGCTTGACCGCGTGCGACCATTGTTTCTCGCCCGCGCCCGCTGTGAACGTTCGCCGCCAGCGGACCTCGCCGGCCTGCGGATCGAACGCGATGAGAGCCGCCCGGCTCTCGGTGGAGACGAACACGGTAAACAACCCGTCCGCCCGCTTCTTGAGCGGCAGGTAGACGAACTTCTCCTTTGCCTTCTTTGCGATCGTCTTCTCCAGGAGTTCCCGGTCGAACAGCACCGCGCCGGTCGCGGTGTCGTACACCCGCACCCAGGTGCCGTTCAGCACGGCGAGATGCCGGTCGGTGCCGTTCATGAAGCGGCACCGCACAGCAAAGCATCCGCCCGGGCCTTTCATTCCCTTCTTCCACAGGCGTTTGTTCGTCTTCCGGTCGAAGACGGTTGCCTGCCGCGCCCCGCCCACGATCAAGTACGAGGGGGTGCCGGTCATGTACTCCCAGTCGCTGATCTCCGTGTAGTTGGTGCCGAACACGGCCGGCGTGGGCACGCGGCTCGCGCCAGCGCCCTGCTTGCGCCAGCGGATCACCTTGGCGTTGTCGGCCATCCACTGTCGGTAGCGCTCGTACGCGTCGATCGCGTCCGCGTAGGCTGCATTGGCTTCGAGCGCGCGGCCCAGATCGAAGAACGCGGGCGCGGCTGCGGCTGCGTCGGCGCGGAACTGCTCGAATTGCCCGAGCGCGCACCACGCTTCGTAGTCGCGCATCAGTTCGAACCGCGACCGCCGGATCAGCTCGCGCGGCTCGTAGCCGAGGACGTCCCGCACC
>CAZBZG010000336.1:0-1304 GCA_964496245.1 uncultured Planctomycetaceae bacterium | reverse complement strand
GCCTCGGCGCGGAACTGCTCGACCGTGGCTTCGCGGATCTCGCGCGCCCGGTCGTCGTCCGTCTGCAGGCGCGCCTGCAGGTCGCGGGCACGGCCTTCGCAACCGTGGGCGCGCGCAAAGAACGCCCCCTCGTTCAGCGTCTGGGCTTCGCGCAGGCGACGCTCGGCTGCTTGGGCAGCCTGCAGGGCGCGGGTGCGCGTCTCTTCCGGCAGGGCCCGAGATGGCTCGGCTCGTGTCCCGGCTGTGGCGCCGTGGGCGTGCACGAGCCGCTCGGCCAGCTCGAGGTGTCTCAAGCCCACCGCGTACGCTTCCTTGGCGTCCAGGGTCCGGGCCTGATGGAATGCGAGCTCCAGGCGCTGGGCCTCGCGGCCCATGGCCGCGGCCACAGCCTGGGCCACGTCAGCTTCCACGCGAAAGAGCTCCTGCACCGTCCCGTCGCAGACCACCGCGCCCGTTCCTTCGACCTTGGCGGATTCCGCGGCCACGAGCTTGGCGGACACGCGCACGCGCGCGTCCGGCTCGGGCCATGCGCCCAGGACCTGTACGCTGCCGGTCACGAGAACGTCCGTGCCGAGCAGCGCGGGGGAGGGGGGCTCAGAGGACATCGCCTTGGTCGCGAGCACCGCGTGGATCTTGCGCCGCTCCAGGACCGTGACCCCCTCCACGGACGCGAGCTTGGCGCCCACAGCTTCGGCCACGGACAGGCCGAGCCACGGGCAGGCGTCCGGGCTCTTCAGATCCAACACAGCCACGCGCACAGCAGCGCCTGACTGCGCTGTCTGCGCGGCTTGCGCCGCGGCGCATGCACAGAGGCTCGCCAGGAGCAGGGCAGCTGCGAGACGTAGAGTGGTAAGCATGAGGCGCCTCCCGGATACCTTGCACGGCTGGGGGTGGCTACGCAGTCGCTGGCCCGACTGCAACTCGGGTGCCAGCGCCTGCAGCTTAGTTATAGCAGCGCCGCAATACAAGGGACGAGTTGTGCTTGCGGATTCCGGCGCAACGCCGGCCGGCCAAGTCGGTGGTCTGACGCGCCAACTGCGCGGTCTGGTTCGCCGGCGCACGGCCGCCTGAACGCCCCGCTGCGCCGACGGGTAGATCTGCCGGAGCGTTCGGGTAGACGCTGCGCACCAAGCCCCTTCGGGTCTGTGCTGCGGGAGGACGTTTGCCCACAGAGCGATGTGGACGTACTGGCGAAGTGTGCCAGGGAAGGGATGCGCCGGAATGCGAGGAAAGCAGTGGACGCGACCAAGGCGCCCCGGGGCAGCGCAAATCCGCTACTCCGGCACGCGAACCGGTTGCCGGCA
>CAZBZG010000335.1:0-4750 GCA_964496245.1 uncultured Planctomycetaceae bacterium | reverse complement strand
GCCGGCATGCTCGACACGTCCACCACGCTCGAAGCCACGGGCTACCTCTTCCTGCGGCGCAACGCCCCCACCGGCCACCGGTGCCTCGCCATCAACTTCGGCATGCAGTGGCAACGCAGCGAAAAGGACCGCCTGCACACGCATCTCTACGTGGACGGCAAGCGGATCAGCCGCCAGATCGGCCGCATCACCTATGGCTCGCGCTTCTCGGGCAACATGTACCGCAGCTTCGCGCACAACGTGGTCACCGTGGACGGCAGGGACATGCGCCCCGAACGCGTTTCGCTCCTCGCCCAGACCGAGGCCGGCCCCCTGGCCGCAGCCCTGCTGCGCACGCGCGAGGCCGAGCCCCTCTACCCCGGCGTGCGCCAGCACCGGCTGGTCGCGATCGTGGGGGACCACTTCTTCGTCGCCGATCGTCTGAAGAGCGACGCGCCGCACGCCTACAGCTGGCACTACTACCCTGCGAGCGCCCGGCAGGAGGTGGCGCTCGATCTCGAGCCCCTGGAGAACGCACCCGACCTCTCTCGAGCCAAACTGCCGGACGAGTCCGTGGGCCCCTGCCAACAGGCCACCACGGACGGTTTCTTCACCGCGGCCTACGGCAGCGACAAGGAACCCCCGGTCACGCTCCTGCTTCGCACAGACGGACACGCCGACGTGCTCGACGGCCGCATCATGCAGCACTATTACCCCCGGATGCACCCCTTCCTGCGCGTCGCGCGCGCAGACACGGCCGCGGCCACGTTTGCCGCGCTCTACTGGACCGGGGACGCCCCGGCCGCGCCCGCAGACACGCTCCAGTCCCTGGAGACGCCGGACGGCGTGCATGCCTGGCGCGTGCAGACCGGGGACCAGGCATTCGTGCTCGGATTCGCCACCACAGACGAGCCGATCCACATCCAGGGCATCTCCAGCAACCGCGGCCTGATCTGCGGGCGTGCGGGCGCCCCGCAGGAATGACCGGCGACCAAGGAGTCCCCATGCATCGTTCCCCGCCTGTATCCGGGTCGGGCCGGTTCCTCGTGATCCTCCTCCTGCTTCTGGCAGCAGCCGGCGCAGGCCTGCTCCTCGTTCCGCAGGACGCAGCCGTCCGGCCGCAGGCGGACGCCTCACCGGACGCCTCACCGGACGCGCAGCCGGACGCCACGCCTGCGTCGCCGCAGCCGCCCCAGGTCACCTGCCAGGTGGGCCCGCCCCGGGCCGCCTTCCGCCTGCCCGGCGCCCGTGCGCCGCTCGGATCGCTCGCGGTCGGCCTGGAAGCGTGCTACAGCTTTGACCGGCATCTCGCAGGCCTGAGCGCCGCCGGCCGGGAGCGCATGGCGCACTTCGAACGCGCGAGCGTGGCCTACACCCCGGACCTCGAACGCGCGGACCTCATGGAACCCCGCTTCCTGACCGGCCGGTTCGGCCAGGGCATCTTCGTGGAGTACGGCCGGTGCGCGTGCGCCGCCCAGTCCGCGCACAACTTCCTGCCGCCGGATCTGTCCGATGCTGCCCCCGGCGCGTTCGAGCCCGTGGGCAAGGCCGCGCTCTCAGAAGCCGAAGGCCTAGAGGGCCAGGCAGTGCAGGCCGCGCTCGCAAGCGAAGGGAGCGGCGTACGCACCCACGCCTTCACCCTGCCGCTCACCTCCAACCACTTTGTCTCCGCCTTTGTCAACGGCCCGGCTGGCAGCGACCTGACCCTGGCGCTCGTGCTGGAGGGGGACGGGACCGTGCTCGCCCAACAGACGGCCGCACTCACGGGCGCGTGGCAGCGCGTGTTCGTGCCCCACGACCTCGGCAAGGACGGTCCCGTGGACTGGAAGGCCACGAACAAGCGCACCCCGCCCCTGCGCCTGCGCCTCACCTGCTCCGCAGCCGGCACGCTGCGCGTGGACGCGCTCATGGCGGAGAACAACCACGGGTATGCCGGACGCGCGCACCCCTCCACCTGGCTCCCGGCCGGGCAGACGCGGCCGGGCGAGACGCTCTCCATCGGCCGGCCCGCCAAGCAGGAGGCGGGCACCGTGGCCTTCTGGGCACAGGCCGTGGGCCGCATGCGCTGGCGCTGCCTGCTCTACTTCGGCGACGGCCACGGCTGGTACCCGCCGCTCATGGTGAGCATCAAGAACGACAAGCAGGTCAAGCTCGACATCAGCCCGGGCCGCAACAAGGGAAAAGGCAAGGCCATCACCGCCGAGATCAACGCCCTGCAGGACTGGCATCACTACGCAGTCACCTGGACGGGCGCGCGGTTCTCGCTCTACCTGGACGGCGCGCGCGTGGGCACGATCGACGACGCGCCCCGGGTCGCGACCTTCGGCACCATGCACATGGGAAGCGTGGCCACCAACTTCAGCCCGGCCGTGCGCGCCGAAGCCGTGCTCGACGAGGTGGCCCACTGGAGCCGGCCGCTCACGGGCAAGGAAGTAGAGACGCTCGCAGCCCGTACGGCTCCGCTCGTCGACGGCCTCGCCAACCGCATCTTCGTGCGCGACCTGGAGCCCGTGCACGCGTTCGCGCGCGACGACCGGCAACGGCGCTGGCACGTAGCCATCACCAACCGCAGCGACGCCGCGCTGGAGGGCGTGCGCGTGCGCTACGGCGTGGACGGCGTGTTTGCAAAGACCGCAAAGCTGCCCACACTCCCGCCCGGCCAGCAGGCCCGGCTCGGGCTCGCCTGGTCGCCCGCGCGCATGCTGCCAGGCGCGTACGAACTCGCTGTCGCGTTCGAGTCAGCCGTGTGGCAGCACGAGACGCACCAGACCCTCTCCGTGGCCCGGGCGCGCGTGCCTGCAGGCAACGTGCAGATCATCGACTGGGGCGGGATGTCAGAGAAGCGCCGGCAGGTGGGCATGACCGTGGCCGGCCTCACGGGCTCGTCCGCCGGCCCGCGGCCGTTCCAGGTGGCCCGCGCCACAGAGCTCAACCTATACACCCAGGTGCGCCAGGGCGTCTGGGGCAGCCCCAAGGACGCGTCCGAACGGTTTCGCAAGCTCGACGGCCGGCCCGGCGCGCCCGATGTCAGCCAGGGCCAGGCCCACGCCACAGCCCAGGCCAAGGCCGAGACCATTGCCCGCGCTCGCCCGGTTGCCGGACGTGCGCTACATGATCGTCAACAGCGAGCACCAGACCATCTGGGGCCACGACTTCCGGCCGGCCACGATCGCGCGCGTCGAACGCACATTCGGCCTGGACCTCACCCGCTGGACCGCGTTCGAGCCCAAGGACCGCGGGCGCGCGATCCATCCCCGCGGGCGCCTGTCCGCGCGCGCCGCGGGCATCGCCCTGCCCGAACACGGCCTGGTCACGCGCGACCATCCTTTGTACGCGTACCACCGCTGGTGGCACGGCCCTGCAGCCGGCACCGAGGTGACCATGAACGAACTCGTGTGCGAAGCTGTTCGCGCACGCGCGCCCTCGGTGCAGACCATCATCAAACCCATCCTGCGCCGCCCGCCGGTGCGCACCTACACCCAGCATCACATCTCCGAAGAGTGGTACTACTACCCCGACCCGCGGGCGGGCATCCGGTGCCAGGAGGCGCTGACAGCCATAAACCGCAACACGGGCGCGCGCATCTCGGGTATGCCCCAGTGGCTCCTCAAGCCGGGCATGGCTGCCCCGTACCGGGGGCTGCCCACGCCGCACATGTTCCGCGAGATCCTGTGGCATTGCATCGCGCGACCGCTCGCCGCCATCTGCTACTGGAACCTGACGAGCGCGCTGCACAAGGGAAAACAACAGACCCAGGCCGAGATCGACGCGCACCTGGGCGAGACCCCGACCTGGACGGAGGCGAAGAGCAAGATCGAGGTCAAGGGCGAGACGTCGTCCGTGGCGCTCTGGATCCCGGAGCTCGCCGACGAGATCGCGCGCATGCACAACACCGTCGTCCATCCCCTCGGCGCTCTGCTGCCCCGGTGGCAGAACCGCAAGCGCCGCATCGCGGTGTGGCACAGCTTCGCGGGCACGCTGTTCAATGAGATCCGCTGGGGCGGGCGCAGTCCTCTGTTCGCAGTCGTGCGCAACCACCCGCAGCCATACGACGTGCTGTACGACCAGGACTTCGACAGAGACCCGGCGTGCCTGGCCGGCTACGACGTACTCGTCATCCCTGAGAGCCCGTGTCTGTACGCGCCCGCGCGCCAGGCCATCCAGGACATGCTCCAGCGCGGGGGCACGGTCTTCGCCGACCGCCACTGGCGCGCCGACCTGCGCGGCGTGACGCAGCTCGATTGGCAGGAGCACGAAGGCGGGGTGGATCTGGCAGAGCGCGAGCAGGAACTGCTCGCGCGCTACGGCTCGCCCAACCATCCGCAGTACGTGGAAGCCATGGAGGAAGCCACCCGCGCGCGGCAGAAAGCGGGCGGGCCTACAGCGCGAGTCGTGGCCGCGTGCGACAAGGCCCGCGCAGACGTGCGCGTGCGCACGCGCAGCGTCTACGTGAACATCCTGCACGCCGAAGGCGCCAACTACCTGGCGGCCGTGAACGACCTGCGCACGCCTGGGCCGCACTACGGCCACTTCGGCAAGGTGCGCGAGCAAGGCGTGGCCCAGACCGCTGTCGGCGGCGTGGACCCCGACCTCGGCCGCGCAGCCTATCGCCTGCTCGCAGCCGAGCGCCTCGACCTGACGCCGGGGGAGGAAGGGCGCATGCGGCTCGCCGTGGATCTGCCTCCCTGCGGAGGCGCGGTCATCCTCTTTCTGCCCGACCCCATCGCCGACCTGCAACTGACCGTGCCCGATGCAATCGACCACACCACCC
>CAZBZG010000334.1:0-4753 GCA_964496245.1 uncultured Planctomycetaceae bacterium | reverse complement strand
TGCGCGACCGGCGGAACAGCCCCGCTGCCGACCATTGCCGCCAACATGAATCCCAAGAATGCAGCCCCCGCCATGGGCTTTGATCGCAGCCACTCCATAGCGTTCCTCCTTCCGCAGTGCATACACCTAACCACGGCCGCTTTTTTGATCGGCCGAGGGATCCCCAACCAGCCCTGCAACTTACGGTCCCGCGAGGGGATCAAGCTAGCAACCTCATTATAGCCGCTTTCGTACCCACACGCAAGCCTCAACCGTTCCATCGACAGGCGTCGGATATCTCGACAGCCTGTGGCGAATCTCTACAGGCCCGGAATGCCGAGTCCTGCTTTGCTGCCTGATGCCCACCGGTGCCAAGCCGCACGCGCGCAAGGCATGGTCGTGACCTTGCGCGCACCCGTAGACCGTCACAGTGTCATGCGCCCTCCCCACGCCAACAGGGCTGAGCAGGCTTGTCGACAGATTTGCCCTTGCGCGCTGTAACCCCGTACGATAGCATGAGCTGCCGCACGGGCACGCGGCACCGGCTCTCCGTTCGCCTGATCTCGGGCCCTATGCGGGAGAGGTGTGGAATGATTGAACGAGCGACCATCGCGGGCGTCTACACGCTACAGAAAGTCCTGGGCAAGGGCGGCATGGCCACCGTGTTCCTCGCAGATGTCGAGCTCGACCGGTTCGACTACTCCACACTCTTCGCCTATACCCAGGTTCAGGGCGACACGCACACGGAACGCCGCAAGAAGGCCGAGCAATTGGCCCGTTCCCTCGAGCAGAAGGATCTCGACCCGGCGACCATGCGCACCATCCTCCAGGCCCAGAACATCCCCACGCCCGGTTCTCAGGTCGCCATCAAGATCGCCACGCACAATCTCGACCGTGCGCGATTCGCCGGCGAGTGGAAGAACCTTCTCTGCCTGAGTCATCCCAATCTCATCGAAGTCTACGGCGGGGGGGAGTACCGCGAACAGCCCTATTACGTCATGGAATATCTCCGCAGCCTCGTGCCGCCCGAACGCATCAAAGAGTCCTTCACGGTGCGACAACGCCTGGAAGCCGTGATCCAGGCCGCGCGGGGCCTACAGTGCCTTCACGACAACGGAATCATCCACCGCGACGTCAAACCCCCGAATCTCGCCACCTGCGAGGTCGAACCGGGCGTCTTCGTGACCAAGCTCACCGATCTCGGTCTCGCCAAGAACCTCGAGGAGAACCTCGGCCTCACGCAGACGAACATCATTCTCGGGTCCCCCGCCTACATGTCACCCGAACAGGTCGCCTCGGCCAAGGACGTTGACCACCGTGCGGACCTCTACTCCCTCGGCGCCACGCTCTACGAATTCGTGACCGGCGTCCGTCCCTACCACGACAAGCCGGGGCCATACGAGGTCATCATGGCTGTGAGCACACGCGTCCCACCACAGGCGCCCAACGAACTCGTTCCGACCCTCCCCGCCCCGATCACGGCCATCATCGAAATCGCCATGGAGCACGATTCGACCGACCGCTATGCCAGTGTGGAAGATCTCGCCGCCGACCTCGAGACCTATCTGGCGGAGGAGGACCAGGCATATATCGAGCAAACAACGTTCGAACGTGGCGTATCGTCCCCATCGCGTGTGGTCCTCGGCCAGGACCGCTACAACTTCGAGTCCATGCTCAAGCGCGAAGCGCCCGAGCAGGCCGCGGAAGCAGACAAGGGCGCGGGGCGCCGCGAGCTCGACGCGTACCAGCTCCTCGTGATGAACCGTAAGCACGCTCAGCACGCGCTGTTCGGACGCTGCGCGCGGGACCTGGGCGTCGCATACGTGGCCGCCCAGAACCTGGCAGAGGCGGAGAAGCATCTCGCGGAGAAGAAAATCGACGTCGCTGTCTTCTCCTACGAGCGCCGAGACACGCGCCTCGTCCGCATCTGCCGGGACGCCCGGAAGCGGAAGATCCCCTTCCTCCTGCACGGAGATGCGCTGGACCGCACCGATATCCTCCAGGCTGCCCGACTGGGCGCATCCGCGGTCATGATCAACCCCATCTCCGAGAGCCTCTTTCGCGAAAAGCTCCTCGCCCTCATCAAGGGATCGGGCGCACCGTCCCCCGACAAGAAGCGTAGGGTCACCAGCATCGAGTTCCGTGGCAAAAAATCTCCTCCCGAACGCGCACGAATCGTCGCCAAGAATGCCCACAGCCTGCTCGTGCTGCCGCATGCCGCCGCCAAGGTGACCACGCTGTGCAACGACCCGAATGCCACGGCAGATGACCTCGCCGCCCCCATCCGAAGCGATTCGGCCATCGCAGCCATGGTCCTGCGCCGCGCCAATTCGGCGGCGCTGGGCGGGACCCGGCGCATCAGCACCATCCGGGACGCTGTCGTCCGTATCGGCCGTCGCGAGACGCGACAGCTCGCGATCACCGTGGCCGTCTACAAGCTGTTTGACAAGGAAGAGAAGAGCTTCGGGTTCAATCGCTACATGTATTGGGTTCATGCGCTGGGTGCCGCGCTGGCGGCCCAGACCCTCACACGCAACGTCAAAAGCATCGAGGGCGAGGACGCTTTCCTGGCGGGCCTCCTCCACGACATGGGCAAGATCATGTTCGACGACCACCTGAACAAGGACTACCGGAAGGTGCTTCAGCGCGCGGGGACCGAAGGGGTCCGGATGGCCAGGGCCGAGCAGGAGCTCTTCGCCATGGACCATGCGTTTCTCGGCGCACGCGTCAGCGAAAACTGGAATCTGCCCCGGCCGATCACCGAAGCTATCGAGGGGCATCATCGTCCGTTTGCGGCACAGGCGGAGGATGACCAGCACGAGGTGACGCTGGCACAGCTGACAGCCATGGGCAACTCGATCATCAAGGCCATGGGGGCGGGCCACAGCGGCGACTTCTATGTCGACGACCTTCCGATTCTGGAATGGCAGCGGGTCCTCATGCGGCTCGAGGTCATCCCCAACTACACGGAAATCATTCGGAAAGAGTTGGGGGAATTCGCGGACATGCTCGGCATCAGTACGGAAAGATCCGGCCTGTGCATACAGGCGCGAAAGAAGGACCGAAGCGTGTCTGTCGTGCCCGATGGACTCGGACCCCTGCTCGCGTTCTTCTTTACCGCGCGCGGCTACGAAGTGCGCTTCGTCCCATGGCGGGACATCCCCGCCGCCAAGGGCGACGTGGCCGGTGACGCGCGCGGCATGCCGGACGCGATGGTGCGCGCGCTCCAGGATCCCGAGGCCTTCTGGGGGCGCCACGTCTTTCTGCTGAGCGATGACGACATCACCGCAGTCGCGGATACGGTCCACCTCATCCGTCCGGCCAACGACTTCTTCCGCCTGGAGCAGATCTTCCAGGAAATCAGCCAGGACACCCCGGCCTCGCCGCGTGCCTGACGATTTTCGTCTCCCGCCATAACCCTCGCCATGGCAAAGCATTCAAGCTTTTCGGGTATTGCTTCGCTTCCGGCCGCCGAAGGGATCGGCCCGCAAACGGACACCCCACTGATGAGACGAGCATATGGCAAAGGAGACAGGTATGTCACCTCGCCGATGGGTCAATTGGGATCAGGGCTCACCCCGGGACAACCTCTGGGAGATGTTGGACGTGGCCGAGCGCGAACGGAGGCGTGAGGAGCTTCAGCGGAGGCACAACGAGAGTTTCATGCACCACACGCGTGAACGCCGCCTGCGCTCATCCCGTACATATCGCACGAGGACGACCTCCCAGCGCATCATGGCCGGAGGCAGCGAACCGAGCGAATCCTGACGATCACACCCCCGGAGCGAGGAAAGCGAAACGCTCTCTCCGGTATCGCCCTTTGCTCACATCTTCCCGTCCGTTCGACGCCCGATGACAACGACCGGCTTGCGCCAAGCGGCCGCGTGACCATAATGACATGGCACGCGCGTGCGGCGCAGGGCCGCCCCGCGCTTTGACGCGAGGGAGGGCGCCATGGCGTCGACCGAGGACTTCCGCTCCTTTTTCCTGCAGACCTACGGCTGCAAGACGAACCAGTACGAATCCCAAGGTATGCGCGAGGCTTTGGAAGCGGTCGGGCTCCATGCCGTGGCCATGCCCGCGCATGCGGATCTGTGCGTGGTCAATACCTGCGCGGTCACGGCACGCGCCGACGCCTCCTGCCGGAATGCCGTCCGCCGCTTGCAGCGCGCCAACCCATCTGGTCGGCTGGTGCTCGCCGGCTGCAGCGTCGACCTGGGCCAGGAATGGACGCGCACATTGGCTCCCCATGCACTCCGCCTGTCGAACGACGAGAAGCACTCCATCGTCCAGCGTCTCGGCCTGCCCGCTTCCGCCGAGCACCCATCTGAACCGCGCTTCGGCTTCTCCCTCCGAGGCTTTGCCGGCCATACGCGCGCTTTCGTCAAGATCCAGGACGGATGCGGCGGCAACTGCGCCTATTGCACCATTCCCGCTGCCCGCGGCCATCCCCGCAGCCGGCCGCTGGACGCGATCGTCGAAGAATCCCGGCGTCTGACCGCCGCCGGACACCGCGAACTTGTGCTCACTGGCATCAACATCGGCGCATACCAGGACGAACGCGGACACGACCTCGCGCATGTCGTGCATTCGGTGGGCGCACTGTACGGACTCGAGCGCCTGCGACTCGGCTCCGTGGAACCGCAGTTCGTCACGGACGCACTCTTGCGGGCCATGCAGGCGGTGCCCGCCGTCTGCCCGCACCTCCATCTCCCCCTGCAGAGCGGCGACGACCGGACCCTCCGGCGGATGGGCCGGCCGTACACCGCGCGCG
>CAZBZG010000333.1:0-4765 GCA_964496245.1 uncultured Planctomycetaceae bacterium | reverse complement strand
CAGAAGCCATCCCCAGACCGGGTGCCGGAACGGTGCGGCAATGGACACCATGTGCACGGGCCGGTACTGCGCCCAGGCTGTCTCGGATCCCAGGAGGACGCCGTCGAGCACGCTCGAGTGGTTGGCCGCCAGGATGTAGGCGCCCTCCGGGAGATGCTCCCGCCCCCTGCTGCAACGCACGAACGGCCGGAGCACCACCCACGGGATCGTCACGGCCAGGGGCAGACTCTTCCACGCCATCAGGTCTTCCCGCGGGCAGCCTCATCGGGCGGACGCGTCTTCCATCGTCGGTGCAGCCACAGCCACTGCTCGGGTGCCTGCCGGATGATCGCCTCCAGGTCCTCGTTCATCCCGCGCAGGAGCCGCATGCGCTCCGCGGCCGGATCGGCCTCCGGATCGGCCCAGCGGGGCGGGCGCATGACGAACGCGAACCGCATGGGCAGCTCGATCCGGTGAAATCCGCAGACCACGATGGGAGCGCCGGTCCGCAGGGCCAGATCGGCGGGCGTGGGCATGGTGCTGCATTCGGTCCCGAAGAAGGGCACGAACACGCCCCGCTGGCCCGCGTCCTGATCCACCAGAATCCCGAAGCCTTTTCCGTCCCGCAGCACGCGGGCCACGCTCCGCAGGGCCCCGAATTTGTCCCAGATCTGCTGACCGCGGCTCGTGCGGATTCCTCTGATGTACCGTTCGAGCAGGGGATTGTCAAGGGGACGCGCCACGGCTCCGGCCGAATACCCCAGCAGATGGAAGGCGAAGCCGTTGAACTCCCAGTTGCCGATGTGCCCTGTGGCGAAGATCGCGCCGCGGCCACGGGCGAAAACCTCCCGGATCTGCTCGTCCTGGCCTCCCCAATCGACGTGGTCGGCGAGCGAGGTCGCCGTCAGGGACGGAAGGCGCACGAACTCGGCCAGCATGGTTCCGAGGTGGCGGTACATGCGCCGCGCGATGTCGGCGGCGTGGTCGGGCGGGCAGGTCGAACCCAACGCGCTCTGCACCTGGTGGGCTACCCGCTCCCGGTGGCGGGCATCGAGCGCGTGGAAGCTGTCACCGATCGCGCGCCCGAGTCTTGCAGCGGCCGGCAGTGGAAGACCGCGAAAGAGAGACGCCACCAGGCGGGCGGCGGCGTATTCGAAACGCTGGCTGAATGCACCCGCCTGCTTCTTGGAAGCCACGATGGCTTGCTCTTTCCACGAAGCTCCGGCTCAGCTGGACGCCGGGGGCAACGGATTTCCGGTCAGGGTCCGGTAGGCCTCGAGGTACTTCTGGCGCGTCTTTTCCACCACGTCCTCGGGAAGCGGCGGAGCCGGGGGCTCCTTGTCCCATCCGCTCTCCTGTTCCAGCCAATCCCGGACGAACTGCTTGTCGTAGGATGGCGGCGAAATGCCGACGTCGTAAGACGACGCCGGCCAGAACCGGGAGCTGTCCGGGGTCAGCACCTCGTCGATCAGCGTGAGTGCATCTCCGACTATGCCGAACTCGAATTTCGTGTCCGCAATGATGATGCCGCGCTGCTGCGCGTGCGCGGCCGCGCGCGCGTACAGGCTGAGGGCGGCGTCGCGCATGCGCTCGGCCCGCTGTGCCCCGACGATCTCGGCGGCCCGCTCGAACGGGATGTTCTCGTCATGGCCGGATTCCGCCTTGGTGGCCGGCGTGAAGATGGGCTCGGGAAGCTGCTCGGCGAGTCGGAGCCCGTCGGGCAGCTGTACGCCGCACACGGCGCCGGTCTTCTGGTAGTCCTTCCACCCGCTTCCGCCGAGATACCCGCGCACCACGCATTCCACGGGCAGGGCGTCCGCCTTCTTGACGACCATGGACCGGCCGGTCAAGTGGCGCTTGACCGGTTCCTTGAGATCGAACGCGTCCAGGGACGTGCTCAGAAGATGGTGGGGCACGATGTCCGCGAGCATCTCGAACCAGAAGAGGCTGAGCTGCGTGAGCACGCGGCCCTTGTCGGGAATGGGGCTGCCGAGCACGCTGTCGAAGGCGCTGATGCGGTCAGTGGCCACGATGAGCAGCCGGTCGCCCAGGTCGTAGATGTCCCGCACCTTGCCGCGGTTGAGCAGGTGGAGCCCGGGGAGATCCGTCTCCGTGAGTGCGCTCGTGAGGTTGAGCCCCTCGTCCTTCAGCTCATAGGGAGTCGCCACGTCGCTCTCCTTTGATGGGGGCAGGGCATACGCCCGGCTCCGGCACGTCCCGCCCATGATACGGGCGGCTTTGCAAAAACGCAACGGAAAAAGTTGATGGGGGGGGGCGGAACGGCGGTGCGGTTAGGTTCAAGAGGCGGTCGAGCCCTGCAGGGCTTCGGCGACCTTGCGGCCCAGCTCGGCCCGTCGGTACGGTTTGGCAACGAATCCCTGAGCAAGGGCCGCGTCCTGGGGCTGCCCCTCCTGTTCGACGCTGTAACCTGAAGAGAGGATGGCGCGGACGTCGGCGTTGATCTTCTTCATGGCGGACAAGGCCGCGCGGCCGTCGAGTTCCGGCATCATGATGTCAAGCAACACAAGGTCGATCTCCTCCCACTCGCGTTCGTACCGTTCCACCGCCTCAGCGCCGTTTACTGCCGTGATGACCTCGTAGCCGAGGTCTTCCAGCGTGGCCTTTGCCATGGAGCGCACGAGCGACTCGTCATCGGCGAGAAGAATGCGCGCCTGCCCGCTGACGGGCGGGGCGTCCTCGTCCTCTAGAGCCGGCATGTCCGCGTGTTCGGCGAGAGGCAGGTCGACCGTGAAACATGTGCCGCAGTTCGGCGTGCTCTCTACGGAGATGGCGCCGCAATGGTGCTGGACCGTTCCGTAGACGGCGGCCAGCCCCATTCCCGTGCCCTTGCCTTCCGATTTCGTGGTGAAGAACGGTTCAAAGATCCGCTGGCGGGTCGCTCCGTCCATGCCGACGCCCGTGTCGGCCACCTGGATCCGGATGTACGCGCCCGGCGCAAGGTGTTCGGAACCGCGGCGGCAGGCTCCGCCTTGGAGACGGATGACAGTGGTTTGCACGCGGAGCTCTCCGCCGTCAGGCATGGCGTCGCGTGCGTTCAGGCCGAGGTTCAACAGCGCGTTCTGGATTTGGGTCGGGTCGCCGAGGATCACGGATGGCTTTGCGTGCAGGTCCTGGGCGAGGGAGATGCGCTTGTCGATGCTCCTGCGGAGCAGGGCGCAGACGTCGTGGATGATGTGGTGCATGTCGAGGGGGACGCTGCGGTAGTGCCCCTTGCGGCTGAAGGCCAGGAGCTGGCTCGTCAGGTTGGCCGCGTTGCTAGCCGATTCCACGATGAGTTTGGCGAACGAGGCGAGCTTGTCGTCGCGCAGCCGATCGATCAGGATGTCTGCATATCCCATGATGACGGCGAGCTGATTGTTGAAGTCGTGGGCCACACCGCCGGCGAGCTGTCCGATGGCTTCCATTTTCTCGGACTGACGCAGCCGCTCCTGCATCTCCCGGCTCTCGGTGATGTCCCGGTAGAGCACCAGCAGGGAATCGACCGCACCATCGGGAGCGAACTCCGGAATCACCCGGCGTTCGTAGAGCCGCAGTCCGCCTGGGCCTTCGAACCACTCCTCAGCGGAGGCCGGCGTACCAAAGTTCAGCACGCGGCGGTCGATAGGCTCTCGTTCTGTGGCGCCGGGCAGGCCCACCTCGGCGCAGGTCCTTCCGCGGAAGGCCTCGGGGGCGAAACCGGTGATCTCGCGGATGCGCGGACTCGTGTACGTGTGGCGCAGTTCCCGATCGAGCCGCACGACGAGGTCGGGCAGGTTGGCGGCGAGCGTCCGGAAGCTACGCTCGCTTTCCCGAAGCTGTTCCTCGGTGTGCTTGGCGTCCGTGATGTCGAGGAGAATGGAGCGGATGCCGGCGGGGCGGCCGTCGCGCAGGATCGGGGCGGAGCGGCTCAAGACCGGAAAGCGGCTTCCGTCTTTGCGTTGCGCAGTGTACTCGTTTCCGCCTTGGCTCTGTCCGGACAAGATCCTTGCGATGTTCGCCCGGACCGTTTCGCGCTCCTCGGGGATGGCCAGATCGGCCGCGTGGAATCCCCGGTCGAAATCCGTGCGGTCATACCCGGTCGATGTGAAGCCGTGCTGGTTGACGTAAGTGAGGCGGCAGGTGTCGTCCATCTCCACCACGATGGCGGGTAGCAGATCGGCGAGTTCCTGGAAGCGGACCTCGCTGACATCCCGGGCCTGTTGGGCCTCCTCGCGCCCGCGGATCTGGTCGCGCAGGGATTGGTTGAGATTCTGGAGCTCCCGCGTGCGCTCGGCCACGCGGGCCTCCAGCTCGTTGCGAGCCGCCTCGAGCGCAGTCTCGGCTTCCTGGCGATCACAGATCTCCTGAAAGGAGCGGAGCGCGACCACCAGCGTCGTGTAAAGCTTCTGGGCGGTGAGCTCGGTCTTGGATTTGTAGTCGTTGAGGGCGTAGTCGCGGATGACCTGTTTCTCGGGTGCCTGTCCGGCCTGGCCGGTCCGGAGGACGATGCGGATGGCGTGGTTGCCGCATTCCTCGCGCACGTGCCGCACGAGTTCGAGCCCGGCGTCCTCGGTTTCCATCACGGCATCGAGCAGCAACACGGCAATGTCCTGCCGCTTCTCGAGCACCTCCCGGGCCTCGCGCGCGGAAAAGGCGCTCAAGAGATCCAGAGGGCGGTCCTGGAAGCGGAAGTCGGTGAGCGCGAGCTTGGTGACCGCGTGCACCTCGGATTCGTCGTCCACCACGAGCACGACCCACGGCGTAGCCGGCACATCGGCGGCCGGCGGGAGTGCTTCGGCGTGCGACG
>CAZBZG010000332.1:0-4814 GCA_964496245.1 uncultured Planctomycetaceae bacterium | reverse complement strand
GGGTGTCGGTGCCCCACTGAAAATAGAAGATGATGATGAAGAAGACCGCCTCCAGCATCACCACGCCCACCAACACCAGCATGCCGCGGCGCGTCAGCCAGGGCTCGGGGGGCGGCGCCTGCGCGGCGGGGGGAGCGGCCGGGGCTCCTGGGGCATCGCTCGGGGGTACATTGACGACGTCCACCGGTTCCCGCGGGGCTTCGGCCTGCGGCATAGGGGGGGGCGCCTGGGGTTCTGCGGGTGCGCTCCCGCGCACCTCTGTGATCCAGGCCTGGATTTTGTCCGCGTTCTCTGCATCCGGAACGAGCGACAGAAACCGTTCGTAGGCATCCACAGCCTCCGTGTCCCTCTCGAGGTTGCGCAGGATGTAGCCGATCACGTAGTGCGTCTCCGGATCGTCCGGCTGCATCTGGACGGCCTCCCGCAGCGAGGCCAAGCCTTCTTCCAGGAGCCCGAGCTTGGCTTGGGTCTTGCCCCGCCCGGCAAGCGCGACCGCGGAGTTGACGTTCACGGTCAGGGCCTGGTCGTAGAGCTCGAGCGCCTGCTGGAACTCCTCGGCCTCGAAGGCGTCCTCCGCCTGTCCGAGCAGACTCGCTTCGTCTGCAGGCGGCGCAACCGGCGCTGCGGCCGGCGGAGGCGATGGCGTGGCCTGCGGCGCGTCAGCCAATGGCGGGGGGGCGGCCTGCGGCGGCTCGGCCGGCACCGGCGGCGGGCCCGCGGGCTCCGGCTGCGTGGCTGCTTGGGCTGGCGGGGGCGCGGGGGGCGGAGCAGCTGGCGGCGGGCCAGCCTCGGCGGCCGGCGCTTCCGGAGCCTGTTGCGGCGGCGGGGCGGCTGCGCGCACCTCGTCGACCCAGTTGCGGATCGCGTCCGCCTCTTCGGCCTGGGGATTGGCCGCGAGGTATCGTTCGTAGACGCCTGCGGCCTCCTGGTCCTTGCCGAGCTTTCGCAGGGAGTAGCCGAGGTTGCTCAGGACTTCGGGGTCTTCAGCCCCCTGGCTCAGGGCCTGGGTCAGTTCCTCTCGCGCGTCCTCGTATCGTTCCTTTTCGATGAAGACCATGGCCAGGTTGTTGTGGGCGATGATGTTGGCCGGGTCCTTGTCCAGCCCCCGGCGGTAGGCGGTGACCGCCGCGTCGAGATTCCCCTGGTCGTAAAGCTCTTCGGCACGCGTGAAGAACGCCTGCGCCGGCGCGGACGGATCCGGCAGATCTTGACCGGATGCAACGGGTTCGGGGATGGTGGCGTCCGGGGGCGGCGGCTGGCCGGGGCCTGATCCGTTGCTGTCGGGCTGGCCGTCGTCGTTTCCGGATGTGCCGGTGCCCTCTGGTGCCTGGTTGTCGGCCATGGGTGGGGTCCCCCTCTCTGGTCCGGCGATCCGCAAGGCGCGCTCTCGCACGCACATGCTCCGACGGCACGACTGCGCCATGCCGTCAGCTTTCTCGGTTATAGTGGGAATGGTCTCGATTGGAAAGGGGAAAAGTGCCGCCGTGGCCGCCTCCCGCAGCCGACCGCGGTGGTGGGAGCCGGCGACGGCTGACGTGTGCCGGCGTGCGGCGCTGTGTGCCCCGATTCAGCTGTCTGTGGCGCTGGCTGCGCTGTCGTCCTGCGCGGATCCCGCATCCGTATCGACATCCAGGCCGACCGCCTCCTCCACCAGCATGACCGGAATGCCGTCGCGCACGGGGTACTTCTTGGCGCAGGTCTGGCAGACCAGCCAGTTGCCGTCCTCACGGATCGGCTGCTTGCACACGGGACAGGCGAGAATCTCCAGCAGTTCCTTGTCGATGCCCATGGTCATTTCCTTGCGCGAAAGAGAGACGGTTCGTTCCTTATGGTCAAATACGACGCCAGTCGGTTTGACACCAAACGCTTGTGGCCGAACACCACGAAGGACACGAAGTCCACGAAGGCGTATGAGCGGATCCCGGACGCTCCCGAAGCGCATGCAACTGAAGGGCTAGAAGATGCCGTCATCGCTTCCGCCGCTCGGCCCAGTAGGCGTCTTTGTTCTCCTCGTACCACTGTTTCCAGGCTTCGGCGTCCTCGCCGAAGTCCTGGCCGGTGAGCCGGCGCAGCGTGTTGGTGGCTTCCCGCCGCATCTTCTCGTCCTTGAACTTGAGACAGGCGAGGATCGGCTCGATGGGCGTGTTGGGATCGAGCTCGTCGGTCTCCCCGTCCGCGGTCTTCTGCGACGAGAGGCCGCGGATGTACTTGGCCCCCGGCCGGTCCTCCGGCGGTCCGGCTCGTCCGGGACTCTCGGCGCTCTCCAGGCGCCGCAGCGGCGTGGCCGGGTTCGCACGGCGTCGCCCCCGGGCGCGGAAGCGGTAGCCGCAGTAGCCGCAGTAGCGGTTCTGGTGGCCGAACGTGTCGAACAGGCCGAACAGGCCCACGACCACCCCGAGGATCACGAGGCGGTCGAGTTCGCCCGGATAGGCCGTGACCGAGGGGGCGAGGAAGCGGCCGGCAAAGAGCAGCCCCAGGGCCAGCAGGAGCAGGGCATAGCTCCGAGCGGGTGCATAGTCGCGATGTACGTCATCTGAACCGCAAAGGGGGCAATCCATCTGTGCTCCCGCGGCATCTCGCCCGCCCGACGTCCGGCGGCTCGCAGGCGCGGCCGCCCGTCCGGCGGCGTCGGTCCGCGTCAGCGCTTCACTCGGCCTTGACCTTGGCCGTGCCGCGCATGGGGCCGTTCTTGTCCTGACGAAAGGCTTCCAGGGCTCGGCCCTGGCAACCCGCTTCGCTGGCGTGGTAGTGCTCGATCAGGTTGCGGACACAGGGTTCCTGTGCCAGGTCCATGGCCTCGATTTTCTCGATGGCTTCCGCGCGGCTCAAGTCCGACCGGTAGATCATCTTGAAGGCCGAGCGGAGCGCCTCCATGGAGGTTTGGGGCGTGTTCCGGCGTTTGAGGCCCTCGAGGTTCAGCTTTCGCACGCGCGCCGGGGTTCCGTCGACGATCATGTAGGGCGGCACGTCGGTGCGCACGGCCGCGAAGGCCGCCACGAAGCTCAGGCGACCCACGGTCACGAAGTGATGGATGGCCACCATGCCGCTGATGATGGTCTGGTCTTCGACCGTGATGTGACCGGCGAGCTGGGCGCAGTTGGTGATGATGGTTTCGTTCCCGATGACGCAGTCGTGGGCGATGTGGGCGTAGGCCATGATCAGGTTGTTGTCGCCGAGGACCGTTTTGCCGCCGCCGAGTCCGGTGCCGCGGTTGATGGTCACGCATTCGCGGATCGTGTTCCCGTCGCCGACGATCAGTTCGGAGTCCTCGCCCTGGTACTTGAGGTCCTGGGGGTCGCCGCCGATCACGGCGCCTGGGTGGATGTCACACGCCCGGCCGATGGTCGTCTGGTAGGGAATCTGGGCGTGCGAGCGGATGCGGGTCTCTGCCCCGATCCGGACCTTCGGCCCGATGACGGCGTAGGCTTCCACGATGACGCCCTCGGCCAGTTCGGCCGTGCCGTCCACGATCGCTGTCGGATGGATCTTGGCTGGCATGCGCTCTATGTCTCCCGCGGCTGCATTCCGTACTGGCGCCTTCATTCTAGGTGTATTTTTCCGAATCCACAAGGGCGAACTTGATGCGGCACTCGGTCGTGATGTCCCCGCTCACCTCCGCCTTGGCATACACCACGCCGATACGGCCCTTGATCTTCTCGAAGGTCACCTCCATGACGAGCTGGTCCCCGGGCACCACGGGCCGGCGGAATTTCACCCCGTCGATGCCCATGAGTACGGCCAGTTTGCCTTTGTTGGTCTGTTCGCCCATCATCAGCACGCCGCCGGTCTGGGCGAGGGCCTCGACCTGGAGGACGCCCGGCATGATGGGTTGGCCCGGGAAATGGCCGTTGAAGAAATCCTCGTTGCGAGTGAGGTTCTTGTAGGCCAGGATGCGCTTCCGCGGCTCCACCTCCAGGACCCGGTCCACCAGAAGAAAAGGGTAACGGTGCGGCAAGAGGTGTTCGATCTGGCGGGTATCCAGGAGCCCCCGCGGGTTCTCGCGGCGGAGCACATCGTGCCGGAGCCGCTGGGCCAGGTCCAGGTTGACCGCGTGTCCGCTCTTGTAGGCCACCACGTGCATCTGGAGCCGACGGCCCACGAGAGCCAGATCCCCGACCACGTCCAGGATCTTGTGCCGGGCGCATTCGTCCGCGAACCGCAGTTCGTTGTCGACCACTGTCTCGCCGTCGAGCACGACCGTGTTCTGCGTATTGGCGCCCTGCCCCAGGCCGGCCTCGAGGAGCGCCTCGGCGTGCGCCTTCATCACGAAGGTGCGGCACGGGGAGAGGTCCGCGAGCAAGGTTTCCGGGGTCACGTCCATCTCGGCCGTGCCCTGTGCCAGGGGGCTCTCGGGGTAGTCGAGCACGTACGTGACGCGCAGGCCCTTCTCGCGGGAGGGAAACGCCGTGATGCAAGCGTTGTCCGTCGCCGCGCTGATCGGCTGCGTCGGACGGAAGACGCGGGCCGGCGCCTCCTGTGCAGCCAGGCCCACCTCCCTGATCTTCTCGGCAAACGGCTGGGCCGAGCCGTCCAGTCCCGGGATCTCGTTGCCCGTGACTTCCAGAACCGCGTTGTCTACCCCCATGCCGAAGAGGGCGGCGAGCAGATGCTCGACGGTGTGCACTTCGATGTCGTCGAGCGCGACCACCGTGCGGTGGCGTGTGCCGTCGGCGAGGCTCGGCAGGAGGCGCGCTTCCCGGCCGCCCGCACGCAGGCGGACCCCCCCCCTGGGTTCGCCGGGGTGGACCGTGACCGCGACCTCGGCGCCCGTGTGGAGGCCTTTGCCGGAGAAGGAAAAGGGGGTGGCGATCGTT
>CAZBZG010000331.1:0-4887 GCA_964496245.1 uncultured Planctomycetaceae bacterium | reverse complement strand
AACGTCATCCCGATCGAAGTGCCGCCGCTGCGCGAACGGCGCGAGGACATCCCGGTGCTCACCACCACGTTCATCCGTCGGGTCTGCGAGCGGGTGGAGGTGCCGCCCAAGTCCATCGCCGAGGACGCTGTGGCAGCCCTGGAAGCCTACGACTGGCCCGGCAACGCGCGCGAGCTGGAGAACGTGATCGAGCGGGCCGTAGCCCTGAGCGCGCGGGACTACATCGAACTCGAGGACCTGCCCGGCTGGGTCTTGCGGGAGGACGCCAAGGGCGATGAGGGCGCGACCGGGCGGGACTTCATGGCCGCGCGCCGGCAGGCGCAGGAGGCCTTTGACCGCGACTTCCTGATCCGCGCCCTGCGCGCGGCCGACGGCAACGTGAGCCAAACCGCCCGCGACATCGGGCTCGCCCGGAGCGCGCTCCAGCGGTTCCTGCGCAAGCACAAGATCGACCGCGAACGGATGGCGACCGAGGAGGTGAGGCAGACGTGAGTCGTGGTGGCCCACAACCTTCCTGCGCTGCTGCGCAAGCGAACGGGCCGCGATCGCGCCTCAGCGGTCGGGCCCCGCCCCTCCACGGTTTTACCCTTGTCGAATTGTTGGTCGTGATCGGCATCATCGCCGTGCTCGCCGCCATGGTCCTCGGCGCCCTGATGACCGCGCGGGAGGCCGCGCAGACCAGCTTCTGCATGAACAACCTCCGCCAGATCGGGCAGGCCATGGTCCTCTACGAGAACAGCGAGCGCGGGCTGCCTCTCGGCGATCTCCCGGTCTCGCTTCGAAGCTACGACGGCGACAAGAAGCTCTATCAGTGCCCGAACGACGAGAGCGGCGCGGACGACAGCTACTCCGCCTCCTACGTCTGCCGCGCCGAGCAGGACAATCAGCTCTACCTCGACGGGTGCTGGCGGCACCACGGCGGGGACCGCGGCCCGGTCCTCTACGGCATGAGCACGGTCCGAACCCAGGAGATGGCGCCCGTGTTCCTGAAGAACGGCGACCCCGCGCCCTTTGGCGAGGAGTTCAAGGGCAAGGAAGCCGCCTTTGCCGACGGCAGCACAGCCAAGGTGACCGGCGCAGGGGCCATGGTGATCCTGCTCTCGTTCCGAGAGAAGGACGGCCGGCTCTACAGCCTGATCAAGATCAAGCAGGACCACTACTGCGCGGTGGACGTCACCGTGACGCCGGGGTCGGCGTTTGAAGTCGTGACGCCCTCCTCGGTCGCCGCAGCCCTGGGCACGGCCTACAAGGTGACGACCCTCAGCAACCCAATCAAGTACATCAGCCAGCTGGACGTGAGCGCGGGCACCGTGGCCTTCACCGTGCGCGCGCCCAAGGCCCGCGCCAACAGGGTCCGTGCCGGCCAGAGCAAGAGCAAGGGCCTGGCCAAGGGCCGCTGTCCCAAGGACTGAGGATCCGCAAGGGCTTCGGATGGACATGCGGCTCGGTTACGTTGGACGACCTCGGACGGTTCTTCATAGGAGACGCAGCATGGAACGAATCGGAATCGGACTGGCCTGCGTGGCGATGCTGATCAGCGCGGGCTGCCTGGCCGCCGTGGCGGGCGGTGGCGCGGCGGGCGTGCGGGAGCTCACAGACAAGTCGGTGACCTACCGCGGCGACATCGACGCCGTGTACAAGGCCGTGCGCCAGACGCTCGTCAAGGACCTCGGCGGCCGCGTCAAAGAGGTGGTAACGGAAGAAGGCAAGGACGGCGACCGCACGATCCGGGGGCGGACCTATGACGGGGAGGCCATCACCATCGACATGGAGCCGACCTCGCCCTCGAGCGTACTCGTCGAAGTCCGCGTCGGCCGCATCGGCAGCAAGGCCCGCGCCAAAGAGGTGCACAGCGCCATCCAGAAGCACCTGAAACCGATCGGGTAGGGCGATCCGAATCCGCGGTTGCGGCGCCGCGCGCCTCCTACACGAAGCGTTGCGTCGCCGCAGATGCCAAAGGGTCCGCGCAAGCGGGACCTCGAGGTCTAGCCGTCGCCCTTCTCCTCCATCTTCTGCCGCACCTTCTCGGCCAGGTCCAGGGCATCGCTGTAGAGCACGCAGCCCTTGAGGATGTCGAGATCGAGCTCGAGGTTGGCCATGGACTCGTCGCGGAGCACGCGCAGGACCGGGATGCCCCGGGCTTCCGCCGACTGCACGAGATGTTCGAACTCCTGCTTGTTGCGCCAGCCCAGCACGTAGACCACGAGCACGTCCGGCTGTTCCCGCCCGAGCGCGGCCAGCGCCTTGGCTGGTTCAGAGCAGGCAAACATCACGTCCCGGCCCGCCATCCTGAGGCTGCGGGCCAGCGCGTCCCGCTTGATGCGGGAAGGATCCACGTACAGAGCTTTGTAGGGCTCGGAGAGACTGGGCACAGGACCGTCCTCCTGGATGTCGCGTCAAGGAAGCAGCTCGGCGGGCGGCGATCCGCAGGTTCTCCCGATAGCATACGATACGCGATGGCTCTGGTCAACATGCAAGCGTGGCGTGCGAACTTCGCACGTGCGTCTCGCCCCGCACGGCTGCCGCGCTGCGAGCCGCGTTTCCTGCTTTCCCTCGACCGCTGACCCTGTACAATGGGACCTCGCTTCCTGGACGCGCGAATGCGGCGATCAGGTTGCCGACCCTTGTGTCGCCCGGGACGCCGCGTCAGGGAAAGGATCCCGCATGACCGATTCGCTGGAAGAGGGCGCGGCCTGCAAGCACCATCCCGATCGTCCGGCCGCGGCCGTGTGTCAGCGGTGTAGCACCCCGCTATGCGAGAGCTGCGCCCAAACGCTCGACGCGCAGATGCTCTGCCCGGAGTGCAGATTCGAGCCGACCCATGCGACTGGCGCGGCCGCGAGCGCGCCGGGGCCTGGGGCCGAAACCATCGGGCTGTTTCACGTCGAGCCGGAAGAGGCTAAGGAGATCCTGGGCACGGTGATCGGCTCCGCCATCGTGGGTGCGCTCTGCGGCTATCTGTGGGGGGGACTCCACGATCCATGGCGGGCCCAGGGCGTGCTCGCCGCCGGTCTCAACCTGGTGCTTTTCGGTCTGTGGGGATGCTTCGAGTGCGGGGGCGTGGTGCTCGCGCGCAACCTCAAGCTCGTCCGCTCGCGGGGCGGGTTCCTGCTCGCCGCCGCCCTGGCCGGCGGCGCCTGGGTCGCCGTCTTCGCGGCCCTGGATCTCGCCACCAATCCCGAGGTCGAGGGGCCGCCCGCCTTTCGCGCGGTCTTCGGCCTGCTCGGCGGATTCGTGATCGGCGCGGGCATCAGCGCACTCTGCACCATCAAGTTGACCGGCCTGATCAAGGTGCCGGCCGCTTCCGAGGCGGCCCCGCCAGCGCCGACCGGCGGAGACGGTGCGGCCGGAGAGACGACTGCGCCGCAGGCGGGCCTGACGCGCGGCTGGAAGATCGCGATCGGCTGCGGACTCGGGTGCCTCGCCGTGTTCCTCGTGGCGCTCGTGCTCGTGGGCGGCTGCCTCTACCAGGGCGTGCGGGACCTCGACCGGATGCAGCAAGAGCAGAAGGCCATGGAGACAGAGGCGGCCGGTTACGTGCCTACGGACCGGGAGGTGTTCGGCAAGCGGCCTGCGGGCGACTTCTTCCTGGAGATCGACGGCGACCCGATCGACGCCGAGGTAACGGACTTCACGGCGGGCGCGTCGTCTCCGGAGCATCCGCTTGGCGGCTTTGCCCTGATCACGATCGTCTTCTCCGCCGCCGCTTCCCCGGGCAGCCAGCACCTGCTCCAAGTGCGCATCAAGCGCAAGGCCCTGGAAGCGGTGGAGCCCGGGCAGACGGTGCTGCTCAACGATCCGCGCCTGATCGACGATCCCGAATGGGCGTACGTCCAGTTCGACTATCCGCCCGCGGGCCGGAACTTCACTAGCGATCTCGGCCCGGCCGGCGAAGGGCACCGCCAGCGGCGCAAACAGGTCTTCGGCCGCGTGCTCTTCGGCGAAGTGGGCGCCCGACCCGGCCAGCCGCTCAGCGGCACCCTCGAGGCGCAGCTCGTGCCTTACGATCGGCTTCCGGGTGAGGGCGAGGAGCCGGTCCCCGTTGCCAAGGTCTTCTGCCGGTTCCGAGTCGAGCTTGTGCGGATCGAGGCGCCCGCAGAGCGTTGAGGAACGGCGGGACGGGTCTGCTGCAATCCCCCCGCACAAACGCTCCCCACGCTGCCGCTCACCGCGCGGCCGCGGACACGCGAGGTTGTCCACATGTGCCGTGCCAGCTTCTCCGCCGTGATCCAGGACGCGACCGCCGGGGTCTGGCTCGGATGCGCTGCGCCCGTGCGGATCATCGAGGCCGCCCACCTGCACGAGGTGCGACCGGCCCTCGCGCGGATAGAGGAGGCGACCCGGGCCGAGGGGCTGACCGCATGCGGTTTCGTGGCCTACGAAGCCGCGCCCGCGTTCGACGACGCGTTGACCGTGCGCGCGGCCGATCCCGCCTTTCCCCTGCTCTGGTTCGGGCTGTACGAGGACCCGCAGCAAATCGAGCGGCTTCCCGCGCCTGCGGACCGCGCGGACGCGCCCCCGGAGTGGACGCCCTCGGTCTCGGAAGAGGCGTACGTCCAGGCCATCGGTCGCATCAAGGAGGCGATCGCCCGCGGGGCGACCTACCAGGTCAACTACACCATGCGCTTGACCGCGCCCTTTGCGGAGGAACCGTGGCCCTTCTTCCTCCAGCTCGCGCGCAACCAGGCCGCGGACTACACCGCGTACGTGGACACGGGGCGCTACGTGATCGCGTCGGCCTCGCCCGAACTCTTCTTCACGCGGGAGGGCGACGCGCTGGTGGCGCGTCCCATGAAGGGAACGGCGCCGCGCGCATGCACCTGCGCCCAGGACCGGGCCGCACGCGCGTGGCTCGCGCGCTCGGAGAAGAACCGGGCGGAAAATCTC
>CAZBZG010000330.1:0-4892 GCA_964496245.1 uncultured Planctomycetaceae bacterium | reverse complement strand
TCCTCAAGGTCTTCAAGCGCGCCAAGGGCATCACGCCGACCCAGGCGGTGCGGCAGCGGTGACGCGCTTCACGGCTCTGCTCTCGCTCAGCACACACACCGTACGCGACACGTCTTTCCCGTCTGCACGGGAACCACGTCGCCCGCCAGTTGTTCGCCGTCCATCGCAAGCTCCACGCCGCCCGTTCCTGCATGCTCGATCTCGATGGAGTACGTGCAGCCGCGGAACTGGCGCTCGACCGTGACCTCCCGCATCTCCTTGGGCAGACAGGGCCGGATGCGCAGGCCCTCGCGCGTCGGCTGGAGGCCCAGGATGTATTGCGTGACAGCCACGTACATCCAGCTCGCCGTGCCCGTAAGCCAGGAAATGCCCGCTTCGCCAAACCGGTCGCTCAGCGGGCCCACGATCGAAGAGACGTAGACGTACGGCTCCCGGCCGTAGTGGGCCCAGCCGTTGTGGCGGGCTACGGATTCCGGAAGCAGCTGGCGGTAGTATGCGAACGCGCGCTCGCCGTTGCCGAGAAGCGCTTCCGCGATGATGGCCCAGGTGTTCGCATGACAGAAGATCCCGCCGTTTTCGCCCACCCCCGGATGCGAACCGAGCGGCGGATCCTCGGGCGCGGGAATGCCGGTGAACGGCGGAGTGAGCACGGCCAGCCCACAGGCGGAATCGAGATGCCCGTGCGCGGCATCCATGGCGCTGCGGCCGCGCCTGTCGCGCGCTCCCACCCCTGAGATCACGGCCCAGGACTGGGGATTCAGGTAGATTCGGCCCTGCGGGTTGGCGGCTGCACCGAGGCTCTTGCCGCTGGACAGGAGCAGGCGCCGGTACCAGGCCCCGTCCCAGACCGTGCCGCTGTTCAGGATCTCCGTGAGCTCGCCGGCCACGGACGCGCACCACTCTGCGTCAGACCGGCGTCCGAGCGCATTCGCCAGCTCGGCGAGATCGTTGCACGCAGCCACGAGCTGCATGCCGAGCATCACGCTTTCCGCGTCGGGATCCTGGAAGAGCGCCAGCCCGTCGTTCCAGTCCGCGTGAAAGAGCGTGGGCAGTCCGTGCGGGCCGCGGTGCTCGTAGATGTGCTCGAGCCCGCGCAGGAGGTGTTCGTAGATCGTTGCCGATCCCGCGTCCCGATAGGGAATCGTCTCCTCCAGCCACTCGATCTCTCCTGTCTCGGCCACCAGCTGCCCCGCCGTATACACGGGCCAGACCGTATTGTCCGACCGGTGCGGCTCGTCGCGCCTGGGCTGGCCGCTATACGGGAAGAACGCCATGCACCCGCCGCCGTCCGCGGCCTGCTGGCCGAACACCTGCTCCATGCGCTCGCGCGCGAACGCCGCGTCCACGCCCACCACGCCCAGCGCGTCCTGGCTCGTGTCGCGGTAGCGCAGACCGTCCAGGCCCATGTGGTCCGTGCTGATGCGGCGCGCGAGCTCGAGGCTGACCGACGCGTTGTACGGGTTCCACACGTTCACGAACCGGTCGACCGCGCAATCGCCCGTGCGCACCTGGAAGCGCCCTAGTCGCTCGCTCCAGAACCCCCGCGCCGCTGCCAGGCCCGCATCCGCCTTGCCGGGGGCGCGGTACGCATCCAGCTGCGCACGCGCTCCGTCCCAGTCATCCGCCACACTGAAGAGAAAGGCCAGCGTCCTGGTTTCGCCGGGCGCCAGGTCGACGTCCGTCCCGAGAGCGCCGCACCCGTGTCCGCCGAGCGGCAGCTCCGAGCCGGTCAAGCCCCCCTCCCCTGCGAGCGCAGCCGGCCGGTCGTACCCGGCGGTGGGCCCGAGGAACGCCGCGCGCGAGCAGTCGAACCCTGTCACCGGCTCCGTGCAGCCGAAGACCATGCGCGGCGCGAACGGCGCCTCGAACACGTGGTAGTCGTATTGGATGCAGTCCGCATCCCGGTCGAAGAGCACCTTGAACTGATGCTGGAGGTAGCACCAGCCAATGGTCTCCCGCAGGAACTCGAGCAGCCCGAACTCCATGTAGCTCGCGACCCGCAAGCTGGCCGGCTCCTCCCGCCGGTTGGTCAGCCGTACGCGCCAGAGAAAGACGTCGTCTGCCGGCGGCACGCCATAGGCGACGTCCGCTTCCATGCCGTTCCGTCTGGAGACGAACGCGGTCATGCCCGGGGTCACGCGGCAGGTGAACGCATCGAGCGGCGTGCACGTGGGCGCGAAGTGCGGGTTCCAGAGCTCCCCGTCCCCACGGTCCTGGATGTAGAGGTAGAAGCCGGGCCGATCGGCCGGCGCAGCCGTGTACTGGTAGCGCGTGATGCGCCGCGCGATCGGTTCTTTGTACCACAGAAGCCCGCCCGCGTTCTGGCTGAGGAAGGCGGTGAGGCGGCGGTTGCCGAGGTAGTTGATCCACGGCCGCGGCGGCAGCGGATCGGTGATCACGTAGGCGCCGTCTGCGTCGTCGAAATGTCCATAGCTCATGAGGATCCCTCTCGGGTAGCGCGCGGTGCCCGTCTCAGCGAATCTCGATCATCTGGTGCCCACGCAGTTCGGGCACCACGAATTCCACGCGGCCGCCGGACACCGTGCTCTCTAGGGTCGGGCCGTCCGGCACGCACTGGATGCGCCTGGGGTTGCGGGCGGACTGGAGCGAGACCGCGACGTTGTAGAGCGGGATCACGTCCTCGATCACGTCAAAAGCGGTCCCCCGCCGCTCCGGGATGTAGTGGAGCAGGTGCAGAATCCGCCGCTTGGGTTTGGCCTGTTCGTTGAGCGTCGCGAGCAGCGTACTCGGCGCGTCCACCCGCACGAGCGGTTCGGGGAGCAGCCGGTCGAGCGCGTTCAGCACGGCCTGCTTGACCCAGAGCGGCGCGTTCTCGTTGTACTGCGTGAAAACCGGATGCGCGAAGTAGACGCAACGGCCCTTCTGCACCGCGGCCGCATAGGCCTTGCGGCCGGCCGACGGCGTGTGCCGATGGCTGCAGAAGTGCTCCCACGTGCGGTTGAAGTAGGGCGCGACCGCGTCCGCGAGCACCTCGGCGCCGCGGCGCAGCTCGACTTCGAGCCCCTTCTGGTACATGACGTGCTCGGTCGGGCGCAGACCTTCGGCCAGCGCCTTCCTGGGCTTCAGGAAGTCGGGCGAGAACGGCGCCGCGCCTTTCAGCTTGACTCCGAGCTCCGGCAGGGCGAACTCCGATCCGTCCGGCATGAGGCCCGATCGATGGGACGCCAGCAGCGCCCCGCCCTGTTTGACGAACGCGCGCAGCTTCTTTTTGAGCCGGTCGTCCACGGGGATCGTGTCCGGCAGCACAGCCACCTTGTACCCGGCGAGCGAGCTGCGGCTGTCCACAAAGTCGAACTGGTGGCGCGCTTCCTGGAGCATGCGCGTGACGCCGGTCGTGGGCGGCGGAGTCTGGATGCCGTGCGCGCCGTCGCCGAACTCCTCGGGGTTGAAGACCGCGATCTCGGTCACGGGCTCGGCCTTGCGGCACCAGGGTTCCTTGGCCTCCACCTGGCTGAAGACCTTGCCCACGAGGTCGTAGGTGTGCGCACAGATCTTGCCCGACGGGTGGAGCTGGTCGCCCACCGAGCACTTCCCGTTCAAGGCGAGCATGTGGAAGCACTCGAACTCGAGCGCGGCTTGGTTCTTGAAGGAATGGAAATCCCCCCACGCGGTGTGGAACTTGCCGGTCATGCCGAGGCACTCCTTGCCGAGCGTACGCGCGTAGCGCATGGTGGCGGGGAAGTGGATGTACCCCCACGGCCCGCTCGGCAGGCTTTCGAGCTCCAGGTGCGTGTAGCTGTCGAGCGCCGCGCGCGTGCCCGGGTTGACGTGACCGGCATTGTAGAAGACGAGGCACGTGCGGTCGTGCTTGCGCACGAACGCGGTCATGTCCTGCTGGAACCGGTTCTTGACCTGCACGCCAAAGGCTGCGCGATCGGACGGATCAGCCGGATCCAGGCGCGCCTTGCGCATGGACGCCTGGCAGTACTCGCACGCGCAGGGGAAGGCTGCCACGATGTCGAACCAGACCCCGTCCACCGGGAGCTTGTCCAGCACCTCCTCGGTGAAGCCCTTGAGCCAGTCGACATACGGCGTGTTGAGGCAGAGGCGCTGGTAGAAGCCGGGCGCGAACGGCGCATTGCCGATGGGCGCGCCCGCCTCGTTGCGCATGAGCCACTCGGGGTGGCGGTGGAGCGTGTACAGGTCCCACTGCACGGTGATGTAGATGGGCGCGCGGATGTCGCGCTTGTGGCAGGCCTCGATCTGCTCGCGCAGGAGGTCGCAGGCGAGGTGCGGATGACGGCGTTCGGGAAACTGCTCCGTGTCGTAGTAGATGTACCCGTGATGCCCGCGCGCGAACAGGTTGATCGAGTCCACGTGCGCGCGCTTGAGCGTGTCGGCGAATCGGTCGGGATCGAACTTGGCGCCGATTCCCTTGATCGCGCCGCTGGTGTGAAAGTCCATGTGGATCTGGCGAAAGCGGAGTTCCGGAGTACGCATGGCGGGTCCTTTCGAGCCGATGTTCGGATCCAGGCAACCTGGCAACGCGAGCGGCCGGAACGCGAGCGGCGCCCGACCCGCTGGAGCCGCGCATTATAGCGGGATCGGCGGGCTGTGCACGGATTTTGGTGTGCTCCCGGCCTGTAGCCCCTGAATTCGCGCGACAGTGGAGACTGTAGCCCGGTTGCCGGGCAGATCTCCCCGAACCGGATGATGGAGCGTTGGTTGGGGGGGGGGCCACGCCCACCCCCAAGGGCGGGCATGCCTCCTTCCTGGTAGGAGGCAATGATCCGTGAGCCATCGCGATTCTGCAAAGGAGAGCGACCGCATGCCCACCCAAGGGTGGCATGGCACCCGACATCCGCTGGTTTCCCTGCTAAGTACAGCCCATCGCAAATAGGTGAACACATGCCGGAGCGCCGGCGATGCGG
>CAZBZG010000329.1:0-4916 GCA_964496245.1 uncultured Planctomycetaceae bacterium | reverse complement strand
CCACGCTCGACGAGTACCGCAAGTACATCGAGAAGGATTCCGCCCTCGAACGGCGTTTCCAGACCATCGTGGTCCATCCCCCCAACCGCGAACAGACGATCGAGATCCTCAAGGGCCTGCGGGACCGGTACGAGGCGCACCACCGCGTGCGCATCACGGACGCGGCCATCGACGAGGCGGTCAAGCTCTCGGACCGGTACATCTCCGGCCGCTTCCTGCCGGACAAGGCGATCGACGTGATCGACGAGGGGGGGAGCCGCGTCCGCCTGGCGTCCATGACCCGGCCGCCCGACCTCAAGGAGATGGAGCGCCAGGTGGCGCAGCTGGAACGGGAGAAGAACGAGGCCGTGGCGCACCAGGAGTTCGAGAAGGCCGCCGAACTGCGCGACCAGGCCGAGCAGCTCAAGAAACAGATGAAAAACATCCAGAGCGAGTGGCGCGAGAGCTCCACCGAGACCGAGGGCGTGGTGACCAGGGACACCGTGGCCGAGGTCGTGAGCAGCATGACCGGCGTGCCGCTCTCGCGGCTGGAGAGCAAGGAGACCGAACGCCTGCTCCAGATGGAGGAGGCGCTCCACAAACGCGTGGTCAGTCAGGAAGAGGCGATCAGCGCCATCGCGCGGGCCGTGCGGCGCAGCCGCGCCGGCATGAAGGACCCGCGCCGGCCCATGGGCAGCTTCCTCTTTCTCGGCCCCACGGGCGTGGGCAAGACGCTGCTCGCGCGGGCGCTGGCCGAGTTCATGTTCGGCGAGGAAGAGGCGCTGCTGCAGATCGACATGTCCGAGTACATGGAGAAGCATGCGGTCAGCCGCCTCGTGGGCGCACCGCCCGGGTACGTGGGGTTCGAGGAGGGCGGCCAGCTCACCGAGAAGGTGCGCCGCCGTCCGTACTCCGTGGTGCTGATCGACGAGATCGAGAAGGCCCACCAGGACATCTTCAACATTCTCCTGCAGATCATGGAGGAGGGGACGCTGACCGACAGCTATGGCCGCAAGGTCGACTTCCGCAACGTGATCCTGGTAATGACCTCGAACGTCGGCGCCGAACTCATCAAGAATCAGGGGTCGCTCGGCTTCACTAAACGGTCCGAGGAATCAACCTACGGCCGCCTCAAGAAGAGTCTGAGCGACTCGGTGGAGCAGGAGTTCCGCCCCGAGTTCGTCAACCGCCTCGACGAGATCATCGTCTTCCGCTACCTGACCGAGGACGACCTGCGCAAGATCGTGGACATCGAAATCAGCGGCGTCGAGAAGCGCCTCGGGGAACAGCACATGGCCCTCGAGCTCACGGAAGAGGCGCGGGAGTTCCTGATCAAGGAAGGCTACAACCAGGATTTCGGTGCGCGGCCTCTGCGCCGGGCCATCGAGAGGTTTGTGGAGGACCCGATCGCCGAGGAGATCCTCCGCAACCGGTTCGAACCGGGGACGAAGATCATCGTGGGCACCAAGGAACAGCATCTCGATTTTACCGGCGTGCCCGACTCGGTGCCCGTGCCGCGTCAAGAAGAGGACGAGAACCCGGTGCCGATTGCGGCTGAACAGGAGCCCGAAGAGCCCTCATGATCTCGCAGCTCGAAGGCTTGGGCGCAGTCGTGATCGCCGGACTGCGCGGGGTCGGCAACGTGGCGCTTCTTTTTGCCGACGTGGTGACCTGGATCGGGCGCTGTGTCCGCGACTGGGAACTCCCCGCGGACTGGCGGACGATCGTCTGGCAGCTGTACTTCATCGGCGTGCAGAGCCTGCCCGTGGTGCTGACCACGGGCGCGTTCACGGGTATGGTGCTCTCCTACAACTCCTACTTCGAGCTTCAGCGGCTGGGCGTCACCAGCTGGGTGGGACCGCTGGTGGCCGAATCCCTGGTCGAACAGCTCGGCCCCGTGCTCGCGGGGCTCATGCTCGCCGGCCGCGTGGGCGGCGCCATGGCCGCCGAACTCGGCACCATGGCCGTGACCGAACAGGTGGACGCCCTGCGCACCATGGGCGTCAACCCGGTCCGCTACCTGGTGGTGCCGCGCGTTGTGGCCTGCACCTTGCTGACCCCGATTCTCAGTACCTTTGCCACGGCCGTCGGCATCCTGGCCGGGTTTGCGCTCGCCATCTACGGACTCGGCAGCGACCCCCACTTCATGTGGAAGGAAACGGTCAAGTTCGTGGCGCCGTTCGACTTCTTCATGGGCATGACCAAGGCCGCCGTGTTCGGCTGCGGCATCGCACTGATCTGCTGCCACAAGGGGCTGAACACCCGGGGCGGCGCCGAGGGCGTGGGCAAGGCGACCACCGACGCCAACGTGGAGAGCTGCATCTTCATCCTGATCGCCAATCTGATCCTGACCATGGTGCTGATGATGATCGACCCCACGGCGTGAGAGCGCGGGGGGTTGCGAGGGCCGCGGCATGGCCGAGACGCCGGACGAACTGATCGTGCTCGAAGACGCGTACAAGGCCTTCGGCTCGCTCGAAGTCCTGAAGGGGGTGACCATCCGCGTGCGCCGCGGCGAAACCCTGGTCATCATCGGACAATCGGGCGTGGGCAAGAGCGTGACCCTGCGGCTCATGATCGGCCTTCTCGCGCCCGACCGGGGTCGCGTGTTCTTCGAGGGCGGCGACATCGCCGATCTCTCCGAACTCGAGCTCGTCCGCATGCGCGAACGTTTCTCCCTGCTGTTCCAGGGCGGCGCCCTCTTCGACAGCATGACCGTGGGCGAGAACGTCTCCTTCGAGCGGCGGGCCCGGGGCGAGACCGACATGGACAAGCTCGACCGCATCGTGGCCGAGAAGCTCCGCCAGGTCGGCATGCCGGGCGTGCAGGACAAGATGCCCTCTGAGCTCTCGGGCGGCATGAAGAAGCGCGCGGCGCTCGCCCGCGCCATTGCGGTCGATCCCGAGGTCGTGCTCTACGACGAACCGACCACCGGCCTCGACCCCATCATGAGCGATGCCATCGCCGACCTCATCCTGGCCACGCGCGAAGCGCTCAAGGAAAAGAACGTCACCAGCATCGTGGTGACGCACGACATGCACGTGGCCATCAAGACGGCCGATCGCATCATCATGCTGCACGGCGGGCGCATCGTGGGCGAGGGCCCGCCCAAGTATTTCCAGGAGATCCGTGACCGGGCGGCGGACCAACAGCACACCGAACAGGAACAGATGATCCGCCAGTTCGTACGCGGGGAGGCCGTTGGGCCGATCCAGGCGGCCACCTAGCTGCCTGTGACGGTTCGCCACTGCGCATCGGGAGGGATCGAACGTGGCCCGTTCTAGCACCGGCAAATTCGAGCTCTATATCGGCACCTTTATCGTCGCCGGCGTCATTTTGCTTACCGGCATGATCATCGTCCTCCAGAAAGGGTTCGCCCTCTGGGCCGATACCTACGTCGTCGTGGTCCGCATCAGCCACGTCAGCGACCTGCAGCAGGGCGCCCCCGTCAAGCTCGGTGGCGTGGACATCGGCAACGTCCAGGACATCCTCCTGCAGAAGAAGTACATCGAGCTCGTCACCCGCATCGACGCCAAGGTGCCGCTCACCACGGATTGCAAGGCGAGCATCGAGAACTCGGGGCTCGTGGGCGACACGTTCCTCGAGTTCATCCAGGGCCAGCGCAGCGAGTATCTGCCGCGCGATGTGGCTACGCGGGAGGAATTCCTCACCGAGCGAGGAAAGGACGGCCACGTCCCGGGCATCGGCACGGTCAGCATGAACGAGATCTTCAACCAGCTCCAGACCATCGGCACCGAGGTCATCGCCCTGACCCGCAACGTCAACGAGATCGCCGGCGACCCCGAGGTCAAGCGCAACATCAAGGAAGCCATCCTCAACGTCAACGCCACCGCCATCCAGGCCAAGCGCCTGCTCACGAGCCTCCGCCGCACCTCGGAAAACGTCTACCAGGCGAGCGAGGACATCGCCAACACCACCGACAGCGTCCAACGCATGACCGCCACCCTCGAGAGCGCGATCAACCAGACGCTCGGCGACAAGCGGAACGTAGAGGCGTTCAACGAGACCATCGCCAACGCCCGCCGCATCTCCCGCAGCGCCGACAGCCTGATCGGCCGCGTCGACAAGATCGTGAGCGACGAGGAGGAGAATCTGCGCAAGACGATCGACAACATGAAGGCGGTGACGGCCAAGGCCAAGGAGCTGACGGAAGGCATCAAGCCAGACCAGGGCATCATGAAACTGTTCGCTTCCGGGACCGACAAGTGGCTGAACAACGTGGCCGATGACGTGAAATCCGTGGCAGACCTGATCGCGCGTTACGGCTTCACCGACATCCTTGCCGACAACAAGGCGGCGCAGCGTATCTGGGACGAATTCCGGAGCGAGCACATCAAGCGCGGCATGACAGCCAAGGAGATCATGGTCGAGTGGAAGAAATTCAACGCCGTCCAGAAGGCCGAATTCGGACACAAGGTGGATCCTAAGTACGGACCCGAAGGGCCCCCCTGGAAGCGCAAGGACGAATAGCTGTGCGGCTCCTATGCCAATCCGCCTCCGGGTATGCCTAGACGCCGGATCGATCCACCCATGCCCAAACCCAAGACCCTCTACGCCTGTACCGAATGCGGCACTACGTCGAGCAAGTGGCTCGGCCGGTGTCCCGGCTGTCAGGCGTGGGACACCCTGGTCGAGGAAACCCGGGACGAACCCGCCGAGCGGAAGGGCAGCCGCTCCTCTTTCGGCAAGGCTCGCCCCGAACCCATCAGCCAAGTCACATCCGACGGCGAATCCCGCACGCCCACCGGTTTCGGCGAGCTCGACCGGATCCTGGGCGGCGGTCTCGTGGCCGGGAGCACGGTCCTCATCGGCGGCGAGCCGGGCGTTGGCAAATCCACCCTGCTCCTGCAGGTCGCGGCCGCCCTGACCCAGCGGCCGGCCGCGGGCGGACGCATCCTCTACGCCACTGCCGAAGA
>CAZBZG010000328.1:0-4956 GCA_964496245.1 uncultured Planctomycetaceae bacterium | reverse complement strand
CTCGTGAGGGAGTACCACATTCGTGAACCGTTTAGAACATGCATCGGGGGCCAAATAGCGCGGGTGGCTGTCCAGCCCGTCTGGGAAGGCAAATGCCGGCGTGCGGCCCCCACCTGGACCCTTGGGTTCAGAATCGTGCTTCCCACGACATCCTGACGGAGATCCGCTAACGAGACGGCCCCGTTGTTCTGCACGGATGGGAACGGCGGGGCCTTTTTTTGGGATGTGGCAAGCGCTGCGCACATTTGCCTGGCCGTTTCCGCGATTGACACGGGCCAGCTCCCCGGCTAGCATGGATGCGTCCCCTCGGACGGGGCGCGTAGGAGGGCGCGCTCCGGGAGGCCGGGGAGGCGGCGAGTCCAACCCGAGGGCGTGGCATGCATCTGTCGCGGTTTAGCGTGGGCGTGGTTGTCAGCATTGGTCTGGTGTGCCTTGGGGGGGGCGCACAGGCGGGCGAGAAAGACGCCGGACGGGCATCGCGTTCGGACGACTGGACGGACAAAGTCGTCCTGCTCCAGATCGTCGGCGAAGGGGGCATTCGCTGGGACCAGCGCAATCTGGTGAAGGACAAGGTGGAGGGTGTCTTCGCGCGGGCGGAGCGCGAGCCGCCCCGGCAGATCGTGGTGGAGATCGACTCCCCGGGCGGCAGCGTGCGGACCTGCGACGATCTCTCGCAGCTGCTCAAGGCGTGCAGCGTCCCGACCGCAGCACTCGTCACCCACAAGGCGGTGAGCGGCGGGACCGTGATCGCCACCGCCTGCAACCGCATCGTGATGGTGAAGGGAAGCCGCATCGGCGATGTGAAGCCAATCTTCATGATTCCCGGTCCTGTTCCGAAACCGGCAGATCTCTCGGACGAACTCAAGGAGAAGGTGGAGCGGGACGTCATCACGCTCCTCGAGTCCAATGCGGAGGCCAACGGGCATCGCGTCGAAATCCTGCAGGCCATGGTGACGGCGTCCATCGAACTGTACGAGATCCGTCTGTCGGACGGGTCGCGCGAGTTCCTCACCAAGAAGCAGGTGAAGGTGCTGGAGGAGAACATCGAAGCCGGACGGGATGCCCGCTCGATCACGGACAAGCAACTGGTCTGTGAGGCCGGGAAGCTGTTGGAGCTGACCGCCGAAAAGGCCGTCTACTACGGTCTCGCGCAGCAAGTCGTGGAGAACCGCGACACGTTCTTTGCTGATGAGGAGATCGAGGACCACGATCTGGTCATTGCCGAGATCACCGGCGAAGGCGTGGACATCCGCTCGCTGCTCGACCTGCCTGCCGCCCGCAAACTCTCGTCCCTCCAACTGCTGCTTCTCGGGCTGTTTTTGGTGATCGGCATCGCGGGCGTCTTGACCGAGGCGCACGTACCCGGGTTCGGCATCCCGGGGGCCATCGGCATCATCGGGTTCGCGTGCTTTTTCTATCTGCTGGTGCGGGCCGGCAATGCCGAGTGGTATGAGATCAGCATTTTCGTGGCGGGCATCTCTTTGCTGGTCGTCGAGATCGTGGTCATTCCAGGGTTCGGGGTGCCGGGGCTTCTGGGAGTGCTTCTGACCCTGGGGGGACTGTTTCTGGCGTTCACGCCCGAATTCGGCACCACCTACATGGAGGAGCACTTCTGGGACGAAGTGGTGCGGTTCACCCTTCTGCTCGGCGGCGTTCTGTTCGTGGTGTCCATCCTGGCCTACTTCGCGGTCACGTACGGGAATCGGTTGCCCTTTGTGCAGTACTTCTATTTGACGAAGAGCCTCCGCAGCGGTGCCGAGGTGCTCGAGGAGGTGAAGGCCGAGGCCGCGAGGGATCAGCCGGACGAGCAGAATCCCGTGCGGCCCGATCTGGTTGGCCGCCAAGGCGTGGCGACGACGCCGCTGCGCCCGTCCGGCAAGGTTCGCCTCGACAGCGGCGGACTTCTGGATGTGGTGACCGAAGGGGTGCTGGTCGCCGCGCAACAGCGCGTTGTCGTGCGCGAGGCCCGCATGAACCGTATCGTGGTCGCACCGATCGAAACGGTTGACGAGTCGGGCGGCTCTTCGGAGCCGCGCGATGCCTAGAGACGGCCGAAGCAGGGCCAAGAGGGAGAAGGGAGGGAAGAGATGAATGCGGCATGCATGCCACTGGCACAGATGAATGCGGGCGTCGCCCTGGCGGGCTTCGTGGGGTTCGTTATCGTGGTGGTGCTCCTCGTCTTCCTGCTGGCGCTCGTCTACTACGGGCGCCTATGGATCCAAGCCAAGGCGAGTGGAGTACCGATCAGCTTGTGGAGCCTCATCGGCATGTGGCTGCGCAAGGTGAATCCGAACGTGATCGTGAATTCCATGATCATGGCTTGCAAAGCCGGCCTCAAGTTGAGCGGCGAATTTCTGGAAACCCACTACCTGGCGCGGGGCAACGTGCCGGTCCTCGTGCAGGCCCTGGTGATGGCTCAGCAGGCGGGCCTGAACATCTCTTACGAGGCACTCGCCGCTCACCTGCTCGCCGGGGGCGACGTGAGCGCCGTGGTGCGGGCGCTAATCGCGGCCGGAAAGGCGAACATCACGCTCTCCTTCGACAAGGCGTGCGCCATCGATCTGGCCGGCCGCGAGATCGTGCAGGCCGTGAATACGTCGGTCGATCCACGCGTGATCGACTGCCCGAAACCGGGCGGATCCAAACAGACCCTGGACGCGGTGGCCAAAGACGGCATCCAGGTCAAGGCCAAGGCGCGCGTGACCGTGCGCACGTGCATCGAGCGTCTGGTCGGCGGCGCGACGGACGACACGATCATTGCACGCGTGGGCGAGGGCATCGTGTCAGCCATCGGGTCTTCGGACAGCTACACTCAGGTGCTGGAAAACCCGGACCGCATCTCCAATGCCGTGCTCTCCAAGGGACTCGATTCGGGGACCGCCTTCGAAATCCTTTCGATCGATATCGCGGATGTGGACGTGGGCGAGAACGTGGGCGCGAAGCTGGACATCGACCGCGCCGATGCCCGCAAGCAGGTCGCGCAGGCCGATGCGGAGAAGCGCGCGGCCGAGGCGCGTGCGTCGCAGGCCGAGCAGGAAGCGCGCATCTTCGAGATGCGTTCGCGTGTCGTGGAAGCGGAGGCTCAGGTGCCGCTGGCCATCGCCGAGGCGTTCCGCGCCGGCAACCTTGGGATCATGGACTACTACCGGTTGAAGAACATCCAGGCCGATACGTCCATGCGCGACTCCATCGGCAGCGACGAGGATCAGGAGCGCGGCCCGCAGGACGAGTGACGGCAGAGCCACCTGACCGTGCGAACGAAGCGGTTTGGTTGATGAGGAGCGAGTCGAATGCCCGGAGCGGGCGATGATCTGCAGCAATGGCTGGAGGCGTTGAAGCGCAAGGCCGAGGCGCAGGCCCGGGGCGTGGCGGATGGCACGCACGACCGGGCCGACGTTCCTGAAAAGGGGGAAAAGGGGCGTGCGTCTTCGCGCAAGGACCGGCGCCCCGGCCAGGCGGAGGCGGAACGCGCCCGCTGGGGCCCGCGCCAGGAACGGCAGCGCCGCGAAGAGGAGCAGCGCGAGACCGAACAGCGTCAGCAGGAGGCGGACGAGCGGGCACGGCAGGAACAGCGAGAGAAAGGTGCAGACGCGCGTCGCCGACGGAACATCGCGGAGGCTGGACGCCGGCGGGCTGATGCCAAGCGCGGTGCCGGCACGGCGCGCAACGCACGGACACGCCAGCGCCGTGGCACGCTGCGACCTGCGCCGCGGTCATCGCTGGGATTGAGCGGGGATCTGATCCACGATCTGCGCAGGAATCCAGCGACTCTGCGGGAGGCCATTCTCCTGCTCGAGATCCTGGGGCCTCCACTTGCCGATCGGGATCCCATGGATCGGTTCGTCTGAGGCCGCGTGCCGATTGCGGCACATTCGCATGCCCTCGGCAAGGCGCCTCGGGAAGCGGGATGAAAGTTCTGACCGTAGCGACGTCGTATCCGCGATTCTCTTCTGACGTGGCTGGGCATTTCGTGGCGCGTTCGTGCGAGGCACTGGCGCGGAGGGGGTTCCGGATCACCGTCGTGTGTCCGCATGCGCCCGGTCTGCCGACGGAGGAGGTGCGAAGGGGCGTGGCGATCCGGCGCTTTCGCTACGGCTGGTGGGAGTCGCAGGAAGCGGTGGCCTATGGAGACGGGATTCCGGACAATCTCCGCTCGCGCTGGCAGGCGCGCCTCGCACTTCCCTTCTTCGTGCGCGGCTTGGCTCGCGCCGTAGACGTTCACGCGCAAGAGGCGGACGTGGTGCATGCGCACTGGGCGCCGTGCGGGACGATGAGTGCTTCTGCGGCCCGGCGCAGAAGGATCCCCCTGGTGGTGACGGCCCGGGGGTCGGACGCGATGGGGAAAGGCCGTGTGCTTCGATGGATGGTGCGCCGGGGTTGCAGCGCGGCCGACCGCGTGCTCTGCGTGAGCGAGGCTGTACGCACGGCCCTTGTGGAGCGGGGGGTGGATCCGACAAAGACCGATGTGTTGACGAACGGCCTGGACATGGAGGCCTTCGGATCTCTGCCGGGCAGACGCAGCCTTCGCCGGGAGCTGGGACTCGAAGAAGACGCCATCTACCTGATCGCCGTCGGACGTCCCGCCGAAGTCAAGAACTATCCATTCCTGTTGGAGAGTGTGGCGCGCATGCTGAGGGAAACGCGTGCAGACCTGGGTTGGATGGCGGGGGCGAATGATCGATACCCGTCGCTGCGCCATCTGCAGGGCGAGTTTGTGGAGGATCCGGGCTCGCGCGCCTTTCTCGCGGGTCTGCTGCGCCGCCTTGAGCGCGCCAGAGTCGTGGTGCTGGCCGGGCCGGAGGGTGGCGAGGGACTCCATGCGTTGATCCGCGAGGTCGGCCTGGACGACCGCGTGACTGTGCCCCCTCCGGTGCCCCCGCATGAGGTCCCGCGGTGGCTGGGGGCAGCGGACATTTTCCTGCATGCCAGCCGCCGCGAGGGGTGGCCGAATGCCGT
>CAZBZG010000327.1:0-4960 GCA_964496245.1 uncultured Planctomycetaceae bacterium | reverse complement strand
GCCGGCGCCAGCGCGCCTCCAGGCGCCCCAGGGTCTGAGACGCCTACGGAAACCAATCTGTAAGGGTCCGCGCTGGTCAAGCCGGACACGATCGCTTTCGGCACGCCGCCGGGGCAACGCACACACGGGTCTGCAGCAGGAGGACCATGCATGGGCGAACGTTCGGTGTACGCGTCGGTGATGCTGACGCTGCTGGTGGGGATCGCAGCGGTCGCGCTCTATCTTGTGGTGGACAGCATGAGCCTGCTCAAACAGCAGCTCGTGCGGACCGAGCGGTCCATGGAGCGCGTAGCCGGGTCCGTGGAGAAGCTGACGCGGTCCCTGGAAGCGGGCGTGAGCGTCGCGCGGCCGCGCAACGTCGGCGGGGGCGAACACGAAGCAAGCGACCAAGGCTCTTCTGAGATGCCGGCCAATCGCTTTTGCAATGCCGACCTGCGCGATCCGGGGGCGGAACCGGGCGGGGGCATGGTAATGCGCACGAGCAGCTCAGCCGGCAACCTGAACTACCTCGTCAAGAACGAGGCCGGCACGGGTGACATCTGGGAGATGTGCAACGACAGCCTGGCCGGGCGACACGCCATCCACACCAAGCGCTGGGAGCCCATCCTCGCCAAGGATTGGGAGATCTCCGCGGACGGGCTGACCTACGTGATCCACCTCCGCCGCGGCGCCCTCTGGCATCCGTACACCGATCCGAAGACGGGCACGCAGGTGCCGTCCAAGGAGGTCACGGCCGGCGACTTCCTCTTCTGGTGGGAGACGGTCCAGAATCCGAACGTGCCGTGCGATCCGCAGCGGTCGTATTTCGAGCTGGTCGAGTCGTTCACCGCGCCGGATCCGTACACGCTCAAGATCGTCTGGAAAGAGCCGTATCACATGGCCAAGTCCATGACGCTGGGGCTGAGCCCGTATCCACGCCATTACTACCGGCCGCTGCCCGAGGACGAACTGGATGACAAGGAGTGGGCGGAGGAATTCATCGCCAGCCCGCGCAACCAGTGGATGATCGGCTGCGGACCCTACCGCATCGAGGAGTGGGAGCGCGGCCGGCACCTGACGCTCGTCCGGTTCGAGGCGTACCACGGCCCCAAGCCGGCGCTCAAGACGGTCGTGCTGCGCGAGATCAAGGACGACGAAATCGCGCTCAACGAATTCAGGAAGGACAAGATCGACCGGCTGGGGCTGCTCCCCGTCCAGTGGGAGCGGCAGACGCGACCGCCGGAGTTCTACCTGGTGACCGAGGACCTGGACCGCGCGAGCGAGGCGGCCCGGGCTTTCGACCTGCTCAAAGCGCAAGGCCAGCTCCCGCCGGAGTGCCCCGCGGATTACAAGTACGAGAAGTATCAGTACCTGAGCTCCTTCTACATGTACATCGGATACAACCTGCGCCGGCCGCTGTTTCGAGATCGCCAGGTGCGCGTCGCCCTGACCCATTTGGTCGACCGCGAGCGCATCCTGCGCGAGGTCTACAAGAATCTGGGCACCATCACCACGGGGCCGTTCCTGAAACAGAACCCCTACTACGACCACAGCGTGAAGCCCTATCCCTTCGACCCGGAGAAGGCCAAACAGATGCTCGCCGAAGCCGGATGGACGGATACGGACGGGGACGGGATCCTCGACCACGACCTCGATGGCGACGGCACGCGGGAGCCGTTCGAGTTCAACTTCATGACCATCTCGAGCAGCGCCAACCAGCGCAAGTACGCCACCATGGTCAAGGAGGACATGAAGCGCGCCGGCATCGCGGTCAACATCAAGCCGCTCGACTGGGCGAACTATCTCCAGCGGCTCGAAGAATGGGCGTTCGACGTCTGCAGCCTGGGGTGGAGCGGGGGGGCGCTCGAGAGCGACCCCAACCAGATCTGGCACAGCCGGTTCGCGGACAAGAAGAAGAGCAGCAACCACGTGGGGTACAAGTCCGAGGAGGCCGACGCGCTGATCGACCGGGGGCGTCGCACGCTCGACATCGAGAAGCGGATCGAGATGTTCCGTCGGTTCCACCGGCTCCTCCACCGGGACCAGCCCTACACGTTCCTCTTCGTGCGGCCGGCGCTCGTGGCGCAGAGCCGCCGCTACCGGAACGTCCGCATCTACAAGACCGGGATGAATACGAAACTCATGTGGGTACCTGGGACGCTGCAGGTTCGGTAGCACGTGCGGACGCGGCATCCGCAGCACGTTGCTGGCGGCGCACCACCCGCTGGGACCTCGCAAGCCCTTGAGATGGCCTGCCGCGCGATGGGACCTTCGTTCACATGCGCACCTATCTTCTGAAGCGCTTCCTCTGGCTGATCCCCACCCTCTTCATCATCACCGTGATCTCCTACGCCATGATGCGGCTGGCGCCAGGGGATCCGGTGAAGACCTTCATGCTGAGCGGCGGGAGCGCTGGCGAGGACGGCGGCGGGGTGGGCACCCTGCGCGAAGGGGAGGAGTCCACGGCCGCCAAGCAGTTCCGGGAACGCTTCCATCTGGACAAGCCGTGGTACGTGGGCTACACCCTCTGGATCCGCAACATCGTGACCGAGGGCGATTTCGGGGTTTCGCTCACCATCCAGCTCGGTCGTCCGGTCTGGGCCCTCATCAAGGAGCGCATCCCGGTCACCATCAAGCTGAACCTGTGCGCGCTCGCGGTGATCTACCTGATCGCCATTCCCGCCGGGCTGTACTCGGCGGTGTTCCGGAATTCCATCGGCGACCGGACCGTCACCACGATCTTCTTCGTGCTGTACTCCCTGCCGAGCTTCTGGGTGGGCCTCATGCTGATCCTGATGGTGAGCAAATACTTCCCCTGGTGGCCGACGAGCGGGATCCATTCCGACCTGCCCGCCTCGGCCTCGTACTGGGCCATTCTGCTGGACACGGCCAAGCGGTACGTGCTGCCCGTGATCTGCCTGGCCTATGCGGCGCTGGCCGCGCTCAGCCGGTACGCGCGCGTGGGCATGCTCGAGGTCATCCGGCAGGACTACATCCGCACGGCGCGCGCCAAGGGGCTCTCCGAGTGGAAGGTTGTCTTCAAGCACGCGCTCCGGAACGCCGTGATCCCGCTGATCACGCTCATGGCGGGCATGCTCCCCGGTCTGATCGGCGGGAGCGTGATCATCGAGTTCCTCTTCGGCATTCCCGGCATGGGCGAGCTCAGTCTGATGGCGCTCAGCAGCCGGGACTATCCCGTGCTCATCACGCTCTTCAGCTTCAGCACGCTCCTCACGCTGCTGGGGATCCTGCTCTCCGACGTCATGTACTCGATCGTGGATCCGAGGATCACCTTTGACTAGCCAGCCCGCACGCGAACCGCTCTCCGCCGAGGCAGCGTCCCCCGGCTACTGGGCCATCGTCTGGGGTCAGTTCCGGCGCAACCGGCAGGCCATGCTGGGGCTGGGCATGGTCGGGCTGTTCTTTTTTCTCGCCTTCTTCGCGCCCTTCCTGGGCCATCGCCTTCCCATCGTCTGGCGGACGGCCGCCGGAAGCCTGCGATTCCCGCTCATCAACGAGTTCTTCGCGCCCATGAACACGACCGAAGTGGTGCTGGAGCTGGCGTTCAACTTCCTCCTGCTCTACATTCCGCTCGCGTTCGTCACGTGGCGGCTGGTGCCGCGGTTCTGGCCGGACGTGGACCGGCGCGCCTCCCGGCGCGTCGCTCTGGCCGTGGGCGCGGTCCTGGCGGCCGGGTTCGTGGCCGCGGTCGCGGGCGTGCTCGCGGCCACCGAGGCGTACAAGTTGTGGTACGAACCTGCGTGGCGCACCGCAGCCGTCATGCTCACGGCCATTGTGCTCCTGGGGCTGACGGGTTTGACCACGGTGATCCTCATGGCCGCGAACCAGACCGAGGCGAGTCCGCGCTGGCTGGTGGTGCTCGCCATGGGGCTCGTGGTGCTGATCCCCTTCGGCGCCTACAAGGTCGTGGGCGCGGTGGACGCGGTGGCGGGGACGCGCCTGCTCCGAGGGCGGGTCGGCCAGTGGGTCTTCCGGCCCGTGAACGACCCGACGCCGTACCGGGAACTGGCGCAAGCCGGCAAGGGAGGGGGGCTCTTCCCGCTCATCCCGTACGGCCCCAACGAGCAGATCTCCGGAGAGAAGCTCTCGCCGTCCTGGTGGACCGATGTGCTCGAACCGGCGGGCGCGCGGCGGGCCGTGCATCTGTTGGGCACGGACGAGGTGGGCCGGGACATCCTGGTGCGCGTGATCCACGGCGCCCGGGTCAGCCTGTCCGTGGGGTTCGTCTCCATGGCCATCTCCACGTTGATCGGCCTCGTGCTCGGAGCCACGGCCGCGTATTTCGGGGGCAAGACCGATATCCTCCTTTCGCGGCTGATCGAGATCATGATGAGCTTCCCCACCTTCTTCCTGATTCTGACCATCATCGCGATCCTGGACAAGCGTTCGATCCTGAACATCATGCTCGTCATCGGGTTCACGCGATGGACGGGGATCGCGCGCCTCGTGCGCGGACAGGTCCTCCAGCAGAAGCAACAGGACTACGTGCCCGCGGCGCAGGCGTTGGGTGCGCCGGACGTGCGGGTCATCTTCCGGCATCTCCTGCCGAATTCGGTCGCCCCCGTGCTCGTGGCCGTGTCCTTCGGCATCGCCACCGCGATCTTGACCGAAGCCGGCCTGAGCTTCCTGGGCTTCGGCGTGGCGCCGCCCACGCCCACCTGGGGGCAGCTCCTCAACCAGGGCCGTCAGGCGCCCCTGATCTACTGGTGGCTCGTCTTGTTCCCCGGGTTCCTGATCTTTCTCGGGGTGTTTGCGTACAACATGGTGGGTGACGGGTTGCGCGACGCCATGGACCCGCGCCTGCGGCAGTAGGATTCTTGCCGATGGCTGACGAGAACGCGAACAGCGGAGCCTTGCTCGAGGTCGAGCGCCTCTCGGTCCACTTCGGCGCGGGTGGGGCTGTGGCGCGGGCCGTGCAGGGCGTGGACCTCTCCGTCGGCCGGGGCGAGACCGTGGGGCT
>CAZBZG010000326.1:0-4969 GCA_964496245.1 uncultured Planctomycetaceae bacterium | reverse complement strand
CGCCCTGGAGCACGAGGTCCTTGCTGACGTTCCCCTCCTCGTGGAAGATCACCCGTCCCCAGCACGTTGCGCTCTGGTAGGGAACGCCCGACTTGCTGAGAATGTCATATGCCCAGGCCAGCTTGCCACCGGTCTTGAGGCCGTCGGGGCGCGACCAGAAGACATTCACCGTCCCGGCCACCTTGTCGCCGCCCTTGAGCGGCTTTTCGACACCGAGAGTAGACCAGGGGACGCGGTACTCGAAGGTATACCCCTTGCCATTCTTCCATTTGCGGTACTTGCCCGCAAATTTATCGTAGGGAACCAGGCCATGAGGCGCCCAGTCTTTCCGCGGTAAACGATAACCCATGCCCAGGTGCATTTGCAGGTTGGCGGACTTGTCGTCGGTGTAATGCCAGAGCAACAGGTGTACGAGGTCGTCGCGCGTGTCCTCGATGGGGTTTCCGGCCTTTTTGGCATTGCGATATTTGTATTGGCTTTCCGTTTCCGGATACGCCGCTTTGGGATCAAGCACGAGACGGAACTGCAGAGAATCCGCGTCCCACGCTTTCCGCGGATCGACTTTCGGGTCGTGGCGGTTCATCATGGGCGTGGGGTCGTTGATCCGGCCGCAGATGTAGAACGCGTCCTCGTCGTACATGGCCGCCACCTTGCCGTTCATCGTCGCGCGGGTCGCCTCGACCACGAACATCTCGATCTGGCCCGACAGATCCCAGTCGTCCAGCTTGCCGTTGATGGTGACCTCGCCCGGGGCCGGCACCACGTAGAACTGCGCGTGCCGGCCACGGCCCGAGTCACTGGCTGCTGCGGTTGCGCTGCCGGCCAGCAGAGCCAGAATCCAGGCTGTACAGAATGCGCTGCCGAATTTCCGATCCATTCGCTTCATCATCCGTTCCTCTCCTCCTAAGGGTCGATCCCACGCTTCAACGCTTGTTCAACACATACCAGAGGGTGTACTTGCTCTGACCCTGCTTCCATTCGGGCCTCTCCCCGCGATACCCCTCCACCGGCACCCAGCTCACCGACGCGTCGCCCCAGAGAACGCTCCCGCCTTCGGGCTCTCCGTTGCGGTAGTTCACGGACTTGTGCCGGTCGCCGGGGAAGAGGTCGCGCTTGTGGGGCCCCCAGGCTGCGTAGTCCGATGCGTACCCGGAGCCTGCTACCATCTCCTGCATGAGCGCCAGCTGCCCGTAGGGAACGCCCCCGAGTAGCCTGCCAACACGTGCATTCGGATTGCCCCGCGGTAGATACGCGTAGGACGTCTCGCGAATCTTGCCGCTCGTAGCGTTTAAGTGCCCGAACCAGATGCGCCACGTGTTCGCATCGACCGCGGGCCGGTGCACGGCATTGAGCCGCTGCCAGTGATTCGGCGCCATGAGCATCTTCCGGTTGTCGATGTAGGGCCAGAGCGTGTGGCCCAGCAGATTGTCGAGGATCATGTTGTCCGGATAGTGAATGATGAACCGGTCGTCCCAGCGGCTGGAACCATGGTCAGGCCGGGTCGTATTGGGCAGGGACCCTTCATTGTCATCCGCATACAGGGACAACACTACCTGCAGCTGCCGCAGCTGGCTCGTGCTCACGATCTTGTTGGCGTTCCAGCGCACATCCGCGAGCACGGGCATGAGCAGGGCGGCCAGGATGGTGATGATGGTGATGACCACGAGCAGTTCGATCAGCGTAAAACCGACCTGGAGGCGGGCCGGTCGGTCCGGGCCCGTTCGCCTGTCGCCGTTCCTTCGCATCGTTCCTCCTCCTGCATGTCCGCGGCACATCTGGACCGCGGCGCCAACAGCATCCGCTCACTCGAACGAGAACCATCGGAGCTTCAGTCCGTGGCGGCCCTTGCCGGCCACGAAGTACAGATCGTGCACGCCGCTCACGCGCTCCACATCCGCTTTGAGCACGGTCTCCATGCCGTAGCCGATGTTGCGTTCGGGTACGGCGATCATGGCGATGCAGCGGCCGCCGGGCGCGTCGATTCGCAGTTCGAATGTATGGGCGGGGGCGTCGCCCCGCAGGCCCAGTCTGACGCGGGAGACACCGTCCCCGAAGTCGATGCGCGGGTAGCCCACGTGACGGCCCTTCTCCAGGCCTTTCAGGTGCTGGCGGTAGTGGAAGTTGTCGAAGGCCACCCCCTTCGAGGTCAGGCGGTGGTCCCAGGATGTGGCGGGGATCTCCTGCGTGGCCGGTCGGGGCTGGAGGGACGGCCGCTTCTCAAGGGGGGTGGGGTAGAGCGCCGAGCTCGGCACATCATTGGGATCCGTGCTGAAAGACACCCACCGCAGGTAGGGGTTGGGCATCTCGCCCGTGCGGAAGAGTTCGATCACGATCGGCACCCGCTCCCCGGCCCGGAGCTGGACAGGCGCGGAACTGCGTCCGAGGCTGTAGCGCGAGTAGTGCTCGTTCCACGTGTCCACGACCTGCTTGCCGTCGATCCACACGCGCACCCCGCCGCCGCCCACGCTGAAGGTGTACGTTTCGGCGAGAAGCGGCTCGATCTCCCCGCTCAGACGGAGTGAGATGCCATCCGCGCGATTGTTCCCCTCGCCCAGCGTCAAGTTCTTGGCTGGCTTGGCCTTCCCGTCCAGATGCTGGGCCGCCTTGTTCTGTGGGTCGATGGCCTCCAGGATGTGGTCAGCGCCCAGCTTCCCGGGATGCACGCCCGATTCCGTGGCCACGACCGCGCCCTTGAGCTCGGTGCCGCGAAAGTACTCGACCTTGAGGCCGGTGCCCGTGCGCGCGGCATGGGGCGCGCGGCGCTGCAGGTAGACGGTGTGCTCCTGGCGGACCCACTTGTCGGTGTCGTATCCGTGGATGCGGTAGAGCACGAGCGAGTTGCACCCCGGTGCGTAGTAGTAGACGTCCCCCTTGTACTCCGTGATGGCGCCGCCCTCGAGGGAGTCGTGATTGACCACCGAGTGCGTGTTGGATTCCCAGTCCTTCTGCCAGACATAGACCCAGCCGGGCAGGCCGTCGTCCACCCGGCCGGGGAAGAAGCTGCCTGCAAAGAGCCCCTCCTTGGTCCAGGCCATGCCCGGGTTGACCACGCGGTCGCAGACGACCACGGTATCACGAAGCTCGCCGGCGATAACCGCCGGGTAATGGAAGCTACCCGGGGCCGTGGGATTGAACGTGCCGCGGTTCGAGCAGGGCGCCCCGTTGGCCTTGCGGCCCACCGACCAGCGGCGCTTGCCCTGGGCATCCCACTTGGTCAAGCGGCTGCAGCGGCCGCCCTGATTGTTGGGAAAGCCGCCGAGGCCCTTGCCGCCCCAGTGATAGAAGGCGTAGAGCGCACCGTCCCGGTCCTGGAAGGTGTGGCGGACCGCGGCCCGGCCGATGTAGGCGTTGGTCGCGGGCTCCACGTACATGGGCGCCACGTCCAGGTCCGCCGCGCGGTCGGGCAGGCGGTACTGGGGCACGCCCTCGCTCCAGCCCGTGGGCGTGAGGCGGGCGATGCTGGTGTAGAATTTGGTCTGCCCCTCCTCGTCCTTCCGGGGATTGTAGTCGCCGCCTTTACAGACGATCGAGAAGTCCTCGGTGACGCAGGCGCCCTCGCCGGGGCCGTGGTAGACGTTGCCCAGCTTGTGCAGCGTGAGTTCGTCCGCCTGGGGCTCGTGGTCGCCGTTCCGGTCGATCCACAGATAGGTGTTCTTGTTGCGCGTCTTCTTGCCCAAGTGCTCCCGGATCCACGCCTGCACCGCCTCCTCGTCGTCCGTGCCGAGCATGATGCGGGCCACGGTCTTGGCCTGGGGGAAGTGGCCCCCGCGGTTGCCCATTACGAGCGGGATCAGCTGCCCGTCCGAATGGCGGAAGACCATGGGGGGAAAGGACTCGCCCACCAGGTAGCGTGCGCCCTCGTGATACCGCACCACGAACCGGCGGCGGTTGCCGAGGCCGCGGCCGAGGCCGCCCGCCTTGCCTCCCATTCCGTGGGTCTCCAGCACGGACCAGGTCCGGTTCTCGTAGTCCACCTTGGCCAGCACCCAGCCGCCGCCTGAGCGGTACCAGACCCGGGTGGGGTCGCGCGGATCGATCGATCGCGGGGAGAAGAAGGTGAGCCCGCCGTACCATTGGCGGAGGACCTGGCCCTCCGCATCCAGATGGACGATGCGGCGCGGCCGGATCTGCGGCTCGGCCGCAAAGAACCCGCCCCGGCCGTCGGCCGTGATGTCCCTGACCCCTCGAAAATCGCGCGGGTCGTACGGCCCGTCCTGGCGGCCGCCCTTGCGGCCGTAGGCGCGCTTGAGGCCGCCTGAGCGGCCGAAGCGCTTGATCCGCCAGTCGTCCGGCCCTTCGAGGACCAGCAGGTCGTCGCGGCTCGCGTCAAAGGCGAGCCGCCACGGGTTGTGCAGGCCCTCGAGCACGGTCTCGGTCGCGCCTTGCTTGGTGACCGAGAGGACCTGGTCCTGCGAGACCACGTACACGGTCCCGTCTGGCGCTATGGCCACGCCGCGGGGGCTGGGCACCTCGGCCCGGGCCGCGACCGAGCCGTCGTCCGCGAGCCACTTGACCGCATCGGCCTTCTCGTCGGTGAGCACCCGGTGCGCGCCGCGCACAGCCAGGTCCAGGACGGCGAGCGGCTTGTGGTCGGTGTACTTGACCCCGCGGCGCTTCTTCCCGCCCAGCTTCCGCCCCTTGTGGTCGGCGGGCAGCACGTCCCAGCGGCCCTTGGATTCGCCCGTGGCTGCGTCGAAGAGGGTGATGAATGCGTTCTGCTGAAGCACGTACACGGTGCTCCCGTCGGCTGCGAGCGACAGCCCGCCGCGCCACGGATCCACGTCGCCGATCTGCCACATGCGCTCGGTGCCGTCGACGGATTGCTTGAGCAGCATGAAGTTGCCTTCTGCGTTGCGGCTGGAGACGTACATGCCTGTGTCGTCCACGGCCACGCTCGTGCCGCCGCCGAAGTCCCCGACCCAGCGGTGGTAGGGCTCGGAGTTCGGATTGACCCCGACCTGCATGATGA
>CAZBZG010000325.1:0-4985 GCA_964496245.1 uncultured Planctomycetaceae bacterium | reverse complement strand
TACTGCTCCGTGTGCCATGTGTGACCCGGATCCGCGTGTTCTTGAACCAGGCCCTTTTCGCGTCGTATCAACGGCACACGGCCGGACCCAGCCGGCCGTGCCGCCTCGAGAGCGCTCGCGCGATTCCGTCTGCCGCGTCTACTTTTCGTCTTCGGATGTTGCGTCCGCTTCCGCCTCGGCTTCCGCGCGCTTCTCGCGCACGGCTTCCCGCAGCGCCTTGGCCTCCTCGCTGCTGATGTACCCGTCGCCGTCTTCGTCGTATTCCTCTTCGAGCTCGGTATCGACCACGGCGCGCTTGGCGATCGCCAATTCCTCCTCGCTCAGCTCATTGTCGTCATCCGTATCGTAGAGCACGATCATGCGCCGGCGCTTCAGCTCGGCGGCCTCGAGCCACCCGTCGCCGTCCGCGTCCAGCTTCTTCTCCCACGCGGTATTGACCTTCCGGCGCGTGTAGTACGTGGTCTTGGCCAGGGCCTTGACCTCGGCGCGGTCCAGGTATCCGTTTCCGTCCTTGTCGAACCGCTTCTCCGCCTCGGTGTTGACCTTGCGCCGCTGCTTCTTCGCCAGCTCCCGTTCCTTTTTGCCGACCTTGCCGTCGTTGTTCTTGTCCGCGCGCTCCTTGCGCCCGATCCGGCCGTCCTTGTTCTGGTCCTCCTCGCGGAAGCGCTTGCGCTCGCGCGGGCCCACCTTGCCGTCCTTGTTGCGGTCGGCCTGCTTGCGCGCGCGGTTGCGCCTGACCTTGCCGGCCGCCTCTGCGTGCGCACTCAGCCCCGCCAACAGCAGGCCCACCGCCATCCATCCGAGCATGCGATTCATGATCCATCCTCCTTGTGCGTTCCCATTCCTCGTAAGGGCATCTTACTCTCCGGATCCGGTCCCGTCAAACCGGTCCTCAACCTTGCACACGCCCTTGCGTGCGCAGAGCCGCCCCAACAACCGGCGTACCAAACCGCCCAGACGCGCAATCGATTGGCCTGCAACACATTGTCCCCACGGGCCGCGGCATGCCCGCTGTGCATTTCCCCCCCATCTGGGGGATCCGACCACACGAGCTCCGGTGCCATGCCCACCCTGCAGGTGGGCATGGCACCCTGGCTGGCACGTCCGGTACGCTCCAGCGCAGACACCTTGCGCCTGCGCCCCGGCCGCGGTACACTGGCGCGCATGAACGACAGCACCGACATCGTGGTGATCGGCGCCGGGCATGCGGGGTGCGAGGCTGCGCTCGCAGCCAGTCGCCTCGGGTGCGAAGCGCTTGTGATCACCCTGACGCTCGACAGCGTGGCGCACATGTCCTGCAATCCGGCGATCGGCGGCCTGGCCAAGGGCCAGCTCGTGCGGGAGATCGATGCGCTGGGCGGGGCCATGGGCCTGGCTGCCGACGCCACGGGCATCCAGTTCCGCATGCTCAACGCCTCCAAGGGCCCGGCCGTGCAGAGCCCCCGCGCGCAGGCGGACAAGTGGGACTACCAGCACTGGATGAAGCATTGCCTGGAGCGCGCGCCGCGCGTGCGCCTGCTCCAGGACCGCGTGACCGAGATCGAGGCGGATGCGGGCGGCGTGCAGGGCGTGCGCACGGCCGTGGGCCTGGAGATCGCCTGCCGCGCGGTCGTGGTGTGTACGGGCACCTTCCCGCGCGGCAAGACCCACATCGGCTCGCGTCAGGCGCCGGGCGGCCGTCTGGGCGAGCCGCCCGCAGAAGAGATTTCCGCCAGCCTCGCGGCGCTCGGCCTGCCGCTGCTGCGGCTCAAGACCGGCACCTGCCCGCGGGTGAACGCCCGGTCCGTGGACCGCAGCCGCATGCAGGTCCAGCCCGGGGACGAGCCCCCCCTGCCCTTCAGCTTCCGCACCGAGCAGCTCGACGTCGACCAGGTCCCCTGCCACATGACCTGGACCAACGAGACCACGCACGCTGTTGTGGAGCGCGTGCTCGACTGTTCGCCCCTCTTCAGCGGCCAGATCCAGGGCACGGGCCCGCGGTACTGCCCGTCCTTCGAGCTCAAGGTGCACCGGTTCCCGGACCGCAGGCGGCACCACGTGTACGTGGAACCCGAAGGCCGCGCCACGGAGGAGCTCTACCTGAACGGCCTGGCCACGAGCATCGACCCCGAGGCCCAGGTGGCCATGGTCCGCTCCATCCCGGGGCTGGAGGAGGCGGCGTTCACGCGCTTCGGGTATGCGGTGGAGTACGATGCCGTAGCCCCGCGGGCGCTGCGGCACACGCTCGAAGTCAAGGACCGGCCCGGCCTGTTCTGCGCGGGGCAGATCAACGGCACCTCGGGCTACGAGGAGGCAGCCGCCCAGGGGTTGCTGGCGGGCGCGAACGCAGCGCTCGCGATCCAGGGCCGGCCCGCGTTCCGGCTCGGCCGCGACCAGGCCTACATCGGCGTGCTGGTCGACGACATCGTGACCCGCGGCACGGACGAGCCCTACCGGCTCTTCACCAGCCGCGCCGAGCACCGCCTGCTTTTGCGCCAGGACAACGCAGACCTCCGGCTCGCGCGCCTCGGCCGCACCATCGGCCTGGTCGATGCGGACGAAGCCGACCGCGTGGACGCGCTCGCCGCCGAGATCCAATGGGCCCAGGACCTCCTTGGCGCGCTCCAGTACGCGGGCAAGCCCCTGGCCCAGCTCCTCCGCAACCCGCGCACCACCTGGCAGGAGGTGGCTGCACGCGACCCCGAAGGCCGCCTCAGCCGGCTCAGCCCGCGCGCAGCCGAGCAGGTCCGGATCGAGGCCCGGTACGAGGGCTACATCCAGCGCCACCTTGCGCAGATCGCCCGGGTCGAGCGCGCGCACGACCTCCGCATCCCCCAGGATTTCGCGTACGAAGCGCTCGACGGCATGCGCCTGGAAGCGCGGGAGAAGCTCGCGCGCATCCGGCCCGAGACCGTGGGGCAGGCCGCGCGCGTGAGCGGGGTGAGTCCGGCGGATCTCGCCGTGCTCACGGTCCGCCTCCAGCAGCAGGGAGCCACGCATGCGGTTGGCTGACCGGGTGGTCTGGATCACGGGCGCGTCCACGGGCATCGGCAAGGCGTTGGCCCTGGCTCTGGCTGACGCGGGCGCGCGCCTGATCCTGTCTGCGCGCAACCGCGAGCGGCTCGACGCCGTGCGCGCGGCCACGGCACATCCCGCGCGCGTGCACGTGCTTGCTCTCGACGTCGCCGACCACGACGCCCTGCCTGCGCGCGCCGAGCAAGCGCTCGGCCTCGAGGGACGGGTGGACGTGCTCGTGCACAACGCTGGCGTGGGCCAGCGAAGCCCGGCAGCCGACACCGAGCTCCACGTGACCCGGAGGATCCTGGACGTCAACTTCCTCGGCCCGGTCGCGCTCACGCGCGCAGTGCTCCCGTCCATGCGCGCCCGGCAGAACGGGCATTTGGTGGTCGTCTCGAGCGTGCTCGGCACGTTCGGCGCCAAGCGGCGGTCGAGCTATGCAGCGAGCAAGCACGCGCTCCACGGCTTTTTCGACAGCCTGCGGGCCGAGCTCGCCGACGAGGGTATCCGCGTGACCCTGATCTGCCCGGGCTACATCCGCACGCCCATCTCGGAACAGGCCCTGACCGCCGACGGCACGCCCCACGGCCGCGCCGACCCCGGCCAGGCCAGCGGCATGGACCCCGCCCGCTGCGCAGCGCGCATGGTCCGCGCGATCGAACGCGAACAGCGCGAGGTGGTGATCGGCGGCTGGGAGACCGCGGGCGTGTGGCTCAAGCGCTGGTGCCCCTGGCTGCTCGCCCGCATCCTCCGGCGGATGCGGATGGACTGAGCCCCCGCTCTGCCACGGCCGGCTCGTCCGGCCGTGCCGGAAAACGAGAACCGTCACCGCTGGCCAGGCCAGCCGTGGCACACAAGCCTGTCCGCAAGCCGCCACGCAGCCCCTCACCCCGCACGCGGCATCGAACCCAATTCGCTGTGCCACGGCCGGCTTGTCCGGCCGTGCGAACGCCGCCTGGGAGCGCCGAGCTCCAGCTCGGCCGCGCACGTGGCCGCGCCAAGCTGGAGGCGGCGTTGCCAGAAAGCGAGAGCCGCGTGTGGCCTCTTGCCCTCTCGCTGCGTTCGCCTATACTCGCTGGGGAGGGAACTACCGGGTCGACTGGAGAGGGGAACGCCTCATGTCCGCACGAGCGACCTTCCCCGATCACGAAGTCCCCTACTTCGCCTGGGACCAAGCGCTCACCGCCGGCGAGCTGCGCGCTGCACTCAAACGATGCGGGGACCGTACATGGCTCCGCCTCGCTGCCTGGATCCTGCGCGAAGCGCGGCCGGGCGAGGTGTGGGCGTTTCTCGACCCGCGGCAGGTGCGCGACCGCCTGCCGGCGCTGCGCCCCCTGCTCGGCCGACGCCGGGCCTTCTGGGAGTATCTCATCGGAGCGTGGCGTGAACTGGGAGAGCTCTAGGGCTGGGACCGACCTCAAGCGATCCTTTCTCAAGCGGTTCTTCGCTTGCGAATCGCCCTTCTTTCTCACGGGCGGTTCCGCCCTGGGCATGTTCTACCTCGACCACCGGCAGAGCCTGGATCTGGACCTCTTCACGCTGGAGCCCCTGGATCCGCTCCAGGCGGACGCCACACTGCGCGAGACCGCGGACGCGATCAGCGCCACCCCGCGCTCGTTGCAGACCACGCCCGGCTTCCGGCGCTACGAGCTGTCCCGTGCCGGCGAGACCGAGATCGTCGACCTTGTAGCCGAGCGCGTGGCGCAGGTCGACCCCGAGAAGCAGGACTACGACGGCATCCGCGTGGACACCCTGCGCGAGATCTTCGTCAACAAGATCTGCACCCTGGTCAGTCGCAGCGAGATCAAGGACCTGATCGATCTCTACTTTCTCGATTCCGCGGGCTTCCATGTGCCCGACGGGCTCGCCCTGGCGCGCGCGCCACAGCGCCGCGGCCCTGCGTCCCCGCTGGTGGCACCCTACCGGCATGACTCGTATAGCTCGGTGCAATAAATCTGCAGTATAGTCTTGAAACGGCATTAGCGTTT
>CAZBZG010000324.1:0-4989 GCA_964496245.1 uncultured Planctomycetaceae bacterium | reverse complement strand
CAATGTCCTGTTCAAAGCGCTCGCGTGGGCGGCTTGAATGTGCGAAACTCCACATCGAGCATCTGCGTGGCCGCACGGGCCGCCCCGTGGATGATGCGACTCAGGGTCGGCGCCCAGGAGGCCGTGAACTGGTAGCCGCGGGCCGCGACGCGGATCCGCTTGCCGAACGCGTCCGACGGGATGGTCACGCGCACCTTCACCCCGTCCACCGTAAGGGCGGTCTTGAGGGCAGCGGCCGTGCACGCGAAATCGCCGGATACGAATGCCACGTCCGGGCGGCTCATCCCTGCATGCAGGGTCATGGCGGCGAGCCAGGCCTCCCGTTGCTCGGCGGGGTCGTCGCTTCTCTGGCGTGCGATCTTCGGGCCCAGAAAGCGAATCGCGGCCTGCGCCTCTGCGACTTCCTCCTGGAGCTTGCCCTGGGCGAATCGCCTGAGCGCATCCTGCCCCTGCGCGATGGCGGCAACGCGCTGGCGCACGCGCGCAGCGTCGCGCGCCACGCCCAGGTGCGCTCCGTGATCGGTCAACCGTTCGACGTAGCCCTGGATGGCAAAGAGCGCTGCGAGCGGCTTGCGGGCGTCGGCGCTTGGCTGAAACGGACCGTCCGCCGGAAGGTCCTCTCCCGCGCGCAGGGCCTCCAAGACCGCCTCGAAGCCCTTGAGCAATTCGCCGGCCAGAGAAGCGGGCGCGGATGCGAGCCGGCGACGCGTGTCCGAGAGCACCTGAAGCGCGACCTGGGGACTGCCCCCTCGCACCTGCTGCGCGGCGCGATCGAACGCGCCGGCGATCTCTGTGCGGAAGCGCTCGTCCGCTTGCGCTACCCCCTTCTCGGTCATGGACGTCAGCTGTTCGGCCGCCGCGGACGTGAGATGGGAGCTGAACTGCGCGCGGAACGCCTCCAGCGAAGCCCGGTGCGTCTCCGCAGACTGCTCCTGGCCCTGCATCTCTCGGGCATAAGCGAGGATGGACTCGTCCAAGCGTGCGCGGATCGTCTGCGTGAGCTCGGCGTCATCCGCAGATTCGGCCTGCGCGAGAAGCGAGGACAGCGTCGAGACGCAACGCTCCAGGCTCCGATCCCGCCCGACGGCGGTCTCGAGACGCGCAAGGCTCTCCCCTCGCCGCTGGACGCGTTCGAGCACGCGCTGCTGCTCGCTCCGTTCCTCTGCCGAGAAGAGATGGCTCTGCTGCTGGGCGAGAAGCGTCGCCTCCTCTGCCCGGCGGCACGCTGCGGCGTAGTCCTTCTGCAGCAAGGCGGCTTCCGCCCGTTCCACGGCCTGGCGTACGCGCGCACGCTCGGACGCGCGCGCGTGCGAACGGTGGAGCAGGAGGCCTCCGACCAGGAGGACCACGGCCACTCCGCACACGGCCGTAGCGATGATCTTCTGTCGCTTCGAGAGCGGCGGACGCGACGTCGAGCGGCCCGCGCCCTGGCCACGCCGCCGTTGGTGCGAGCGTTCCGGCGTGCGCCTGCCCTCGCGACCCTGTCGGCTGCGCGGCCTGGCCTCGGCCGCATCGCGAGAACGCGGACGCGGGGAGGCTGTTAGGCGGTCCGCGGCTGACGACGCAGCCCCTGCATCGGATTGCGCGCCCCGCGGAACAGGGCCCGGCCCGCCACCCGGAGCAGCCGGCGCCGCGTGCACGCCCTTGCACGCCGGGCAGCGGAAACGCTTGCCCGCCAGACGATCCGGGAGGCGCACGGTCTTCTGCGTTTCAGGGCAAGTGAAGTCCATCACGGACATCGATTCTACCACACCCACGGCTGCACAAGCCAGAGAAACCTGGCGCGTCGACCGCGCATCGCACACAGCCGACGAGCACCGCATTCGCTGGACGACCGTCCGGGAGAGCAACGGGGCGAGCGACACTCACATGTCGTACAGCTTGGGGTCGCGCTTGACCGGACCGCGCAGGATGGCCCGGCGCAACCCGCCCGACTGCTTCTTGCCGAACATGTCGAGCGGATCCTCGGCATCGAGCTTGTCCCCGAGGTCCGCTTCCACGGCATCCGGATCCTCGCCCGCCTCCATGCGGGCCATGGCCTCCTGCATGGTGTCGCCGAGCTCCATGCCGGTCATCTCGGAAAAGCGGCGCATGAGCTGCGCGGCCTGCCGGGGATCGTCCTCGTTCATGTTCTCGGCCTGGCTGGCGAGCTGCATCATGGCGCTCTCCATCTTGGCCTCGTCGATCGGGAGATCCTCCGGATCCCCTTCTTCCTTGGCCTTGCCCGTGATGGCGAAGAGCGAGACCTCGCGCCGCAACGCGCCCGAACACTTCGGACAGGCGGGCACGCGCGTGTTCTGCATGGAACGGGAGAAGAACTGGTAGATGGTGTGGCAGGGTTCGCAGTAGAACTCGTAGATGGGCATGGGGCCGACCTCCGCGAAGACCCGGCGCCTGAGGCGCGGGCAGTGTCCTGGTTCGTACAGCGTTACTCCAACACGGCGTAGGATATGCCTGGCGCCCCCTTTCGTCAAGCCGGCCGCCCGCGTTGCGTTCCGCATCCGCAACTGCGGTGGCCAACCCCCGCCCGCATGGTGATCAGGCCGGGAGGACCGGGATGGAAGGCGGCGAGCCAAGCTCTGCCGTCCCCCTCAATCAAGCGCCTGAACGGGCACCTCCACACCCTTGGTATTTCTAGGGTTACACAATGGCCGCCCCCGGACTGCGGCGCTGATTGTGGGCATCCGGCAACCTGTGCGTCCGGATTTGGCTTTACAGAACTGCGCACAGCCAGTAAGCTCCCATGTTCGTCCGGAGCAAGGGAATCGACCGACATACAGGGGAGCCGGCCACGGGCGGCACACCGTTGCGGTCCCGACCACGTCTTCGCCCCAAGGAGATGGTCTGCCATGATTCGGCTCGGCATCATCGGCCTCGGCGGCATGGGCCTCAGCCACGCCAAAGCCTTTGCCGCGCGCAAGGGCTGTCAGATCGCGGCGGGCGCGGACACGAACTCCGAGGCCCGCGCGCGTTTTGCCGAGCTCTTCCCGGATGCGCAGATGCACGACGAGTACACGGCCCTTCTGACCGACGTGGATGCTGTGGTCATCGCCCTGCCCACTGGCCTCCATTACCGCGTTGCCTCGGACGCCCTGCGAACCGGCGTCCCCGTGCTTCTCGAGAAACCCATGGCGCGCACAGTTTCCGAATGCCGCCGCCTCAACGAACTCGCCGACAAGCAGGGCGTCCTCCTGATGGTGGCCCACTGCCGCCGCTTCGATCCCTACTGGGGGGCCTGGGCGCGGCAGGTCGGCCAGGGGAAGATCGGCTTTCCCGTCCTCTGGCGCCACGTGATCGCCGGCAAGGGCCCGGGGCGCTGGTTCATGGACAACAAGCTGGGCGGCGGGCCGCTCCTCGACGGAGCGGTACACAACTATGATTTCGCCAACTGGATCTTCGGCAAGCCCGCGAGCGTGCTCGCGAGCTCCATCAAGCTCGTGCCCGACGTCAGCGCGGTGGACACGGCCACGGCCGTGGTCCGGTACGAATCGGGCGACCAGTTGCTTCTCAGCTGGAGCTGGGGAACGCTCGGCTGCAACCTGCACGACATCCTGGGGCCCAAGGGGTACATCGCGTTCGGGCCGGGGCCGCTCACGCCGCCGGCTGGCGAGCAGGACCAGTACCAGTACTGTTGCCTCACCGCGGCCGACGGCAAACCGAGCCTGATCAAGGCCAAGCGCCAGCCCTCCATGCTGGAGAACCAGGCCAAGCACTTCCTCCAGTGCCTGCAGACCAAGACGCAATGCGCCTCGCCCGGCACCGAAGCCATCAAGGCCGTGGCCGTAGCTGAAGCCATTCTCAAGGCCGGCCCCGGCGGCAAGGCCCGCCAAGTGCGCTGGTGAGCGGCGTGCGAGGAATCTTCGTGCCGATCGGCATCCGTCAGCCCCCTCCTCGTCTCCCGGAAACAGCCGCCCGCGCCATGCAGACCAGCGCCGCACGCTAGCGGTCCGTCAACCGCGACCGGAACTCGGGCTTCCCCTTCACACCCGGAACCATCCGGAAGAGCGCGCCGGCCAGCTCGCCGTGGCTCGCGCGGTCCTGGGCCCCCGCGGTCGTGGCGTAGAGCACATCGTAGCCCGAGCCGCCAAAGGTCACGCACGAGACATTGCGCGCCGCCGGAAAGGCGATGCGCGCGAGCACCGCACCGTCCGGCGCATGACGCACCACGCAGGCGCCGCCCCATCGCGCGGACCAGAGACAGCCTTCGGCGTCCACGGTCATGCCGTCGGGCCGGCCGTACTCGGGTGACGGGCGTACGAGCACCCGACGGTTCGCGATCTCGCCGGTCGCCCGGTTGTAGTCGAAGACAGACAGCGTCGCCTCCCCCGAATCGCAGAAGTAGAAATGCTGCAGGTCAGGCGAAAACCCCATGCCGTTGGCTGTCTGCGTACCTTCGAGCACCACGTGGATGCGCCCGTCCGGGTCGAGCCGGTAGAGCCGGCCCGCGCGTTCGGGTGTGGACATGACTCCACAGAACACGCGCCCCTCGGGATCGGCGATCACGTCGTTGAAGCGGTTGCCGCGTTCTTCGGGCAGGGACTCGAGTACGGTCTCCATGGTACCGTCTCGCCAGAGCCGCACCGCGCCTTCGGCCATGAAGAGCAGGAGCCGCCCGTCTTCGTGCAGGGTGACGCCCCCGACCGGCACCTTCGTATCAAAGGCCTCCGTCCGACCCGATGCGGGCGTATGCCGGAAGAGGCGCGCCTGCGGGATGTCGAGCCAGTAGAGGCACGCCTCTTCCGGATGCCAGAGCGGGCCTTCGCCCGTGTGGCAGGCCTTGTCCACCACACATTCCGGGGTGCTTCCCATGCGCATCTCCTTGTGAACCCCCTGCGCGCGGCACGGCCTCCGCCTGCTTTCGACCAGCTCCCGCCCTCGGCTCGCGCAAGGCATGGTCTCCCATCCTACCCTGACGACCGGAGATCGCAAGACCGACCGGAAAAGAGGGGCGAGCCCCGCGGGTCCGGTCTGAGCCCGGTCGCATCCCCG
>CAZBZG010000323.1:0-5041 GCA_964496245.1 uncultured Planctomycetaceae bacterium | reverse complement strand
CCGGACAAAGCCGGCCGTGGCACACCAGACGGGCAGGCGTGCCTGCGCCACATTGCGGGCCTCGGTGGGTCAATGGCAAAGCCCCCCACAAGCTCCCCCGCCTCCAGCTGCTCATAACCCCCTGACTCCCTGCGCGTTACCATGAATCCATGCTGGATCTGTGGGCCAGTGAGGAAGAGACCCGCCATGTTTTCACCCTTGCAGACGGTACATTTGCACAGCATTCTTTGGCCCACCAGGCATGAGCGGTTCTCAGTGCCTGCGGGAGTCTGGCCATGGGATTTCCTGCCTGCAAGATCCAGCCGCTCTACAAGCCCCGCGATCCCCAGACCTCCCCCCCCCTGTGCCAACTCCTGGCAACCGCACCTGTATTGTCTCGTGACCTGCGGGGCATTCACCAAAGACGGCGAGTTCCTGGAGGTCACGGAGGTTCACACAGAGCGGGTGCTGCAGTTGTGGGAGGAGGTCATCTCCAAGCTGCTCGTCAAGGAGGAGAGCATCACCCAAGAAGCGGTGGAGGAGATGCGCGGCTGGGACCACTCCGGCTTCAGTGTGGACCAGTCCGTGCATCTGCCCGCAGGTGACTCTGCCGGGATCGAGTGGCTCGTGCAGTACATGGTGCGTTGCCCCTTCAGCCTGGCTCGGATGGTCAAGGTCACCGATGAGGGCACTGTGTTCTACAGATCAGAGAAGCAGCACTGCCGGCCGTTTCCGGACGCCAAGAGGCCGACGCTACGCCAAGGAACGAAGCGCAATGTCCAAATCCTCCCCGCCCTCGAGTTCATCGCCGAGTTCACGCAGCACATCCCAACCAAGGGCTCCCACCTGGTGTGCTACTACGGCTGGTACTCGAACAAGGCGCGCGGCATGTGCAAGAAGGCGGCTGAGCAAGAAGCCCCGCAGGTAGGTGAATCCGCGGAGCCGCCCCGCGCCTGCAACCCGACCTGGGCCATGCTGCGCTCCGCATCCTGCTTCGCGCCATCCGGGTGCGTTTCGCGCGACGACCTCCGGCCATCCATGGCCTCCGGTTCATCCAGCGCGTGTATGAGGTGGATCCGCCTCCCGCTCCGTTCTTGTTGTTGTATACCTGAGCCTCTGCTATACTACCCTGTGGTGATCGCAATCAAATCTCTTATCAGTCACCCGGCACGCGGCGAAGATGCCGCCTGTTTCGGCAGGATGACAAAAAAGTGCAAAAAAGTCAATAAGGCCGCTGGTAGACGTTTCGCGACGCGGAGAGTAGAGTAGGGGAAACGAGGACGGCTTCCGCGAGAAGCGGCGACGATGCTTGAAAGGAGTGGAGATGACCAACTGCGAAACGGACCCGACCGAAGCGGAACGCAAGGCGTTCTGGGCCAGCCACGATCACCGCCACCACGCCACGGGGTGCCCGCCGTCGACGGCGTGGCAGGAGGCGTTTGCCAAGCGGCCCAAGCAGCGTATCGAGGAACTGACCAACCGCCTGCCGGCCTGCGGCCTGATGGACATGGCCTGGCTGGTCATGCTTCACGAGCAGGGGCTGGTCGACCGTCCGACCGTCGCCAAGCTCGCGCCGGTGCTCCGCACGGCGCACGCGGAAAAAGGCTTCGGCGGCGAGGCGTGGATCAAGCAGCAGCTTCCGGATCACGACGAGGACGTCGCCTCAGCGGTCAATTACGGCCGGACGCTGCAGGAGCCGATGGGGCGCATGCAAATGCGCGAGGGACTGCTCTATGTCTTGCAGGAGCTGCACGAGACGCGCTCGGCGTTTCTGGCGATCGCGGAGGCCAACGTCGAGACCGTCATGGCCGGTCACAGCCATCGCGCCCACGCGCAGCCGACGACGTGGGGGGCGTATCTCCTGGCCGTGCACGACCAGCTCGCGCGCGGCGAGGAGCAGCTCGATCTGGCTTACCGCCATACCAACGTCAACACCGGCGGCTGCGGCGCGTGTTCGGGGACCGGCTGGCCGGTCGACCGCAATCGCATCACCGAGCTTCTCGGGTTCGACGCGACGGTGGAGCTGACCTACGACTGCGAAGGGAGCATGGACGAACACATGACCATCCTCTTCGCCGCGGCGAACCTCGCGATCACGCTGGGCCGCACGGCGTTCGATCACAATGTCTGGGTGACCGAGGAGTGGAACATCTTCACTACCGATCTCTCTTTCCGCGGCGTCAGCTCGTTCATGCCGCAGAAGGCCCACCCGGGCAGCATGTTCGAGCGCGTCCGGATCATGGCCAACGACGTGCTGGGGCAGATGCAGACCGCGCTCTTCAACTTGCACAACGAGGCGATCCAGGACGTCCTGCCGGTCTATCAGTCCGAGGAGAAGGTGATCCGGGGGCTGGCGTGCCTGGAGGGAGCGCTCGCGCTCTTCCGCACGGTGCTTGCGCATACGTATCCCAACCGCGAACGGATGCGCGAGCTGCTGCGCGCGGGCTATTCCGGCGCGCCGGACCTGGCGATGACGCTGATCCGCGAGAAGGGCTACGGCGGTCGCGCCGCCCACCGGATCTGCGCCACCATGGTCCGCATCGCGCGCGAGCGGGGGATCGAACCTTCCGCCTGCGACGCGGCGTTGCTGCGCGAGGCGGCGCGCATCTCCGACGATCCCGAGCCCGATATCACCGACGAAGCGGTGCAGGAGGCGATGGGCCTGGAAAACTTTTTCCTGAAACACGACAACCTCGGCGATCCCAATCCGACGGAGACCCGGCGGCTGGTCGACGTCCGCCGGCGCGCGCTGGAGGAGGTGCGTTCTCGACACGCGGCCCGGCGTCGACAGATCGACGAGGCGTTCGAGAAACTGAAGGCGCGGATCGACGAGATCGCGGGTGAGTGAAGTTTTCGAATCCCATGCGAAAGGAGCGGCCATGCCGATCGATGAGGCGGATGCCGAAGCGACCGTGACGTTGGCGTTGGCTCGTCTGGCGGTCGAAACCCCGATCGAGGCGCTGCCGGCGGGCGCCTTCGCCGCGGCGAAGCAATTGACGCTCGACAGCCTCGCCTGCGCCGTCGCCGCGGTCGACCAGCCCGGCTGCCGCGGGGTCGCGGACTGGGCGGTTCAGACCGGCGGAAGATCCGAGGCGACGCTTCTCGGTTACGGCGGCCGCGTGCCGCTGGCGCAGGCGGCGTTCGTCGACAGCGTGCTGACCCACGCGCTCGACTATGACGATATTTTCTCGCAAGCCTCGCTCCACGTCAGTTCGTTTCTCTTCCCCTGCTGTTTGGCCACAGGAGAAGCATCGAAGCGTTCCGGCGCGGAGACGCTGGCGGCGTACATCCTCGGCGCAGAGGTCGCCTGTCTGTTGGGCTTGGCGAGCGTGTCGCGCCGTAGCGGACCGGGGTTTCTGCCCACCACGATCGAAGGCGGCTTCGGGGGGGTGGCCGCGGTCTGCCGGCTGATGGGACTCTCCGTCCGGGAGACCGCCATGGCGATGGGGCTCTATTACGTGCAGGCTTCGGGCAACCGGCAAGCGCTGGTCGATCGGACCCTGGCCAAGCGGATGCAACCGGCTTTCGCCGCGCGCAACGCGGTCTGGGCGGCGGAACTGGCCGCTCGGGACGTCACCGGTCCGGCGCAGGCGCTCGAGGGCGAGTACGGCCTCTTCCGGACTTACTACCACCGCGACCCGCCGCCGGCGGAGTTGCTGGCGCGCGCGCCCGGTGATCCGTGGCGGATCGAGCAGATTTCGGTCAAGCCGTACACCAGTTGCGGCGCGTCGCACAGCCTGATCGACGCGGCGCTGCGCCTGGCTGACCGGCGCGCAATCGACCCGGACGAGGTGGACCGGGTGGAACTGAGTTGGGGCGCGACCGGCAAGAACGGGATGGTGGGACGGCCGTTTCGTCTCGAGCCGGATCCGCAGGTCGAGGCTCAGTTCTCCGCGCCTTACTGCGTAGCGCTGGCGCTGCTGCGCAAGACCCAGGATCTGGCGCGCTTCACCGACGAGGCGATCCGCGCGGACCCGGAGGTCGTCGCGTTCAGCCGAAAGATCGGGGGCGCCGACCGCGATCCGCCGCCGCCTACGCTGCCGACGCCGGACTGCTTTCCCGACTGGTACGGCCAGCCGCACCGCGTCCGCGTCGTCTTCCGGGACGGCACGGAAATATCGGAGGAGCGCGCGCCGGTACAGACCCGCGCGCCCGAGGCCAACGACTGGGCGCAGACGATGCGCAAGTGGCGTTCCTGCGCCGCGTTCTCCGGCATCGTTTCGCGGAGCGCTTGCGAGTCGATCGTGGACGCGGTCGCGCATCTGGACGAGGCGGAGCGTCTGGATGACTTGCTGAAGCTGCTTCCGGCCGCGGGCGTGACGCGAGACTGAAGACCGCACGCGGCTTTTCGAAGCGCAGGCGCGCCCGGTTCACGCCGGCCGCCGGCGGTAGGTGCCGGGCGTCACGCCCCGGACGCGCTTGAAGCAGCGGTTGAACTGGGTGGGCGAGGGGAAGCCCAGGTCGGCGGCGATGCGCTTGAGCGGCAGGTCGCGGGCGCGGTGATCGCCAACCGCAGCGGTTTCCAGGCAATCCGGGCCAAGGTCGTCGTTGACGCGACCGAGCGGGCGCTGCTGGCGCGGGGCGGCGCGTCCTTCCGCGACTTCACGCCCGGACGCTTCACAGCCGAGCGCGTGGTGATCGGCGGCGCACCCGAGCCGGCGGACGGCTTGACGGTCGAGAAGATGCCGCTGCCGGTAGCCGCGGGCGATGAGCGGATGGAAGCGTGGCGCTGCCGGATGCCGGTCTCGATCGAATCCGCTACGCCCGGCGCCTTCGGAAACGAGCACGGGCTCGACCTCGAGGCGACGGAAAGGGTGTTGGAGGGAATGGTCGCGCTGTCGAAGGGCAAACCGATCCAGATCCAGGAGCTCGGCTGCTCTTCGATCTGCAACCCGGACGCGTACTGGCGGTTCCACCGGAGCTCGCCCGCCCTGCAGCGGCGATTCTTCTCCTGGGCCTTCGGTCGCCTCCGGAAAATCGAACAGATCCGCGCGGCGTTTCGGTCCGTTTTGGGTCAAGACCCATGGCCGCGAACGTCACAATGGCGGGAGGGGGGGGGCCA
>CAZBZG010000322.1:0-5076 GCA_964496245.1 uncultured Planctomycetaceae bacterium | reverse complement strand
GCACTGCAGGACAAGGCGTTGCCTGGAATTGCGATGATTTTGAGTGAACCGTGTCAAAAAAGGGGCGAGACACCCGCAGGCCCGCGAGACCGTGCCCCTCCTGGGGGGCGGCTTGTGGCGCGCAGAGGGATTTCGCTTGACGCCCGCAAACGCGCTTTCCTATAATCGCTTGTTCGAACGCTGCCCGACCGCGTTCCAGATCCCGGATCTGACTGGTAGACGAGGAGATCCATCATGCCCGGCCCCGGTACGGCCCAGCCGGAAAAGGACGGTGATGCGCGAACCCCGCAGCAGGCGCTTTTGCAGGTGGTCCATCACTACTGGAAGGAGATCGCGGCCACGGCCATGATCCTGGTGGGAGGCGGAGGCCTGTTCGCCTACGTCCAGCATACCCAGGATGCGGCCGAGCGCGAAGCGTGGCGCGCCTTCTTCGTGGCCGAGTACCGGGCGGACGGACGGCAGGGCGAAGTGCTCGCCAAGGAGCTGAGCAGGGCGCTCAAGGACCACGGCCACACGCGCGCAGCCTTCTACGCCAGGCTGCAGGCGCTCAAAGCGCACGCCGAGCAGGGCGAGGTCAACAAGGCCGTGGCTGCGGCCCAACGCTTTCTGGAAGCGCATCCCGATCACGACTTCACGCCGTACGTGCACGTGATGCTGGCCAAGCTCTACATGGCCAAGGGGGCCTACGAGGAGGCCCGCCGGGAGCTCGATGCCGTGAAGACGCCCGGCCCCCTCGCGCCCGAGATCGCGCTCTGCCGGGCCCAGTGCCGGATGCAGGAAGCCGACGCCGCGACGGACGAAGCGGACTACAAGCGCAGGCTCGAGCTCGCGCGCGAGGCGTATTTGAACGCGGACGCGCGCATGGAGAAGGGCTGGCCGCGGGAGATCGGAGAGCTCGCCCGCTTCTCACTCGTTCTGGTGCGCGACCGCATCGCGCATCCGGAACGGCGGGCGGCCCGGCCCGACCTGGTCGTGCCCGAGGACGGGGAGACCGAGTTGCAGCCGTCCCCCGAAGCTCCACCGGCCCCGGCCGAGCCTTTGCCAGAAGAACCGGACGCGCCCGAAGCCGAGGGCGATGCTCCGGAGGCGCCGGCTGAGGAGGCCTCCCTGCCGCCGCCGCCGGCAGATCCGGAATCCAAGAAGGATGCGGCGGCCGAAGAGTGAGGTCCGCCCGCATTGCGGGCCAGAAGCCTGTGCGTGCGGTATGCTCTTCAGCCGCCGTCCGGGACAGGGCGCGAGGATGACCGCATGAACACGCGCACAGCCAACACGTCCCGCCAGACGACGGAAACCCAGATCGACCTCTCCCTCACCTTGGACGGACGGGGGGCCGTGTCCGTGGCGACGGGCATCGGTTTCTTCGACCACATGCTCACCCTGCTCTGCCGGCACGCGCTCTTCGACGCGGCCATCGAGGCTCAGGGCGACGTGGAGGTCGACGGCCACCACACGGTGGAGGACGTGGGCATCTGCTTCGGGCAGGCCCTGGCCGAGGCCTTGGGCGACAAGAAGGGCATCGCGCGCTACGGCGCCATGTTGCTGCCCATGGACGAGGCGCTGGCGCGCGTGGTCCTCGATCTCTCGGGCCGACCGCACCTCTCCTACCGCGTGGAGCTGCCCACCGAGACGGTGGGCCAGTTCGACACCTGCCTGGGCCAGGAATTCCTGCGCGCCGTCTCCACCCACGGCGGCATCGACATGCACGTCGACCTGCTCGCAGGCGGCGATCCCCACCATTGTCTCGAGGCCATCTTCAAGGCGTTCGGCCGCGCCCTCCGCCAGGCGGTCGGCAAGGACGACCGCGAGACCGGCGTGCCGTCCACCAAGGGCGTGCTGTAGGCCGATTGAGCGCTCCGGGCCCACCTGTCGCGATCCCCAGAAACCCGCAACTCCTTGGCGTATCCTGTCGATACACGTATGTCCCTGCCCGCCGGGCCGCGGAACGTCCGGGGCGCGGCGTGGCGTTCGTGCCTGCGCTGACGGGAAGGGCCACGCCGTGCCTTCGAGCCCCAAAACGATTCGCGCGGCCCTCGGCCTCGCAATCCTGCTCTCGCTCGGGCCCACACGCGCGCGAGCGGGGGAAGCCGGCGCACGGCCAGGGAAGCCCACCAAGCCGCCCGCTCCCCGTCTCCTCCGGACATGCGCTGCGCCCTCGGAAGAGCGCCCGGCCCCGGCCGAGACGCGCGAGCCAGCGCGCGGATTGCCTGCACGCGGCCTGGTGGAGCTCGAGGTGCTCGATGCGCACGGTCCACGCGCAGCCCGTGTGGCGGTCCAGGACGTGCATGGGAAGACCGTGGGCGGACTGCCCGGACTGGGATGGATCTGGGTGGACGGCTCCTTCCGCGCCGCGCTGCTGGAAGGCGGCTTCAATATCTTCCTCTCGAGCGGCCCGCGCGTAGCCACGTGGCGTGGCGCGTTGAAGGTCGAGACTGACGCGCCGGTCTGCCGTCACCAGGTGCTGGGCGCCTTTCCGCCGCGCACCCATCCCGACTGGTGGCTCTGCGACCCGTTCGTTCAGGCCGACGCCGGCCAGGAGAACGAGGAGTGCTACAGCTTCTCGCGTCTCTCCGAGGTGGCTCTGGCCGCGCGCGGGGAAGGCGTGGAACTGCTGGGGCTCGCCGGGGGCTGGAACCTTCGCACGCGCGAGGGCTCCTACCGCTCCCTGCCCGACGGAGCGTCCCGCCTGATGCGTGGGCTGGCAAAGACGAGAGACGAACGCTTCCTGGGCGTTTTCGCCTGGTCCTGGGAGCGCCCGGGCCACGGCCGGGTGTACGCGCTCGAGCCGCGGCCGGCACCGGCCGCCACACGTCCGGCGGCCGCGTCCTGTCTGTACGAGACCGTGACGCGCATCCACGATCGCGGCGGCGTGGCCGTGGCCGCGCATCCGCTCGGCGCTTTGCTGGACGAAACGCACCCGGGCACGGCCGGCGTCGCCCGTGAGCTTTTGTTCGCTTTCCTGGCCGGACGGGGCGTGGATGCCATTGACGTGAGCCGGCGCGGGGACGACCTCCGCTTCTGGTGGATGCTCCTCAACGAAGGCTACCGCGTGACCGCCCTGGGCGGGGGGCCCGACATGGGACCAGCCGCCAAGATCGACGTGCCGGCAACAGGTTGCTACGTACAGATGGAGCCCGACGCGTCGGATCCCTCGGGCGTGCTCGCGGCCGTGCGGGAGGGACGGATCGTGGTCTCCAACGGCCCCTTCGTCTCCCTCAAGGTGGACGGCCTGGGAATGGGCGCGACCGTGTCGCCGTCCGACGGGCTCCGGACCATCTACGTGGAGGCGCTGTCTTCAGCGGACCGGGCCGACAGCATCAAGCGGGTGGACCTCATCTACAACGGGGAACGCCTGCGCACCCTCTCCGGATGCCGGGCCCAGCGGACTCTGCGTACACAGGTGCGCGACACGCTGCCCGAGGCCGGTTGGGTTGCGGCACGCTACTACTCGACCAAGGATGCGCTCTGGGCCATGTCCAACCCCGTTTACGTGCGGGCCGCCGGCCAGACGCCGCCGCGGGCCGCGACCGCGCACATCACTGCGCATCTCGCAGACGCACAGAGCGGGCGCGCCTTGCACGGCACCCTGGAAGTCTGGAATCTGGGCGTGCGCATCCAGGAGATCCCGCTCCAAGGACAGCCCGTGACCCTGGACCTTCCGCCCACTGTCCGGCTGCGCTTCCAGGCGCCCGGGTATGCGCCCCAGACGCGCAGTCTCTGGCGCGACGGCCCGCCCGGCCGCATCCTGCAGGACCTGGACGCACCGGAGGAGCTGCGCAAGGCCATGCTCTCCTGGAAGACCTTCCAGCGCCTGCGCGCGTCGCTCGGACGCGTGGGGTTCCAGGTGGATCTGGAGAAGGCCGGGACCGCCCCCGGCCAGGCCGAGGCCACCCCGGCCACGGGCTCGATGCCGTCCGGTTGACCCGCAGTCCGCCTGGCGCAAACGCATGGCATCCCCCAGCAGGGGTGCCATGCCCCTCCTCGGATGGGCATGCGCGGGGGTGTTTGCGGTCGGTGTGCCTGTCCCCCCTTGGGGTGGACACGCCACCCGGCCACGCGTCCCCTCGTCCGTGCACGCGCGCCCTGCGCCCTGCCTTCCGCTCGGCGCCTCAATACAGCAGCGTGTCCGTCGTGCCCCCGTCGCCTTCCGCGTAGATCCCGGACATGTCGCAATCCGTCTCCGGGTCGTCCGTGCGGTGGTACGCGATGTGGCTGTCTGCGTACGCGCAGACCTGGCCGTCCTCGTGGTTGGCCCCGCCCCCCTGGTTGCCGTCGCTTTCATCTGCCAGGATGATCTTGTTGGACGGGTCGCTTGTCCCCAGGCCCTTGGTCAGCGAGTAGCTGGACTCGTCGTCGTGGTTGATCACGTCCTTCCCGTCCACCTGCGGGCCCTGGGCATCGGGACGTTTGCACGACTCTGAGGGGCAGCTGAAGAGCTCGGGGTTTTCAGCCAGCCCGCTGGAGGCGAGCAGGCCCAGCGCGGTCACGAGTTCCTCCTCGGTGTCATCCTCGTCCGTGGCAGCCGGCACCGTGCCCCAGTAGTTGTCGCTGCTGTACATGGACAGGCACAGGTTGAGCTGCCGCAAATTGTTCGTGCAGCTCGCCCGGCGCGCGAGTTCCTGGGCATGGAGGATCGCAGGCATCAGGAGTCCGGCCAGGATCGCGATGATCGCGATCACGACCAGGAGCTCCACCAACGTAAACCCTTTTCTCGTAGACATGTTCGGCCTCCTTCTGTTCCCGGCGCAGGCAGACCGCCCCTGGGGAGCGCGCCAGCCCGCACACTCCTGCAGCACCCCTTCCCTTCCGCAGTGCGGAAGTCGCAAGAAGGAGCCACTCGTCTTCAGCGAGCGAACTGCAGGCAGGCTCAGGAAGGAGGGGCGTATGACGGTATGGAATAAAAACGGTGAAACAGCCGCTTCTTCCTGAAAATCCTCCGCAAAAGCGCTCGCCTGCTATCAATATAACTCATATACTCGCTTTGTCAAGCTGAAATCTGGCTGGCGTTGGTGCGCTGGGTGGAAGCTGCGAGGCGTTGTCGGGGGCGCTGGGGGCAAACCTGGGAACGCCGAGCTCCAG
>CAZBZG010000321.1:0-5096 GCA_964496245.1 uncultured Planctomycetaceae bacterium | reverse complement strand
ATTCGAGATTGAGTTGGCCTTCCAGAGCGTCGGCGCCGCCGCCTTCGCCGTCGTCGAGATGGAAGAGTCCCACGGTGTGGCGGTCGGGATCGTACCGCAGCCAGCAGCAGGAGTAGACGCGGTACCCCTTGTTCGGATCATCGTAGGCGCGCAGCGCGCCGATCGGCTGCAGCACCAGGAGCGAGCTCAGCAGGAACACAGCGAAGGGGTTGCGCGGCATGCGATCATCCTTTCGTCCAGAGGGGGCGATTCGGCCGAGTGCCTGTACTGTTTTTCGTGATGGATCTCGTTGGCGTCTGCTTCATGCCTCGCCCTCCGTTTCCGCCAGCGAGGCGGCCGGCACCAGGCGCGGGGGAACGAGCACGAGTTCGCCGTCCCCTTCGCACGCGGCGTGGGGGCGTTTGAGTTGCGCCAGCAGGCCGGCGAGGATGGCGTCCAGATCGATGCTGACCGTGGTCAGGGGCAGCGGCGCAGCCCGGCTCCAGGGCGTATCGTAGTACCCCAGATAGCGCAGGGAACGGGCCAGGTCGGGCAGCTCGCGCAGCAGCGCCGTCTGGACGCGGAAGGTGTCGTAGTCGCGCAGGCCCGCCACAGCCGTGGGCGGGTCGGGCTGTTCGAAGATGGCCAGCAACCGCTGAATGTCGGCCGGGGTCAACTGCTCCACCGGTTCGGGCGGGGGGATGAAGGCATCCATCCGCCGGCCGTCGGCCTTCCACTGCTCGGCAAATTCGGCCCCATGGCGCACCAGCCCGTAGTGCAGACGGTCTCCCGTGACCAGCGGCGTGCGCTTCTCGAGAAAATCCGGGTGCGCGGCCACCACCAGGATGCGGTGGTGCTCCTGCTCGCGCAGATGCTCCAGCCACAGCCGCGCACCAGCCACCGGGTCGGTGAGCACCGCGGTCATGCGCGGCAGCCGCACGCTGTCCCAGTGGATGGCGCCGACAAAGAGCGCTTCCTGCAACAGCGGCTCGTTGAAGACGTCGCTCTTGAAATACTCGTGCAGGTGGATGATGAACTTGCGCGTGCCGCCCCGCGCCAGCCGCCGCAGCATGCCGGCGGAATCCTCCTGGTTCAGATCCATGACCACGGGAATGGCTCCCAGGCCGGGCAGGGCCCTGCTGAGCATGTCCAGGAGCGTGCCGTAGACATGGGCGCCCTTCTCCAGGCAGACCGCCACCGCGTCCTGCAGGCTGGCAGCCGGCTGGGTAGCGATGACCTGGGTGCCTCGTCCGTGCCGGCGCTGCACATACCCGTCCGCCTCCAGTTGATCCATGGCCTGCTGGACGGGACGGATGCTCACGTCGTACTGCCGGGCCAACTCCCGGAAGGACGGCAGGTATTGGCCCTCGGCCCAGCGCCCGTCCACGATCTCGGCGCGCAAGCGCCGGTGGATCTCCTGTTTGAGGCTGGCATGGAATCGTCCGGATGCCATCACGCGCTCCGACCGGGGGCGCACACGCAGCCAAGCGGTTGCCACAGGCAACCCTCCCGGCCCAATTGGCCCGATGCATTATGGAATGTTACAGTGGACATGCAACACAGTCAAACAAAATACTCATTATGCGGCTTAGTTTTCTGTTTTCGGCTTGATCAAATAGCGCCGTATGTTACAGTGTCTGTTGTGTCAACACGACCGAGACGCTGTCTGGATGGCGGAACCACGCGCGTAGGTTTGGGTTTTCCGATCGGCTGGAAAAGGAGAAATGGCATGATGGACTGGCGGAACAGTTTGGCGCATCCGGTTACGGTTCTTGCTTGCACCTGGGTCATGCTCCTGGTCGCCGGCCACGCCAGCGCCGGGGAGTCGCTTGCCACCGCAGCATTGCTCGACACCCCGCCCGAGATCGACGGCACGCTCGCCGATGGCGAGTGGGACCGGGCCATCCGCGTCAGTCCCCTGATGCGCTGGAAGCGCATGGAGTTCGAGCAGCGCGAAGCCACGGTCTGGATGGGCTATACCAAGGAGCATATGTACGTAGCAGTGCGCAGCGCGCTGCGCCCCACCGGCCTGATCGCCGAGAAGGAGATGCCGGACGGGAAGCTGGTCTTCGATTCCAGCATCGAACTGGCCATCGACCCGAACCGAGCCAACCGCACCATCGGCAAGGGCGACCTGAGCTTTTTCCAGTTCATCGCCAACAGCAAGGGCGTGGTCCGGGACGTGAAGCACGGCCTGGGTGCCTCCGACACCGGCTGGGACGCAAGCGCGCAAGCGGGCAACAGCATCGACGAGGAGGCGGGCGTCTGGATCGCCGAATACGCCTTCCCCTGGAAGAACCTGGGCGTTGCCCCCGACGCCCTGCCGGGCAAGGCGATCGGCCTGTCCATCGCGCGCAACTACAAGAACCCCTGGACCCAATCCACCTGGATGCCGCTGGGCGCAGGCTTCTCCAGTGCGGGTGAGTTCCCCCTGGTGCGTCTCACCACTGACGAGCCGGTGGTGCGTCTGGAAGCGCTCACAATGGACACTTTCATGGGCCGGTCGCCGTTGCAGGTGAAGGTGATCAATCCCGGCGACGCCCGTAAGGTGAAGGTGGACATGCGGATCACCTCCACCGACATGCCGAAGCTGGCGAAGACCGAGACGCTGGACGTGCCGGCGGGCGGCGAGGCGATGTTCGAGTACAAGGTCACGCCCGGCCGCCTGCACGAGCGGGCCAAGCATACCTTGTACTTGCTGGTCACCGATGTGGAAACCGACACCGTGCTCTTCCGCCACCAAGGCGGCAACTGGAACAAGCCGCGCGAGCAGGCCTGGAACGTGCGCACCGGACCCAATCCGGCGGCTGCGGCCAAGGTGGGGTACTACCCTTCCAAGCAGGTGCTCAAGGTCTGGGTCTCGCCCATCGAACTGGGCAAGGACTTCGCCGACGCGCGCAGCGCCGATATCCGGATCATTGACGCGGCAAAGACGGTGCTGCTGGACACGGTGTTGACCTGGGAGAAGGGCGACACTGGCGTGGGGCAGTACACCCTGCCCGACATCGACGACGGCCTCTACACCGTGAACATCGCGATCGAGGGCTTCGATGAGCCCATGGTCCGCCACTTCGAGGACCGCACCTTCCCCTGGGAGGACAACTCTCTCGGCCTGACCACGGAGATCTATCCGCCCTTCGAACCCATCGCGGTGGCGGACGACACCGTGAGCGTGGTCATGCGCAAATACAAAATGAACGGCCTTGGCCTGTGGAACTCCGTGCGGGCCAGGGGCAACGAGAGCGAGTTCCAGGAGCTGCTCGCCGGCCCGATGACGGTCCGGGTGAGCCTGGACTCCGACGACGTGGATGCCAAGGGCCAGCCTTTGGAGGCGGAGGGCGAGATCATCTCCTCCCAGAAGCACATGCTCGTCTACGAGGGCGCGGCCGCGCACGACGCGGTGCGCGTGCAGACGCGCACGACCACCGAGTACGACGGCTGCATGAAGGTGGAGATGGATCTGCTGCCCGGCCGGCAGCAGCAGGAGCTCAAAGCCCTGTGGGTGGACATTCCCCTGCGTGACGAATTGATGCCGCTGTTCCATACCTGCACCACATCGCTGCGGAGCAACCCCGCCGGCAGGACGCCCCCAGGCGAGGGACTGTTCTGGGACACGCGGGATTTCCCCGACGGCGGATGGCCCACGGGCTTCCGGCCCTACATCTGGCTGGGCGCAGAGGAGCGGGGGCTCTGCTGGTTCGCGGACAACGACAAGAACTGGGTCAAACACGTGGACTACAAGAAGGCCGAGTATGCCCCCGCCTTCAGCCTGCACCGCAACGACGGCGAGTTGACCCTGCGCATCCACCTGGTGCAGCGGCCGGTGACGCTGCAGCGCCGACGCCACATCGTCTTCGGCCTGATGGCCACCCCGGCCAAGCCCATGCCAGAGAACTGGCGCGCCATCGGTCGCAAGGGCCCGCAGAAGGACTTCTTCTTCGGCATGGGCCACGTACACGGCTTGTACGACACCTACGCCAGCAAGTATCCGCTCAATCACGACTGGGCCACCTTCGACCTGAACTACACGCTGCGCACCGGGCAGAAGCCGGAGCAGACGCCGCAGGAGATCCTCTCCGCCTGGCAGGAGCGCAACATCCCCAAGACGCTGCCCAAGAAGCGCCAGGAGAAGCTGGCGCATCTCTCATCCATCGGCTACAAGCGCCAACCGCGGGGCCCGATGACCATCTACTTCGAGGAGTTCCACTCCACCGTGGTCAAGGGCGGGGCAGAGGCGCCGGCCTTCTACACCGAGTGGTGCGGCAAGCCGCTGCAGGAGCGCTTCTTCGGCGAGACCACGCCCTGGTCCATCCGCATGAGAACGGGCGGGCTGGTGGACAGCTACCGCGACTTCGCCTGCTGGTACGCGGCCGAGTGGCTCAAGCGCGGCTACGGCATCTACTTCGACAACAGCTTCCCCAAGCAGGCGAGCGACCCCCTGACCACGGAAGCGTACCAGTGGAAGGGGCGGATCGTGCCCTCCGCCGGCATGTGGAACCACCGCAAGTACCTCAAGCGCGTCTGGATCCTGCACCAGCAACTGCGGGATCCCAAGGCGCTCCAGGCCATGATGATCCACATGACCAACACCCACATCGCGCCGTACATGGTCTGGAACGAGTACAACCTCGACCTGGAGTGGCGCGGCGGCAAGGACGTGCTGCAGAAGCGCTTCGCTCCGGACCTGCTCCGCGCCGAGAGCCTGGGGCGGAAGACCGGCAACGTGCCCATGGTGCTGCACTTCAGCAGCGGACCGGCCATGCTGGTGCACGAGATCAAGGGCGGCATTTCGGTGAAGCAATATCCGAAGCCCTTCCTGCGCTTCGGCTACGGCAAGCCCGACTGCGAGGTGTACAACTACTGGGACGAAGAGCCGGCGCTCGCGGTGAGCGACCCGTACTGCAAGTGGCTGGTGCTCAAGCGCGACGGCATGCTGCTGGTGTATCTCGTGACCTGGAACGGCGAGGCCACGAAGCTGAAGGTCACGCCCGACCTGGAGCGCCTGGGTCTGACCACGCACCGCGGCCGACGGATCACCGTCTCGCGGGTGGTCAACGCCGCGACCAGCGAAGTGCTGACCGAGCTGGACGAGGACCGCTCCTTCACGATCGACCTGG
>CAZBZG010000320.1:0-5114 GCA_964496245.1 uncultured Planctomycetaceae bacterium | reverse complement strand
TGCGAAACAGGAAGAACCAGACAAGGCATTTTCGCTCTCCGCAGGTCGCATTTACCCTCGTCGAGCTGCTCGTGGTCATGGCCATCATCTCCATCCTGGCCGGCCTGCTGCTGCCGGCGTTGAGCCGGGCCGTGGAAGCCGCGCGCGGCATCGCCTGCATGAACAAGCAGAAGCAGTGCGGGCTGGCCATCCACAGCTATGCGGACGACTTCGCTGATTACCTGCCCCACAAGTGGCCGTCCCCGCGCTGGGCGAAGATGGTCTGCAACCTCGGGTATCTGGACGCGAAGGAGTACGGCTACATCGTGCACCATGACAAACCGGCCAATCCGGCCTCGATGTTCGTCTGTCCCACGGAGTACAGCCTCGATCCGGACAAGATTTTCTACTGGGGCGGGTACCGCGGCACCTACGGCATTCCGATCCAACTGATTCCATATGTCTCTGGGCATCCCGAACGCCGCAAGAAGCGGGCGGATGTGAAACGGCTGAGCGAGAACATGCTTTTGGCCGAATGCAACACCAACCCGCTGCCGTCCATCAGTTGCCCCGAATCCGATCACAACAACCTGGACGTGTACGACGAGAGCAGGCTGGTTTTCCCGAGACGCTTCAAGCACGACGGGCGTCAGAATATCCTGTACCTGGACCTCCACGGCCGCAGCCACCATCTGGGGACGATCGGCGAGGTGCGCGTATTTCCATGATGTGTGCATCGCATCCAGCCATGTGTTGCCGGCCGGCCGGAAGCCTGACCCGGCCTCCGTGTCTGCAACGAGCGGGAACGACAGGATCCGGACCGCGGTCGGAATCCCTCACGAAAACCATGCTCACAACCATCCGCAACTGACCTTCCACCCCTCCCAGCCGATAAGGACCCATGAGATGATCTCCGCCCCCATCGTGATTCGAAACGAAGCTTCGGTCCGCGACGCCATCGAGCATCCGGACAGCACCTTCTGCCGCGTCAATCTCTTCTCCGTGATCGACGGGTTCTCGCCCGGGAGCAACACGGGCAATACGCTCTACCATCTCCTGCGCAGCGAGGCCGTGCGCGCGGCCAGGGTGCCCTGCCGGCTCTGGCACTGGGTGACCGTCAAGGGCTCGTACTACATGGGCCTGGTCATGGTCGATTCGCCCGGCCACACGGAGACCGTGCGCATCAAGCTCCGCGGCAAGGAGCTGCCGAGCGTGAGGCTCGCCGCGGGCGACGGCAAGCGTCACCTGTACCTCTATCCGGAGCCATTCGCGTTTGAATTCGCCGAGACCCTGGAGATGCTGACGCCGCCCGACGAAGCGCCTTACGTGATCGAAGGGGTCCTCTTCACGCCATTCGTGCCGGAAGAAAAGCAGATGACGCTGCAATCGAGCGAGACGTCTCTCGCCTTGCCGGCCTTTGCGCCGGGCATGCTGCCGGACCGGATCCGGGTGCGCAATCCGGGCGGCCTGCGCCAGCAGGACCACCTGGTGCGGTTCTCGCTGACCGTGCCGGATCTCGCCAGTGATGCCGTGGGCGTCGTGGATGAAGCGGGCTCGCCCGTGCCGTGCGACGTGATCCCGCTCACGCGCGACCCGCAGGGCGGGCCCCTGACCCGGCAGTTTGAGATCGCCCTCGACCTCGACGGCCGTGCGGAGCACATCCTGCACCTGCGCCAGGAGGCGCGGCCAGCGCTGCGCGGCCAAGGGTTGTCGTACGAGACGCACGACAAGGGCGTGACCGTCACGCGCGGCGAGAGACGGGTCGCGCTGTCGTGCCGGACGGACGGCGTGGCAATCGACGGATTGGCGGACGGGCGGCTCACGCTCAGGCCTGTCGTACGGTTCGGGGACGGGACGCAGGCCGCGGTGAAGCCCGAACCGCCTTCGGTCCATCCGCGGGGAACGCTGCGCGTGGAGGTCGACGTTCCGTTTCGCCTGTCCGGTCCGCAGACCGAACTCCGGATCGTGCTGACGTTCTCGCTGGACCCCTCCCTGGCGCGCGTGCAGGTCGAACACGCATGCACCGTGCTGGGCGCGGCCACATTCGCGCAGATTCAAAGGATGGCCGTGGAGATCGAGACGCCGGAAGCGGGTCCCGCTTTTGTCGGGGGTGAGACGCGCTGTGAGGGGGATGCCCTCGCCGCGACAACGCACGCGCCGGACCTCGTGCGCGTAGAGACGCCCGATACTGCGGAGACGTGGGACGATGTCCTCTGCGCGGGGAACAGTGCCGTCACGCTCACCCCCGCACTGTTTCGGGAGCTCTATCCTGCGGCCCTGCGCGTGGACGGCCGGCAGATCGCGTACGAACTGCTGGCACCGGGGCTCACGGTTCCGCCGTGCGACGAGCGCGTGCGCGACCGGCTCTACTTCCACGTGACCGAAGCGGGATACAAGCTCAAGCGCGGGATGATGCGTCGGCACCGGTTCCTTCTCTCCCGGCCGGACGCGCCGGCTGCGCCGCAGCTCTACCGCAATCCGGCGTACGCGGACGTCCCGGTCCGGTACGCGGCCGGCTGCCTCTGGTACGCGCCCGAACGGACGGCCTCCGAACGCTACGCCCGCTTTGCCGAGTGCACGCTGGACGCCTACCAGAAGCAGCGCGACCAGTCATGCGCGTTCGGGTTCCTGAACTTCGGCGACTGGTTCGGCGAGCGGGGCGAGAACTGGGGCAACGGCGAGTACGATACGACCTACGGGCTGCTCCTGCAGTATGTGCGCACCGGCGAGCGGGCTTGGCTGGAACTGGGCACGCACGCCGCCCGGCATCTGCTCGAGGTGGATACCCTCCACGCGTCGGACGCGTACCGCGCCTGGCAAGTCCCGCACGCCATGGGACACACGGGCGGCTACTTCCCCGAAGGATACCGCGTGGGCGCTTACGGCCCGTCGCCCACCCCCAACACGGCACACACCTGGGTGGAAGGCATCCTGCTCTACTACCAGCTCACCGGCGACCGACTGGCGCTTGCCACCGCCACGACGCTTCTAAACGATCTCTGCGGCGACAAGCTCGAGACGAAAGCCTTCACCAACGGTCGCGATGTGGGTTGGCATCTCATCCACCTCGTCGCAGGAGCCGCCGTGCTGCGCTCCACCACCTATCTGGCGGGCGCGCAGGAGCTCGTCCGACTGGCGCTCGCGCGCCAGCGCAGCGACGGCAGCTGGCGCCGGGTCCTGAAGAGCGATCACTGCACGTGCTACCCCCGGCATACGGGGAACGCGGGCTTCATGGTCGGCGTCCTGCTCGAGGGGCTCGCCAAATACGAGCAGCTGACCGGCGACCCGGCGGTCGAACGGGCCATCGTGGCCGGCGGCGCGTTCCTCGGCCGCGAGTTGCTGGACGACGACCGCAAGCAATTCCGTTATACGAGTTGTCCGAAGAGTCGGGCGGGCCTCAATGTCAACGACCTGCATTTGCTCGTTCCTATGTGCCACGCGCTCACGCTTGCAGGGGCTGACGCGGATGTAGACCGGTGGGCGCTGTATGAGGCGCTTTTGGCAGCAATCCTCGAACGCTACCACGCGCGCATCGCCGAGGACTATACGGCAACCCGCTTCCAAGCCGCCTTTGGCAAGACGATCTCCAAGGCTCTGCGGCTGCTTCCGTGGATCTTGGATCTTGACTCCCCGGATACCGCAAGGCCGCTGCCTCCATCGTCCTGAGGAGGACGGAAGGGCGGGCCCATTGGCAACGGTTCGCCCAATGGAACGGTTGGAGGGACGCGGTTCCGCGCTTCCGCCGCGTTGCCCGTAAAGCGCGGTCCTGCAGGCGCAGTCCCCTCCGCGCCAAAACCAGGCCCGCCTCTTGGCTCTGTCGCCATCAAGATGCGCGGCTGACGACTGCTTTCCGGGCATTTCCCTCAACTTCTTCCGTAAGCGGGTCGATATTCCCTCCATAGGCTTGCGGAGGGCGTGTCATGTATATCGACCAATGTCTGGGGCGGATACTCTGGGGGGTCCTGATCTGCCTGGCGGCCGGTCTCGCCCTGGCCGGGGCGGCTGAGGGGACGGCGCGGCCGACCGCTTGCCCGGCCTATGCCTCAGTCCCCAAAGGCGTGGTGCTGGAAGGACGCGTCGCGGGCTTCGGGTCGCTGCAGAACGTGGCCTACATGCGCGCCGGCAACTGTTTCCTCGTCAACGGCCGGGACCTCTATCTCAATCCTGTTTCGGCTGCGGACATGGCCTGGATCCTGCGGGCCATCCAGCAGGATGGCCGACTGGGCGTCTCGATCGTGCTGAGCGAACGCACCATCGCGTACGGCAAGCTCACGCCCGACCACGGCATTGCGCGGGACCTGTACCGGACGGATCTCTTTCTCATCTCCATCGTCTTCGGCTGGACAGAGCGGCTGGCCGGGATCCGCCTGCCCGGTGACTACGTGCCGCAGCGGCCGGCGCGCAGGCAGCACCCGACCGTTTGCTTTGCCACGTTTGACGGCTATCGCGTGAAGAAGCGCCATGGCACCTACGAACGCGCGGCCTGCGACATGGGGCTGACCCTCGTCCCCATGGGCAAGGGGCGGGCGGCCGACGGCGGGTACCTGCCGGATCTGGATGCCCTGGCGCGCAACGCCTTCGAGGCCACCGATCAGCGCAACCGCGCGCACGTGCTGCGGAACAGCGACGCCTATATGCGAATGCCCGTGGTGCGCCGGGCAGCCGATCTGGGCGAAGCGGCCGCATTTGCGCGTACCCTGCAGGAGGCCGGCATGGACCTCGCCGACCTGGCCGAGAGCATGGGCGAGCCCGGTCGCAAGCGTGGCACAACCGCGCGGGCGGAGCCTTCCCGGATCCGCGTCGCATCCGCAGGAGATGTCTCCGCCGGCAGCCGCACATGGGGCTCGCCCCACCAGGCCCCTGCAGAGACCGCGGACGAACTCCCGACGGACGGAGTTCCCAGGAAGCGGCTGTCCTTCTTCGGGCGAATGGCTAGAGCGGTCCGCCACACGGGCAGGGGGTTGGGCCGCGGCCTGCGCGGCATCTTCCGCCGCCAACCCGACCGTTCGGCCGCAGCCGTCGACGACGACCGCACGGCCCTGGCGCGGAGCGATGCGCGCTGAAGGGGTTGGCCTACCGGAACAGCGCCTCGAGTTCCTTGAGATCGACCTTGGACTCCTGGAGGTAGCGCAGGA
>CAZBZG010000319.1:0-5127 GCA_964496245.1 uncultured Planctomycetaceae bacterium | reverse complement strand
GGGAACTGCGAGGTGGGGCTGCTGTGCCCCTTGCGGAGGTAGAACGGGTTTGTGGGAGAAGGGAACCATGTGCGACCGGTGCTCTCGAAACTACTCACAGGCACGAAGGCATTGCTGCAGGCGAACGTCGTATCCCAGTGGAACGACAGACCGATCGCGTCCGCCTCCAGGCTGCATGCGAGAGCGTAAGGGCCGACCGCGGCTTCCTGCGGGGGGGTGATGTCGAGCTCGTATGCCGTGCCGTCGGGTTGGAGTGGGACGGACGCGACCTTCTTCAGCACCACATTGGCCTGCCGGTCCTGGAGCTTGAGATCCAGGGGGACCTCCCCTGTGCGGGTCTTCTTGTCCTTGACAGCCTTCAGGCGCAGCGTGAGGAAGATGTGTTCGTCGGGGAAGACGCCTGCGCGCCGGATGCCGTAGCTCTGCAGGGCCTGGGACGGCGAGGCGAAGTGGAGGTGGTGGGAAGCCGTGCCGCCCAATTCCCCGCCGGCCAGGCGCACGCGCACGTGGTGCGTGCGCTTGGGCTGCGCGATCTTCTCGAGCGGGAGGCGGAGGTCGGATACCACCTTGTCCTCCTTGGCAAAGGACGCCTTGCCCGCCCAGAGGAAGTGATCGTTGGCGTCGAAGAGCCAGACCACGGCCTGCGCCCGGCGGAGTGCTTCAGGCGCAGCCTCGGTGACGCGCACCTCCACCGCCGGGTGCTCGGCCTCCCAGGCGATGCGGGCGTGGAGTTCGGCCGCCCGAGCGGCCGGGCGGACCGCGCACAGGAAGAGGAGCGTGCCGAGGACAAGATCGCGGATCCTCCTGACGCGTATCTCGCTCAGCAGTCGCTTCCTCGCAGGGTCCCCTGGATCCGTTCGCATGATGGCTCCGATGCCGTTGCGATCGCTACTTCCGCTACTTCCCTTTCGCTTCCGGGTCTTCCGGCGGCGGTCTGGGCGCGAGCATATGGAAGTGGCCGCCCCAGAAGTGCCAGAGATCATTGGTGTGGCGCCTGGTGTGCCTACGGTCGCCGTGGCGGGGCACAATCAAGAGTCGGCCGTCATAGTAGCTCAGCGGCGCGATGGGATCGCCCGGCAGGGTTACGGGCCGCGTCTCCCTGACCCATTTGCGTCCCTTGCGGACCCGCGCCTGGTGGAGCAGGTCTTCGGCCGTACCGTTGGCGAGTTGCGCCAAGCGGGCGACATAGATGGCCTGCTTCGGGTCGTCCTCGTGGGACCGGGCTGCAACGTAGAGGACCCGGTCGCCCAGGACGACAGGCTCGTACTCGAATCCGATGCCGGTCTCGATCGTCCAGGCCTTCTTGCCGTGGGTGCGTGCGAGTGCGACCAACCGGCCCCGGGCGCAGCCGAAGAGCACCTGGTCCCGGCAGACCACGGGGCAGCGGTTGAACTCCTCGCCCAGGGGGGTGGACCAGCGGACTTGCCCGGTCTGTGCGTCCACGGCGCGCGCCACGCCCCGCTGGTCGGCCGTGTAGACCACGCCCGCGTCCACGGCCGGGGTCGACTCTGTGTGGGGCGCTACCTGGACCGACCATTTGTCCTTGCCGCCGGGCGTTGTGCGGCAGCGGAGCTTGCCGTCCGTGGTGAGGAAGAAGAGCCTGCCGTCCGCGAGCGCCAGCGAGCCCAGCACCCCGGCAGAGAGCTCCTTCTGCATCAGGATGCTGCCGTTGGCCACGTCGATCTTGTAGAGAGACCCCGTATCGCTGGCTGCGTAGAGGTCGTTCTCCACAGCCACCGGCGCCCCCACGAGGCGTCTGCCGAGCTGGACGGACCAGAGCGCACTGCCGGTCTTGGGGTCGATGCAGTAGAGCTTGCCGTCCTGGCCCGGTTTGAAGAGCAGGCCGCCGTACAGGGTACTGTAGGGACTGAAGCCGAGCGCGCCTGCACGGGCCCGCGCGAGGGGCTCGTCCAGCTGGCCCAAGGCGTATGTCTCGCTCATGCCCAGCGTGCGGGAGACGTACAGCCGGTCGTCGCTGGCCAGGATCTGTCCGAAGATCACGGCCCACTGGCGGAAGGCATCCCTTTCGCGCCGGCCGAGCCGGTGGAAGGCGACGCGTTCGGGCAGCGTCTTTGTGCGCTTGTCCACGCGCGCGAAGGTTCCCATGTACGTGTTCTGTCCGTCAGCGTCGGCGAAGCCGGCCGCGCCCTCCTCGCCGGAGAGCGGCCCGTAGAGCTCGACCTCGGTCAGCGTGCGCAGGCGGCGGATGGGGTTGACGAGCTCGATCAGCACCTCTGCGGTGCGGACGGGCGGGAACTTGACCAGCCGGAAGACCTGGCGGTTGTGGCGGACGGAGGCTACGAGCCGCTGCTGCTTGGTCTCCATGTCCGTGCAGTAGATATCGAAGTGCGGGCTGACGTTCTCGGGCTCGGCTGCGTTGAAGTAGAGCGCCACCATGGAAACCCACTGCGGCTTCGTGAGCCCGGCTGTGATGGGCGTGGGGCCGGGCTTGGGCTGGGCGTACCAGGTGCTGCCCACGTCGTTCAGACGGCCGTTCTGCAGAAAGGCGGGCTCGATGAACATGGTCTCCGGGCCGGCGTTGGGGCCGAGGCCTTCGATCAGAATCCGGTTGGGCATGTCCTGTTTCAGGTTGCCCACGGGCATGTAGGAGCCCGCGTAATAGGGATTCGTGAGGATGAGCGGCTCGACCTCATAGAGCGGTTCGTAGTGGAGATGGTTGATGCTGGGAAAGCGGATCTGCCGGAGCGTGACGTCATCCACCAGCACCTCGCCGCCCTCGGCCAGAAAGCCGGCCGCAATGGTTTCGGCGGCAGCGCCGCTCTTGGTGACGATGCGGGCGAAGTCCCATGCCGGGCCGGCGCGGTACGCCCGTCCCACGGTGCTGGGAACGCGGCCCTCCATCTTGAGGCCTGCCGTGAGGGTGGCGCCCTCGACCTCCGGCGCGGTGCGATAGAAGAACTCGAGCACCCAGGTCACGTGTGTGCCGAGATACTTGCTGATCTCCTGGGAGACCATGGCTGTCCCGATCTGCAGGCTCTGCTCGCCTTGGTGGGCCGTAGCGCTGTACCGGACGGTCCCTCCTGTCCAGGCGGTCCCGGCTTCGCAGTCGCCATTCGTGAGGCGGTTGGTGCCCAGGCGGACGCGCTTGTCCAAATCGCCCGGTTCGTCCGTCTTTCTGGGCCACAGCGTGGGCGTCAGATCCGTGAAGGCCGGGTCGTACAGGCGCAGTTCCTTGCCGAGGCTGGCGTTGTGCTGGGCGAGCTCGGTCTTCCAGGCTGGTTCGCCGTCGAGTGTGAAGCTTTGCACGGTCCCCCGCAGCCCGCCGACCAGCACGTGCTTGCTGTCCGAAGCGAACCGGAGCACCCGGCCGAGTTCCTGGACGTCGCCGGTCGCGAGTTGCTCTCCCGTCTTGGCATCGAACAAGGCGAGGCGGCCGTATTCGTCGAGAAACGCGAGCGTGCGTCTGTCCGGGCTGATGGCGGCCAGCGTAGGGAACGTGGGGAAGGGGCCCAGACGCGCCACTTCGCGGTCGTTCGTGTCGATCAGACGCAGGGTCCGGCCGTCGCGTACGAGCCGGCCCGCTGCGCCCAGATCGAAGGTGCCTGGTTCGTAGCCGCGGGTGTGCAGGAGCTTGAGCGCTTCGTCGAACTGCCAGAGTTCTCCCTTGACCACCACGCGCGGCCCGGGCGCATGGGCGGACCAGGAGACCTTGCCGAAGCTGTCGACCCCCCCGTAGGAGCCGAGGTTGGCGATGTTCTCGTATTCGTGCAGGAGTTTGCCGGTGAGGTCGCGGACGACCAGGTGGCAGTCGTGGACCATCTCGTCCTCGTGCGCCACCCGGTGGAAGTACCAGCTCGTCTCGATCTGCGCGATGCGCGTCCGGTCGGGGCTGAAGACGTAGTCCCGCTGCATCCGGTGGAGGACCTTGTCGGACACGTCCTTGTCCACAAAGGGCGCGCCCGGCCATTCGGCTGCAACGCTGCCGTCCGGATCGATGAGTCGCATGCGGCTGAGGAGACGGCTCCAGTGCAGGATCTGGTCGAGGCCGGGCAGGTATCGGTACCGCACGACCGAGAGGTTGTAGTCGTCGTCCGGTCCGCCCTCGTCGAGTTGCACGCCCGGATCCATGTTGAGCTGCACCTGGCTGATGGGTGTGCCGTCCAGGGTCAGCTGGTAGAGCCTGGCCCCGGCTGCTGTATAGGCGAGCACGCGGTCGTCGCAGACCTGGAGGTTGGTCGCGCCCATCTCGGGCAGGTGACGGCTGAAGCGCAGCCGCCCCTGGGCGTCCAGGGAATAGAGGTTGTCCCCGTGTCCCCATGTGATGATGTACAGATTCCCTTGGGCGTCTCTTTGGATGTCCTGGATCTGCTCGTTGTTGCCGGCGAATTCCCGCCAGGAGGGCGCATCCGTAGCGCCCGCGCTCGCAGTGGCGCGGGGCTCCGCGTAGGCGGGAGCGGCTTGCGCGGGCGGGGCGGGCAGGTCGTCGAGCAGGGCTCCTGCAGCGGTCTGCAGACCGGCCGCTGTGTTCGCGATCACGCACAGGGTGTCGTACTTCCAGTGAAGGCCGCGCGTAGCCACCTGCAGAGTCGGCCGGAACGGCCGGCCGGGCGTGCCCAGGGGCTCCACGGTCAGGAAGCCGTTGTTCGCCAGACCGTCCAGGAGATAAGACCGCCCCGGGCTGCCCAGCAGGATGACCGGTCCGTCCACCACCGTGGCGGGCTGGATGATCTCATAGCCCTTGCGCCAGGAGTGGAACCCGTCGTTCATGGGATCGATGGCGTCCGGATCGCCGGTCGGGAAGTGATAGGCGTCGGTCTCGCCCTCCACCGCGATCTCGAACCCGCGCTTGCGCAGGGCCTGGGCGGTTGTCTCGGCCACGGTCCGCAGATCCGGCCGGGAGGTGTCCACGAGCAGCCTGGCCTTCTTGTTCCGCTCCAGGAACTCCCGCACCTCGTCTGGGTAGGGCACGAACACGGGGGTCTCGTCCAGCTGGACGGCCGGGCCGGCCAGGCCAGGTGCCGTAAGGTCCACGCGGGCCGTCTGTCCGCTGATGCCCTCCCGCACGTCCACCTGGTACGCGGTCTCGGCCTGTGCGCCCGGGAGCGCGAGATCGAAGTGGCGCTGAGGGCCCAAGACCCGGTAGTGCTCGCTCACCACCGACCCGTC
>CAZBZG010000318.1:0-5155 GCA_964496245.1 uncultured Planctomycetaceae bacterium | reverse complement strand
TCGTCTCGCCACATCGATCCCACCGGGCACGGTTCTTTCCCCGGGCCCCCTGCGCGCGCGGACAGAGCGACGTGAGGACGCAAGGTCGAGAGGTCTCGGCGGCAGAGAGCGCCCGGGCATCACTCCCCGCGCTGCTCCTCCTCACGGCGCGCGTGGCGCTCCATCTCTTCCTGCGGGATGACCTGGGTGGAATCGGTGTCCTCATCGGACGGCTTCACGGTGGGCAGATCGACCGGGGTCTCGTCCGTGGGGGGGAGAGAGCCGGGGGGCACGGTTTCCTCGACGGCGGAGTTGAGCTTCTGGGTCTCCTGCAGGTCCACGCTCAAAGAATCCGCCATCTCCGCGATCTTCTGTTTGGCCTCCGCCAGGGGAAGCCCCGCGCACGCTTTCTGCAGCTCGCGGCAGGTATAGTAGTTGTCCTCGTACAGGACCTCCTCCTGCCCGCGCGAGAAGCAGCGGAGGCGCCAGCCCTTGGTGTGGGGCTGGCACTGACCCCGTAGGGGCACGCGGCCGGAATCAAACTCGGCAGGCTTGCCGATCGTGTACATGCCACTCCCTTGCTGCACCTCCGCCTCTCAGCGCGGGGCAGCATACCGCGTCCGGGCGCATCTGTAAAGGGACTATTCTTCGCCCGCCCATTGCTGGGCCAACTGCCGGTAGCTGGCCAGCGCCTGCTGCGCCGGCCGGTTGTCGGCATCGATGTCCGACAGAATCGACTGTTGCGTGGCCTCGGCCTTTTTGAGGGCGATCAGGGCATTCTCCGTGCGACCGAACTCCTTGAGCAGCATGGCCCGGCGGTAGAAGAGCCCCGCCACCAGCGCCCGCGGATTCGGATCCTCCGGATACTCGTCGATGCGCAACTTGGCCGCGCGGATGCCCTCGTCGATGATGTCCATGCAGCGTTCGGCCCACGCGTGCGCCTTGGTGGTCTTGTTCTGGCGCAGCAGGACCACGGCATTTGAGTAGAGCTTCCGGCTCGTGCCTTCGGCGCCCATGGCGTGCCCGTACATGGCCTCGTTGTCCCCCGGCACCAGGCGCATGCACTCCCGCAGCAACTCCAGCGAGAGCTTGAAGTTCTCGTGGGCCTTGCCCAGGGCCTCGTGGGCCTGCTCGTTATCCTTGTTCTGCACCCCCTTCTTGTAGTCCTTGTACCACCGCCGGCCCAGATGAAGATGGGCAAACCCCTTGCCGCGCAACGCCAGATAGTTGTTGGGATCCAGCTCCCGCGCGCGCACGTAGGCGTCGATCGCCTCTTCGAACCGCAGCAGGTTGTAGCGGCAGTCGCCGATCCAGCGCCAGGCCTCGCTGCGGTTGGGATTCTCCTCCACGACCTTGTTCAGCAGCTGCTCGGCTTGCTCGAACTTGTACGCCTTGACCAGGCGAACGGCCCGGTCGAAATCGCTGCCGGGTACGCGCTCTGGAGCGGGCTCGCGACGGACGCGTCCGGTGGTGGATTTCTCTGGCCGCTGTTCGCCCCGCTGCCAGAACTTCCATCGCGGCTTGTCCTTCCGCGGGGCCGGCCGGGAGGCGGTCTGCTCGTCGCCCGACCCGATATTCCGGATGCCGGGCCAGGTGGAGGGCTGCGGCGTTCGGCAGCCAACCAGGACCGTGCTCATAACGAACGTGATACCAATGGCCTGGAGACCTGCTCGGGCTGTCACTGTGCATCTCCTTCTGCAGAGGCGCCTGTGCCGGCCAGGGAAGCCAACTCTAACCGCAAACTGAATTTACGGAAAAGGAGGAAAGAAATCAAGGGGCAACTCACAAATTGAGGATGGAGCGCACCCGGCTCTCGCCCGCAAGGCGGAGCGCTGTGCGCTCTTGACATCGCTCGCGCCAAAGAGTAGCATAATCAATTGGCTGCTCAAGACATAACTGGGAGCGCGGCCGCTGGGTGCACGTTCGTCGCCTGGGAGATCGAAAGATGCCTGTCAATCGTCTCATTCCCGGACTCCTGGCCCTGATCGTGGTCGCGACCTCGGGCTGCGTGCGCCGCGAGATGCTGATCACGAGCAAGCCGGAGGGCGCGAGCGTCCTCGTCAACCAGACGTGGAAGGGCGAGACCCCCTTCCGCCTGCGTTTCAAGCACTACGGAACCTATGACATCCGCCTCGAAGCGCCCGGCTATTATCCCCTGCATGTCAAGGAACCGGTCCGCGCCCCCGCCTACGAGCGCATGGGCGTGGATTTCGTGAGCGAGGTGCTGGTCCCCGCCCGCATCGAGGACAAGCGGGAACTCCATTACCAGCTGGAGAAGATCGAGACGGAAGACGACATCGACGGCATCCTCGCCCGCAGCGGCGAGCTCAAGGCGGAGAGCACGCGCATCGCGGACAAGCGCGAGCAGCACGACAAAGACCGGGATCCCATACCCCTGCCGCTCCCGCTCAAGGACGGAAAGGAAGAGGCGCCCGAGAAGGACGCGGAGCCCGAACAGCCGGCCCGAAAAGAGGCGGCCGCTGAACCAGCGGAGCCCCAGCCGGAGCAACCGTCCACGCCAGAACTCGACGCCCCGTAGCGGAACCGGGTGCATGAATCGGCCTCGCCCCACGAGACCTGTCGCTGCCTGTCCCCTCTTGCGGCCCTCGCCACCGCTCCCGATCTCCACCGTTGGCCCCCGCCGGCACGCCCACTTCGCGGGAAGCCTGCTCGTATCGCTCGCCCTTCTCCTCCCGTCTCTGCGGGCTGCCGAGACCAAGGACCAGGAACAGACCCGACGGCAGATCGGCCGAACCATCGAGGTCTACGACTTCGAACCCCGGGGCAATACCCCCCGCAGCCGCGACCGCGACGGGGACGGCTGGCCGGATTACTGGACGCTGATCCGGGATGAAACCCACAAAAGCTACCCGGCCAGGGACATCCGGATCGAGGCCGATACGACCGGCGATCGCAAGGGTCTCTGGCGCGATCGGCCCGGTCACGTGCTCCGCATTCCCTACGACGGCACGCCGATCGCGCTCCAGACGGTCTATCCCAGGACCATCGATCCGGACCTCGCGTACGAAGTCACGGCCTGGGCCCGGACGCGGGGGCTCTTCAACCCCGATCCAACCGAGCTCGACCAGGCAAACGGCCCCCCTCCCCCGAGCACGTTCGTCCGGGTCCGCCTGGTCTGGCTCTACGTGGAGGCCGAGACCGAGCACGAGATCGGCCCGCCCTTCGTCATCGAGATGCCGGTCGGCCAGCGGGACTGGCCGACCAAGGCCGTGCCCCATCGGATCAACGATCTGCCCGTGGACCCCAAGACCGGTCTGCGCCCCAATGCGGTGCGCGTCGTGCTCGAGGTGGAAGACAACCCAGCGGTCCCGGGCGCCGACCGCCACGGCACGGTCTGGTTCGACGACATCGCCGTCCGTCCGCGACCGAAACTTCGCATCCCGCCCGTGTTCCGGACTGCACCGCCGGACGGGAACGGACCGCGCGAACCCGTCCTGCTCAGCTGCCACTACCAGGGGCTGATCGAAAACGTGCCTGCGCGAGAACAGAAGCGTATCGGCAAGGCCAAGGACTACAGCCGCCACATACGCATCACCGACCTGCAGGGACGGCCCCCCACGGACGCGGCCGGTACGCCACGCGTCTTCCCCGAAGGCTTTCGCAAGCGCGATCTCGACCCCGGTCCGCGGCGGTCCCTGCACGAACAGATCCGCCTTCCGCTGAAAAGGCTGGGCATCTACTACGCAACGGTCGCGCTCAAAGGCTACCAGGACGATCTCGCCGCCCGCGTCACCCAGGTGGTGGTGCTCTGGGAACCACCTCGGCAACGCGCTCTGAATGACCTGTCCCTCGGACAAGGGGGCCGCGACTTCGGCGTACGGCTCGGCGCCCCTGCCCGCAGCGTGCTGGAAGACCGCGAGGGCATGCTCTCCAGACTCGTTCAGCGCCTCGGCGTCTATGAGGCCAAGACCCACCTGTGGCCGCCCGACTACACACCGCAGGCCGAGAGCCAGCCCTACGTGGTGGAACTGGCCCGGCAGCTGCGCGAACTCCGGAGCCTCGGCGCACGCGTCACGGGCGTGATCGCGAACACGCCCCAGGCCTTCCGGCACGTGGGCATCCAGCAGATCATGAAGGAGAAGCCCGCAGCACTCGAGACGCATCTGCAAGCCGTAATGGAGGATCTGCGCCCCCATGTGGAGTCCTGGCAGTGGGGCGTGGACGAGGACCGGTCATTCACCGCCAGGGTGGACCCCCCTGCCCTGCAGGCGGCCCGCACGCTGCTGTCGAACATGGCCACCGCCACCGTGCAAGCCGTTCCCATCGATCTCACCCAGACCCAGAACGGGTTGCCCGCCCCCGAGATCGCGTCGCATCTCGTGCTCTGGGCCCCGCAGGACACGGATCCCTACGGCCTGGTGCGGACCCTCGGCCGGTTTCTGCCCCGCTACTTCCTCCGCTTGCGGGCCCCCAATCGGTACGCGCCCGCCTACCTCCTGGATCTGGCCCCCACGCACCTCGTGCACGGCGAACGCGTGGAGCGCCCGGACACCGTGGAACCCCTGCGCGAGGCCTGGCTGAGCCTGGGCCTCAAGCCCTTGCCTCCGCAGCAGCGCGACGCAGCCGCCGAACGGCTCCAGGCCGAGGACCTCGCCATCAAGGCGATTCTCGCCAAAGCCCTGGGGGTTCCACGCATCACGCTCGGCCGGCTCCTGGATGCCACCGCCGGGCTCGCGCGTCAGGACAGCCGCGGCCAGCCGGTTCCGCATCCCGCCTTCCTCGCCGTGCGCGTCCTTGCCCAGCATCTGAGCGGGAGCACCTACCTCGGTAGTTTCCAGCTGCGCAGAGAGTTCCCCAACCATGTGTTCCGACACCGCGAACGGGAACGCAACGAGGTCGTTGTGGCGCTCTGGTACGAGGGCCCCCGGCAGCGGGCGTTGCTCGAACGCATCTACCTGGGCGACATGCCCCTCAAGGTCGTGGATCTGGCCGGCAACGTGCGCCCGCTCGGCGACCGGAAGGTCCTGGCGGTGGACCGCATGCCCATCCTGGTGACCGGCATGAGCGCACCGTTGGCCCTGACCCGCATGAGCCTCCGCATCCAGGACGTTCCCGCGCTCCAGGCCCGGCACGAACTCCAGCGGCAGGTCTTCATGCTGACCAACCACTTCAAGAACCAGCTGCCGGTGACACTCGAGGTCAAGTACGCGGCCAA
>CAZBZG010000317.1:0-5162 GCA_964496245.1 uncultured Planctomycetaceae bacterium | reverse complement strand
AGTTTCTCGCCCTCGACCGCGATCCGCCAGCACTCGATGGGAACCTGCAGGCTGCCATCCGCCGCGACCGCGCCGAGCTCGGGCCCGACTTCTGCCGCGGGTGCGGCTACTGCCTGCCCTGCCCCGCCGAGATCCCCATCCCCATGGCGGCGCGCATGAAGTTCCTGCTGCGCCGCGCGCCCACCCGGAACTTCCTGACCGACGACTGGCACGCCAAGATGCTGCGCATCCGCGACTGTACCGGCTGCGGCCACTGCCGCGAGCACTGCCCCTACGGACTGGACACACCCGCGATCCTGCGTACAATGCTGGAGAATTATGAGGCGGTCTATGCAGCGCACCAGAGTGCCTGACCCTGCGGCGGGGGCCTCGCCCCTTGCCGCGGGCCTTGGCAGCTGCCTGCAACCGGACCGCAGGCACGCGGCCAGCAGCAGATGCGCGCGCCCGTAGCTCAGCTGGATAGAGCTCCGGATTTCTAATCCGGCGGTCGGGGGTTCGAGCCCCTCCGGGCGCGCCAGCCATCACGGGAATCAAGCGCCGGCTTCCATTGCTCCGAACCACACAGAAGATGAAGCGTAGGCGCCCCAGGTACTCTTGCCTGGGACGAATCGCGTGAGCCCCTCTACAAGAAACGGAGGGACGGCCCACCGGCCGTCCGGACGCGCGCAAGCCCTTCGACTTCGCTCAGGGCCATGAGCCTGTCGAATGGCGCGTGCCTCCTCCTGTCCCGAATGCCACACCTACGGATGCACGCCCGTGATGAAGACCAGGCCGCACCACCAGGTCTTGCCGTTGTCGCCGCTCGTGACCAGGACGTCGTCCGCCTCTTCCCCGCCGGGCCAGCGGAGGGTGAGGCGCGCGCACAGGAGGCTGCCGTCCGCCTTGAAGGGGCCGACCTCGACCACGGTCGCGTCCGACAGCTTGAGCGGGCTGAACTCGACCACGCTCGTGTCGCAGCCGAGCCACGCATCTTCGTCCCGCTGCCGGTCGAACATCCGGTCCACCTCCTCGGGATCGCCCCCGCCCGCCTTGGCGGTCAGTTTCATGGTCTTCTGCATGTGGATGGCGATGCCCGCCACGTCCCGCGCCCGGAACGCCTGCTGCAGCGACCGGAAGCTCTGCGCGGGCGTGGAGTAGTCGTAGACAGGCCTGGCCGGCTGCGCACCCGGCCCGCACCCGCAGGCGAGCGCACACACGAGCACGACCAGACGACGAGGCTTCATGGGTGTCTCCTTGCATCACGTCGTCGGAATCCGCTGGACCCTGGGCCAATCCCCGAGAGCCATGCCCGCGCTTCGCTCTACTTCAGGTTGTCGAGCCGGTCGGCCACCAGGCGCCTGCGGCGCGGGGCGCGGATCTTGGCGACCATCTCGCGCGCCTTGTCGAAGTGGAAGTCCGCGCGCAGGTCCAGCTCCGGAAGCGATCGGAACAGGCCCGACCGCCCCGGACTGAGATAGAAGACGTCCAGCAGCGCCTTCTCCGGCGTGGCCAGCAAGACGCGCTTCGGTCCTGTGGGCGCGTAGCCGAAGAAGAAGCCGGGGGCGACGTGGTGGATCGAGACCGTGCCGAGCGGCGTATCCGCTCGGCGCGTGCGCGCCACGGAAACCGCGTAGATCACTTCAGGGATCTGCGAGATCATGCCGTGCTGGAAGAGCGCGCTCTGCAGGGAGACATAGGCGGGCGCGGGTGCAGCAAGAATCCCTGGCAGCTGCAAGGCCTCGACCTCGGCGGGAACCGCCCAGAGCGAGCGCGCCAGATGGACGAGAAGGCCCGCGTCAGAAAGACGGCCCAGCAGCTTGCTCGCGTGCGCGCGCGCCACGCCCAGGCAGGCGGCCGCGTCGGCTGTGGTGAACGCAGGCTGCCCCAGGCCGAGCAGCCGCGCGTGGGCGTCGACCAGCCTCATGCCTCGTCTCCGAAGAGCGCCTTGAGGACCTCCAGCACCATGGTGTCCCAGAGGGACGCATCGTCATACCGCTCCTGCGATGCAGGGGGGAGGTAGGCCAGCACCTGGCTCTTGAACAGGGCGAAATCGACGTCCAGCATACGCGTCTGGATCTCCTCTCTCTGTTGCAGCAGAGACGCATCCAGCCATTCTCGTTCAGGGGTGTTGGAGGAGACGAGCAGGTAGAGATCAAAGACATCCCGGGCCTGGGGCACGCTTCGCGAGAGCAGAGCCTGGACCTTCTGCCCGCAGGCCGCTGTTGCGGTGTAGTGGTTGCACAGGATCGGAGAGAGCTGGTGCTCGCGGATGACCAGAGGATCGATGCTCGCGAACGCGAAATCCCCGGACAAGCCACGCCGCGAGAACTCGATCTTGGTGGGCAGCGGCAGGGCCGCATGAGGCACAGACAGCCCGAGCTTCCAGCGCTGCGTGGTCTCGGTCTGCTTGGACAGGGTCACGTGTTCGATCGCCAGGTCCCTGACCTCCAGGATCTCCTGGAAGGGGCGCGCCTCCAGGATGCTCTGCATGGCGTCGCGGAGCGCGTGCGCGGCCACGCCCTCCACATCCAGGTCCATGTCCTCGGAGTAGCGCGGGCTCTTGAAGAAAAAGCGGAAGTTGCACCCGCCCTTGAGCACGCAGCTCTGCTTGTCCAGCTTCCGGCCGAGCTGGTCGAGCACGAGCAGGTGGAACAGCTCCACAGACTGTCGATGGCTCTGTGCCTGGGTCACGGGAGGCCCTTCCGCTGTGCTGCGGCGCAAAGCCGCGAGCATCCGCACGTACGCAAGCGGCTATTATAATACGCCGAATCGACACATATGTCAAGTATAGCATATGGAAGGCATGCGACCACGACCCGAGACCCTCATCGTCCCCGCCCCCTACTCCGCAACCCCCAGCCCCTCGTCCGTGGCCTTGTCCACACGCAGGGCCGCGAGCACCTCCTCGATCACGGTCAGTCCCGGTTCCCGGTCGCGGTAGAGCAGCTCGTTGCCCACCGCGCCCTAGCCGTCCTTGTACGTGATCTCCACGCCCGCCGTGCCGAACCACTTGGCGTCCACCACGGTCACGTCCTGGTCCGGGAGGATGCCCGCGACCTGGGCGCCTTTGGTGAGGTGTTCGAGCTTGGCGCTCATGGGCTCGCCTCCCAGCCGCGCACCGCAGGATCGTGGCGCGTGTCGCGGCCTTCCGTTTTGCGCGAAGTCTGCGCACGGAGTCCTCGAACTGCCTGAATGTATGCAACGGACTGCGGGCGAGGGTACGGTGCAAGGTGTTGCTGGTCAAGGGGAAAACCGCGTGTGACAGAGAGACGGGGGTCGCATGCCCACCTGGGGGTGGGCATGGCACCCGTCTGCGGGGTGGACTGGGGCACGAGGTGTGTCGGAGGGTCCTGCCGTTCGACGGGCTCACGGCCCTGAGCGAAGTCGAAGGGCTTCTGCAGGACCGCATGGTTGGTGTGACGTAGCGGAGGCGCGGGCGCGCGTCCCTCCATACCGCACGAATGGTCGGCCTAGGCGTCCATCCACTTACGCAGCGTGTTCACGGCCACGCCGAGGGCTTTGGCGGTGCGGGACCAGTTCCGGTCGCAGACCTCGAACACGTGGCGCATGTAAGCGCGGCGGACCTCGTCTTCGGGGGTCACGTCCTCGGGCCGGCCGGGGAGGAAGAGACAAAGGGCCTCGCTCATCTCGGTCCTGGACGAGGCTTCGAGCGCGCGCTCCTCAGCCGCTTCTTCAGCGAGTACATCGCGCACCTGATTTCCCATGTACGCGGCGCGCTTGAGCACGTTGATGAACTGCCGCACATTGCCCGGCCAGTCGTACTCGTGGACCGCCTGCCAGTCCGCGCGGGTGAGCGTGAGCGCGTGCCCCCGGGCCGCGAAGTCGTGGGCCACGGACTGGGCGATGGACTTCATGTCGGGCTTGCGGTCCTTGAGCGCGGGCACGCGGATGCGCAGCACGTTCAGTCGGTGGTAGAGGTCCAGCCGGAAACGGCCCTCGCGCACGCGGCTCGGGAGGCTCTGGTTGGTGGCCGCGACAATCCGCACGTTCACCGGCCGCGTGGCCACCGTGCCCAGCGGCGTGATCGTGCCTTCCTCGAGCACGCGCAACAGCTGGGTCTGGATGGCCACCGGCAGCTCGGCTACTTCGTCGAGAAACAGCGTCCCCCCGTCGGCCGCCTCGAACGCGCCCGCCTGGGACGCGCGCGCGCCCGTGTACGCGCCCTCCACGTGGCCGAAGAGCCGGTCGTGGGCGAGGTCGGAGCTGGTCGCCAGGATCGCGCAGTTCACGGGCACGAACGGCGCGCCCGATCGGAGGCTCGCTTCGTGCAGCAGCCCGGCCACGAGTTCCTTTCCCACCCCGCTCGGACCCAGGATCAACACGGGCTCGTCCAGGGGCGCGAGCCGGGCCACGGTCCTGCGCAAGCTCCGCATGGCCTTGCTCGCCCCGAGCGGCACGGCCCGGCCCGAAGAGCTGCGGAACGCCTCCACCTGGCGCTCATCCCGGCCGGTCACGTCCTCCTGGCCCGCGAGCTTGCGGATCACGTCCACGAACGCCTGGTCGTCCTCGTACTTGAAGTACTGGGCTGCGCTGTGGTGCACGAGGTCGTGCCAGAAGAGGTGCTCGGCCGCGCGCGTGCGCGTGGAGTCGGCATACTCCTCGCCGAGCGCCAGCAGCAGCTCCACCCGCTTGCTCTTGCGGATCGCAAGATGCGCGCGCACGGCGCCGGCATTGCTCCCGCAGTCGAGAAACGCGGTCTCGCAGAACGGGGCCATGGGCTCGCGCCATGAATCCATGTACCCCCGGCCGCAATACCAGGTGGTGGAGAATCCCTTGGACTTGAGCGCGTCCAACCCCTCGAGGATGTGCTCGGACGTGTCGTTGGGGCCCACCCCGCAGACGTGCACATGCGCGGGCGGGCGACGAGCCACCTCCAGCAGGGTCGCGCCCACACGGGTGCTGCTCGTGCGGAGAATCTCCGCGTGCGGGTGCTGCAAGAGCACCATGGCGGCTGCAGCTGCGCCGTCCGTTCCGTAGGTGGTGAGGATGATGTGCGGGGTGGTTTCGGTGGGCACGGGGTCTCCTGGGAGCGTTTCTGGGAGGGCCAGGCCGGTCCGCACCCTCCGCGCCCACTCTATCACATTCTGACCTTGCAGCCAGTCAGTTTCTGCGGGGGCGGGCGTGGGGTCTGCGGGGCATGTAACCCGTGCTCAGGCGCGAGC
>CAZBZG010000316.1:0-5202 GCA_964496245.1 uncultured Planctomycetaceae bacterium | reverse complement strand
ACGCCATGTCCGCCCCCGTACGTCCGGTCGCGGTCGGCCCCGTCATCATGGGCGGCCAAGCGGGACTCGCTCTCATCGCCGGTCCCTGCGTGATCGAGTCGGAATCGCATGCCCGCACGATGGCCGAGGCCCTGATGCGCCTGACCGCCGATCTCGGGCTCCCCTTCATCTTCAAGAGCTCCTACGACAAGGCCAACCGCTCCAGCCTCTCCAGCTTCCGTGGGCCCGGCCTCGACAAGGGCCTCGCCGTCCTCCGCACCATCGCTCGCGATCTCGATGTGCCCGTCATGAGCGACGTGCACACCGAAGCGCAGGTCGGCCCGGCAGCCGCGTCGCTCGATATCCTCCAGGTGCCCGCCTTCCTCTGTCGGCAGACCGATCTGCTCCTGGCCGTGGGACGGGCCGGCAAACCGGTCAACGTCAAGAAGGCGCAGTTCCTGGCTCCGGGGGACATGCGGCACGTGCTGGCCAAGATCGAGTCCACGGGCAACCGCGCGATCCTCTTCACGGAGCGCGGGACCGTCTTCGGCTACAACAATCTCGTGAGCGACATGCGCTCGCTCACCATCCTCCGTTCCCTGGGCGTGCCGGTCGTGTTCGACGCCACGCACAGCGTACAGCTCCCCGGCGCGCAGCAAGCCGCCTCGGGGGGCGACCGCGCCATGGCCGAGGTCCTGGCACGGGCAGCGGTCGCAGCGGGCGTGGATGCGGTCTTCCTCGAGGTCCACGACGATCCGGACGCCGCCCCTTGTGACGGTCCGAACATGATCGCCCTGGATCGCCTCCAGGGCCTGCTTGAGACGCTGCTCGCCATCGATGCGGCGGCGCGCCCCGCTTGGGGGTCGATGGAGGATCGCGCGGAAGCCGGTCCCTGAGGCGCACTCAGTGCGCCGGCTGAAAGCGTTCCCGGTCCTTGGCGGCCTGCATGCCACGCAGAATGTCCTGCTTGAGATCACGCCGAATCTGAAAACCCTGCCGCTCGAGCTGCTGCACGTCGTCCCACGCCTTTTCATCCCGGTACGTAAGATGGTAGAGGATGACGCGGGCCAGCCGGGCTTGGCTGTGCTCCGGATCGATCGCGAGGGCCCGGTTCAGGCGATACTCCGCCTGCTTGGTCTCACGCTTCTTGAGGTAGAGGTTCCCCAGCTCATAGTGGACGCGGGCCAGATTCGGGCTCTCCTCGAGCGCCTCGTGGTAGTAACGCACCGCCTCCGCAAAGTTCTTGCGCTGCCGGTAGATGTCGCCGATGTTGGTCTTCAGCGCCGCACGCTCGGTCGCCATCTCCGGCCCCAGCGCCTCGGCCTGCCGATAGGCGCGCAACGCGCGATCGAAATCGGAAAGCCAGTAGTACGAACGCCCCAGGTTGTTGTAGAAGGTCGAGACGTCTGACTTCGCCTCGACGGCTTTGCTGAAGTAGTAGACGGCCCGGCGGTGCTTCCCTTCCTGCGAGGCGCGCAGCCCCTCCTCGTTGTACTCCCAGGCGAGGGCTTCTTTTCGCTCCGCCGTGGTCGGCGCCTCAGCCGTCTGCCGATGCGTGCGTCCCCCGGGCCCGGACCACGGCGTCCCGCATCCCGCGCACGCGCAGCAGGCGACAGCCAATCCGAGCCAACGCGTGGCACTTCTCATGAACCCGTCTCCTGGGGGCGATCTAGAGCATTATCGGTCATCGCGCTCGCTCCGCTGGAGTCAAACTCGAATTCCCGCGTCCACGCGGCATCCACAGCCAGCCCAGCCAACCAAGCCGATGCCTGTTCGGCGAGCGGACCGGTCGGTTCGAGCTGGAGGAGACGCCGAAAAGCGGCGCGCGCCTCCTCCTGGCGTCCGCCCGCCACCAGCGCCATGGCCAGGTTCCGCTGACAGACCACGCGCTCCGCGTCCAGCTCCACAGCCAGCGCAAACGCCTCAATGGCGGCCCCGGGGTGATCCAGAGCCCGCTCCACACATCCCAGGTTGTTGGCGGCGCTCGCATCGCGCGGGTCCACCGCCAGCGCTGCTCGAAAGGCGTCCCGCGCCTCCTCCAGCCGACCGAGCCGCTGCAGCACCACGCCGCGGTTGTTGTGCGCCGCTACGGAGTCCGGCTCGCTGGCCAGCGCCTGGTCGAAGCAGGCCACGGCGTCGGCCTCCCGGCCCTGCTGGCACAGAGCGATGCCCAGATTCGTGAGCACTTCGCTGTCCCCGGGCTCCGCCGCCTCCGCCGCCCGCAAGCGCGTCACCGCCTCGTCGACCCGCCCTTCCTGGAGCAGAAGATATCCCAGGTTGTTGAGCACCCGCGCGTCCTGCGGGAAACGCTCCACAAGGACCTCGAGAATGCGCCCCGCCTCCTCCCGGCGGCCGAGGTAGGAGCAGAGGCACGCATACGTATTGGCGAGCACGGGATTGTCCGGGTCCGCCTCCCAGGCCTCGAAGAGGAGCGCGCTGGCGCTCTCGACCTCCCCCTCCTCCACCAGGGCCTCCGCCCGGCCGAGCAAGGCATGGACCGCATCGTCCTGCTGTGCAGAAGGGGTGTCAGTCTTCATCGAATCCCATCGGTCCTGTCGACCGTTTGTATTGGACACGCGGATTCGGCTCGCACTTGATGTCGCCCGTAGCGATGTTGAGCACAATACTCTTGTCAGCCGTGACGTGGATGCGGCTCCGCTTCAGTTCGCCATCATCCCCGATCTCGTTCGTCTGCTGAATCGCTTCCGGCTTGGGAGGACCGCCGAAGAGCCGCACCGTCCGGGCGGCGATGTCATAGAAGCCTTGCTCGCTCTTGGTGTAGACGGTCTTGCCCACGCGATCAAGACGCGGCGTATCCCGCTCGCTCTCGAACCGGGCCGGCGCGAACCGCCGGAAGCGGACCTTGTCGAAGGCCTCAGCCGACTGAAGGCGAAGGCCCGTTCCGTCGCCATCCGCTTTGGATGCCTCTCCCTCGACCTCCTCGAGGGAGAGGATGAGACGCTCGCAGCGTCCCCACACGTTCTCCTGCTCCAGGCGCACATTGTCCCGGAACTTGACCTTTCGCGCAAGGGAATTGTACTTCATCTCCCCGTCGTACAGCACGAGGTAATTCACCTCCTGGCGTCGCCCCTCTTCGGCCTCGACCCCGACCTGTTGTAGGGGTTCGGTGCTGGTCACGTACATGCGCCCGGCCCCGGACGCGGTCACCACCCCGGTGCTCTCCAGCACCGTGATCCCGGGGGCATACAGATGCAGGCCCTCCCGGTCCCGCACGCGCGCCGGACGGTTCTTCGCGCCCTGCAGGCGGATCACGTCCCCGTTGGACCGCACCAGGAGATCCCCCACCGTTCCGTACGCCACCCGCTGCCCCTGGGTCACGATCACGTTGCCGCGCACCACATTGCGCCGGAGGCGCCGGGGCAACCCCTTGTTGGCTTCCGGATCGGTTGGCTCTTCGGACGCGGGATCAGCTTCCACGTAGGCTTCCATCTGATCGCCGCGTACGACCATCCCGTTCGCCTGCCGAAGCATGACCACCTTCTTGTTGAACACGGCCCTTCCCGTGCGATGCGGCAGCTCGCGATACTCGGCGTCCCCTTCGTATTTCACGATGGCCTTCTCATCCTTGGGGCCGTCGGGAAGCACGATCTGTCCTGGCCCCGTGGCATGAATGACCGTGTCCTCGGCTTCCCCCGTAGCGATGATGCGCGGGGCACAGAAATGAACCCCCTTCTCTTCCCAGACCTCGGCGAGCGTCCCCTGGTCGCGCTCGCCCGCTTTGGGATCGCCGTACAGCGTCACCACCTCACGCGGAACGTGCCGCACGATGCGGTGCGCCTTGAAATGCCGTTTCCCCGAATGCAGGGTCGCCTTCCCGGTCGCGATGATGCGCTGCACATCGGTCCGCGTCTCGGTCTTGCCGTCCGGCGCCTCGACTTCCGCTTCCACGAGGATAACATCGAGGTCGTCGCTGCGGAGCACGTAGGACTCGGTGTCCGCCACGACGTTCTTGTGGAATTCCGCCCGCCGTGGCGTGGTGCACTCGTTGTAGCGCATCCAGTGGTCGTACCGGATGCGGATGGCCTTGCTCTCCACCGCAATGTCATCCCGACGCGCCACCGCCGGCGCATCCGCGGCCTCGCGCGGCAGGAAGGCGAACGATCCCGGACCGCCGCTGCCCGTGACAACCCCCCGCTCGCGCCCCTCCGGACGGCCCGGCTCCTGCACGATTGAGATCCGCGGCGCGGTCAGACGGTGGCTGCCCTGGCGCTCGATCTGTGGATGCGGAGGCCCGAAGAGATTCAGCGTGTTCTTGCGGCGGTCGAGAACGGCCCGCTCGGCCTTGGCCCGCGTTCCCGCCTGTTCGATGACCACGTGCCCCTCGGCCACCATGGACCGGATGCCCCGGGTCGCCACTTCCGCGGCTTGCGCGCGGGGTTCGAGGTCGACGCGGAGGAGATCGGCCTCCAACACCAGGTTCTTCTGGGTGAGTCGAACCTCCTTTCGAAACACCACCCGGTCTTCCTCCGCCTCGTAGAGCGCGCCGCCTCGGTACCGGACGTTCGTGGCGACCTTCCGGCTCTCTTGCTCCCCCGACGCGCCCTCCGCCCCCGTCGTCTCCTCCCGGTGCAGCAACGCCTCGCCTTCGCCGCCTTCCGTGGTCAGCCGGAGAAGCTCGCCGTTGCGCGTATCGAACGTGAGCTCGGTATCGGCGATGCGGTCTCCGTCGAAGACCGCCTCTGGCTTGTGCCCCTTGCGCCGGTCCCGGAGATACAGCCGCCCCGTCTCCGCGTTGTAGACGGCGTAGTTTCCGTGGGCCACGTAGGACTTGGTCTGCCCGCGCGCGGGGTCCGCAGGCCGGCCGTGGATGGTGACATTGCCCCAGGCGATCATCTCCTGTACGGTCTGGCTCTGCGGCTTCATGAGCACCCGCAGGCAGTCGCTCGTGATGTCCATGTGCTCGCGGTCCACCTTGACATCTTCCTGGAACTGGACCACGCGCGTATCCAGATCGTAGATGGCCAGGCCCACCGCGGTCACCACGGTGGGCACCACGTCCTCCACCCGTTCCTGCTCCGCCGCTGCGGCCGGAGCCGACGCCACCTCGGCCGCCTTCTTGCCCTCCTCCGCCGATGGTTTCTCTGTCTCCTGTGCCGACGGCTTCTCCGCCTTCTCGACTGTGGCCTCCTCCATCTCCCCGGCAGGCGAGGCATCTGCCTCCTCCGTCTCGCCTTCGGCCAGGCGCTGGCGCGTCACCATGCG
>CAZBZG010000315.1:0-5219 GCA_964496245.1 uncultured Planctomycetaceae bacterium | reverse complement strand
ATCCGCATCGCCGGCGCTCCGGCATGTGTTCACCTATTTGCAATGGGCTGTACTAAGGAGCCTTTCCATGGCAAAGCGCTACGTCGTGGTCGAACCCGAGAATCCCGACGACCCCGTGGCCGTGTACGACGTGGCCCCGGGCTGCTACGTGCTCGGCCGGAACGCCAAGCAGGTCGACATCCCGCTGGTGGCCTCGGGCGTCAGCCGGCGCCACGCCCTGCTCTTCGTGGAACCCGACCGGGTGCTCATCCACGATGAGAACAGCACCAAGGGCGTGACCGTGGACGGCAAGCGCATCTCGCCCCAGACCTCGGTCCCGATCGAGGCCAACAACAACGTGATGATCGGGCCATTTCTCATCTACACGCCGGAGAAGCTCGAGGCAGGCGTGGAGGCCAAGTCCATCGAGCCCACGGTCTACAAAGACGCCACCGGAGACGATCTCAAGGCGTTGCGCCAGAAGGTCGTGGACATCGCCGGCAAGACCCTCGACGATTTCACGCCGTCGGGCGATGGCGCGCCCCGGCGCGTGGGCGGTAGCGCGCCGGCCGCCGGAACCGCAACAGTGGGCGCCACCCTGGACGGCGAGCTCGGCGCCACCCTGGACGGCGGCAGCGCAGGCGGCCGGATGCAGACAGCCGAGGGCGAGGAGGGCGCGCCGCACGCCGAAGCGGCGGACCAGCCCGAGGACGCGCGCTACACCTTTCCGCCCATGCCGAAGGTCGACGCCAAGGACCAGGACCAAGTCGACCGCTTCATCTACCGCCGCGTCAAGCCGCTCTTCGACCAGCTCATGCAGGAGCGCACCGGCGGCGCCGGCGGACAGACCGAGCACGTGCGCGACCTGGCCGAGGATCTGTTGCGCGACATCCTCAAGCAGCAGAGCGAGCACATCCCCGCCGATCTCGGCGAGGAGAACATGCTCAAGCTCTGCATCGCCGCGTTCCTCGAGTACGGCCCCATCCAGGGCCTGCTCGGCGATCCCACGGTCACCGAGATCATGGTGAACAGCCCCAACGACATCTTCATCGAGCAGAACGGCAACCTCTTCAAGAGCCACCTGCGCTTCTGGGACGAGCACGAACTCCGCCGGGTCATCGAGAAGATGGTCATGATCACGAACCGCCGGATCGACGAACAGCGGCCCTACCAGGACACGCGCCTCGAGGACGGCAGCCGCGTCAACGTGATCATCCGGCCGCTCGCCCTCTCGGGCGACTCCATCACGATCCGGAAGTTCCCGAACAAACGCCTCATGGTCGGCGACCTGCTCAACTACGACTCGCTCGACGAGGCCATGGCCAAGTTCCTGGAGCTGATCGTCAAGTACCGGGCCAACGCGATCGTCTCGGGCGGCACGGGCAGCGGAAAGACCACCCTGCTCAACGTGCTCTCCAACTTCATCCCCAAGGACGAGCGCCTCGTCTCGATCGAGGACTCGGCCGAACTCCGCCTCCACCAACCGAACAAGGTGACCTTGGAAGCTCGGCCCGCCAGCCTGGAAGGCACGGGCGCGGTCTCGATCCGCGACCTCGTGATCAACGCCCTGCGCATGCGGCCCGACCGCATCATCGTGGGCGAGTGCCGCGGGGGCGAAGCCATGGACATGCTCCAAGCCATGAACACGGGCCACGACGGGTCACTCACCACGCTCCACGCCAACAGCCCGCGGGACGCCATCGGCCGCCTGGAGACCATGTGCCTCATGTCCGGCATGGACCTGCCGGCGCGCGCCATCCGCTCGCAGATCGTCTCGGCCGTGCACTTCATCGTCCAGCAGTCGCGCCTGCCCGGGGGCCTGCGCAAAATCATTTCGATCCAGGAGGTGCTCGGGCTCGAAGGCGACAGCGTGGTCATGCAGGAAATCTTCCACTTCGCGCGCACCGGCATCAGCCCGGAAGGCAAGGTCCAGGGCCACTTCGAGCCCACGGGCGTGATCCCCAACTACGTCTCGAGCCTGCGAGAAGACCGGGTGGACTTCCCGATCGATCTCTTTCAGTAGAGGCTGCAGCCATGGATCTCCTCAGCGTCTTCGGCGTGGGTGCGCTCCTCGGCGGCCTGGCGGTCCTGCTCATCGACCGCGCCAACCAGCAGGGCCGGGACCTCGAGAGCGAGCGCAAGGAGGAGGAGCTCCAGCGCTACGGCGCGAGTTTTACGCTGACCGCCATGCGCCGCGGGGCCATCCTGATCACGATCGGCGTGGCGCTCGGGCTCTTCGCCCTGACCCAGAACGTGGTTCTGGTGATCGTCGCGGTCGTGATCGGATTCCTGATTCCGCTCGTCTACCCCTGGTGGGTGCGCCGCAGCTACTTGAGCGCGTTCGAGGCCAACTTCTCCGAGTGTCTCGACATCTGGAGCCGCTGCCTGCAGGCGGGGCTCAGCTTCCAGCAGGCGCTCGAGGCATGCAGCCGCGATCTGCAGGGCCCGGCGGCCGTGGAAATGGAACGCCTGCGCAAGGAGATCACGCTCGGGGACGTGGAGAGCGCGCTCTGGAACTTCTACAGCCGGATTCCCCAACCCGACGTTCGCTACGCCGTGGTCGGGGTCATCACCTGCCGCCAGACCGGCGCGCGCATCAGCGAGGTGGTCAGCAAGATCGCGGATGCGATCCGCGAGCGGGCCAGCCAGCGGCAGAAGATCCAGGCGATCACGTCCATGGGGCGCACCGAGGCCTACATCATGGCGGCCATGCCGTTCGTGATCGGGTTCCTCATGTACCTGCTCCAGCCCGAGACGGTCATGATGCTCTTCCACACGGTGGTGGGGATCGTGGGCACGCTGATCGCCATCGCCTGGGAATCGGTGGGCATGCTGATCATCTGGAAGATTGTCAACATCGAGGAATGACGGAGACGACTTCGCATGGTTCTCGCGGCAACCGGTCAGACGCTCTTCTTCATCGTCGCCATCTTCGGAAGCGTCTGCCTCGCGCTCTACGGCGTGGTGAGTACGGCTCTGCGCGTGCGCGCCCGGGATCTGCGCCACCTCGGCTCGGCCGCGACCGAAGAGCCGGCGCTCGTCGCCTTGCGGCCGGCCCTCGAGCGCCTGGCGTACCTGGCGAGCCTCCTCCCCCAGCAGAAGCACCGGGAATGGACGCGCCTGCAGCTCACGCGGGCCAACCTCCTGCAGCAGTGGTCGCCGGAGCTGATCGAGACCATGAAGCTCTTCTGCGCCGGCACGGTGCTGCTGGGCGTGCCGCTCCTCTGCAGCCTGGCGGGCATGGGCGCCCCGTGGGTCCTGTCCCTCTTCGGCGCGATCGTCGCCTACTTCCTGCCGGACGTCATGCTCTACATGCGCGCGAGCGAGCGGCAGGACGCCATGCGCAAGAGCCTGCCCTTCGCGATCGACCTGCTCTCGGTTTCGGCCGAGGCGGGCCTCGCCTTCCAGCAGGCCGTGCGCAACGTAGTGGACAACAGCAAGAAGGGCGGCGCCAGCCAAGGCGGCGAGCAGGAGCTGATTCGGGAGTTCGAGTACTTTCTGCGCGACATGCAGGTGGGCCGTGGCCTGGGCGAAGCGCTCGAAGTCACCGCCCGGCGCATCTCCCTGGACGAGTTCAACATCTTCACGAGCGCCATCCTCCAGTCGGACCGCCTGGGGACGCCCGTGAGCGAGACGCTGCGGCGGCAGAGCGCCGAGCTGCGCGCCAAACTCGCCGCCCGGGTCGAGACCAAGGCCAACCAGGCGCCGGTCAAGATCCTGTTTCCCCTGATCATCTTCATCTTCCCGGTCACGGCGTGGGTCATCATCGGGCCGGTGCTGTTGCAGGTCTTCTATAACACGTAGGCGGATCGGAAGCCATGAGCACACAGGACACGCAAGAGACGCAGGACGCGCTGAACTCCTTGCATCGCCTGGGCTATGCCTCGGTCGAGCTGGTGGTGACCAGTGGCCCGCAGAAGGGCGCGCGCTTTCCGCTCCAGGCGGGCGAGAACACCATCGGCCGGGTGCCCGGCGCCCAGGCGCTGCTCGAGGAGAACGAGATCTCCCGGCGACACGCGCGGATCACCATCCAGCAGGAGATCCAGGTCGAGGACCTCGGGAGCGCCGTGGGCACCCTGCTCAACGGCCGCCTCCTCATGGGGCGGGATTTCCTCTTCGACAACGACGAGCTCCGCGTCGGCCCCTACACGCTGCGGATCGAGATCAAGCGCCAGGAGAGCCGCCGCGGGATCCTGGTGGCTCTCGCCTGCCTCGGGGTGGCGCTCGTGCTCTTCGCGCTGGCCATGCTCTTCCCCGAATCCATGTCCGTCGGAGCGGCCAGGGCCCAGTCGGCGACCGACGCAGGAGACGCTGACCGTGCGGCCAACCGCTGGCGGAGCTGGGAAACGCTCGTGCTGCCTGACAAGGACGCCCTCGCGCGCGAAAGCGTGCCGCTCACCGCCGAAGCCGCGCGCGTCCAGTACGACTTCGCGACCCGGCTCTACCAGGACCGGTTCGGCGACCCCGGCAATCCCTACCAGGCGCTTCTCTACTACAAGCGGGCGCTCGCGATCATCGAGCACCTGCCGGCCGATTCCGCACGGCCCACCGTCGCCAACCGCAGCCTGGAACGGATCGCCAAGCTGCAGGAGATGATCGCCCAGGAGTGTCAGAAGCGCGTCTTCGCCTTCCAGCGCGCGCAGGAGCTCCAGTGGTGGCAGGAATGCCTGCGCATCCTCGGCGAACTCCGCCAGGTCTGCCCGTGGGAGCAGGGGCGCTACAACCGCTGGGCTGACGAACAGACGAGACTGCTCAAGCGCATGCTCCAGCCTTGAGCCCCGCAGGACCAGGAGAACCGGAGACCAATTTCCCATGCCCGAGCCTGACGACAACGCACAGGACAACGACCTGGAGAAGACGGGCGACGACGAGCAGAAGACGTCGAGCGGCAACTTCCCTCGCCGCCGCCGGCGGCTCGCCAGCCAGCCGGACGCCGCGCCCGCCGAGGAAGCGAAGGAGCCGGCACCGCCGCCGCGAACTTCTTCGCCCCAGGCATCCCCGGCGGCCGAACGTCCCTCCCCGCAGGCGCCGCCGGCCGAGCCCACGGTCGAGCGCGCCTCCACGCCTTCTGCACCCGCGGATTCGCCGCGGCCTGCGGCAGCTTCGCGACGCGGCGCTCCTGCTCCAGAGGATGAGGACGAAGAGGAAGTCACCCCGGCGCGACGCGCCATCCAGGTACTCATGCTGCTCGCCGTGGTCGGCGCAGGGGGTTGGATCGTGCTCAACATGGACGCCGGCTC
>CAZBZG010000314.1:0-5221 GCA_964496245.1 uncultured Planctomycetaceae bacterium | reverse complement strand
CCGTCAAGTAGTGCATGGCCACGTCCGCGCTGTAGCAGGGCGAGTGCTCCCCGTGGATATACTCCCGCCACGGCTTATTGCGGGCGACGTCGAGCAGGCTCCGGCCGGTCACGCTCTCCGGAATGTCGACCCCCGCGGCGTCGAGGATCGTTGGCATGACGTCTTGCAGTCCCGTCACTTGGTCGAAGACGCCGGCAGGCAGGTCCAGACTTGCGGGGTAGTGGACCAGGAGGGGGATGCGCGCGGAGCCCTCGTAGGCATAGGTCTTGCGCAGGAGGTTGTGATCCCCCTGCATGTCGCCGTGGTCGGCCGTGAACACGATGAGCCAGTCGTCCGGCCGCTCGCCCTCCCGGCGCAGGGCCTCGAGCATGCGGCCGAAATCGTAGTCGATGTGGGAGATCACGCCCATGTACGCGGCGCGCATGCGCTGGAGCTGTTCGTTCGTGAGGCGGCCGTGCCAGGCCGTGCGGTCGAGAGAGGGCTGCGCGACGTCGAAGGCCGTGGACCAATCGCCTTGCGGGATGGGCGGCAGGTCGCGGTCGATGTACATGTCCCAGAAGAAGCGGGGCGGATCGTAGGGGGAATGGGGCCGCAGGTGGCTGAGCCAGAGGAAGAGGGGCTTCGTCGGGTCTCGCTTGCCGATCTGGTCCAGCGCCACGTCGTGGGTCCAGCAGGTCGGATGGTACCGCTCTTCGAGATGCCAGGGGCGGCCGAGCCAGCCGTTGGCGTCGCACCCGTGTCCGCGCTCCCACACGTCGGGTCCGAGTTCCCGCTCGAGCCATTCCCAGTAGTCGTCCTCTCCCCGGTGCAGGTCGTGACAGATGACGTTGTGGAAGCCGTAGAGCTTCCGGCGCGGATGCATGTTGCGCCAGCCCACGTTGATGCAGTGGTAGCCGTTGTCGGCCAGGACCTGGGCCAGCGTGTTCGGCTCGTGCCATTCGGCGCCGCTGTATCCCACGAGTCCGCAGGTGTAGCTTCCCTGCCCGCCGTGGAGACAGCGGCGGGCGCCGGTGGTCGAGGGAATCTCCGAATACGCGTTCGGGAAGTATGCTCCACGGCTGGCCAAGGTGTCGAAGTTCGGCGTTTCGATCACCGGGTGGCCCGCGATGCTCAGATGATCACCGCGATGCTGATCGGTCGTGAGGAGCAGGACATTGGGCTGCATGGGCCTCTTCCTCCAGGGCGAACCGTTCTTCGCGTGCGTTCTCAATCCCACAGAATGCATTTGCCGTCGTAGGGATGGACGAGATCGGGATGATCGGCGAGCACGCGAACGGCGAAACCGTACTGCCCCGATATCTTGCACGGGATGCACCCGATATAGGTCGTGATACCGTCTTTCGTTTCTTTGGCCGCCATCCGCGTGCTGTTTCCTTTCTCAATGGTTCCCTTGCTCTCCACGGGTCCGTGGAAGAGCTCGACGCGGAGATCCCCGTCGGTCAGGGCGCCCGTCCGGATTCGGGCGACGACTTCGAGGCATGTGCCGACCTGGGTCGCGATGTCCCGTTCTTCGCCCGGTTCGACCGATTCGATGGCGACCTCGTCCCAGGCGTTCTGTACCCGCTGCCGCCACTCGGCCAGCGTGCGCGCCCGGGCGGCCCCGTCCTGGCTCAGTTCCTCGAACTTGCGGGCGGCCTTGGCGTAGTACTTGTCCGTGTACTCGGCGACCATGCGGCTGGTGTTGAAGTAGCGTCCCAGGATCTTCATCGAGGCCTTCATCTTCTTGATCCACTCGCGCGGCAGGCCGTCGCGTCCCCGGTCGTAGAAGAGCGGCACGACCTCGTTCTCGATCACGTTGTAGAGCGCTTTGGATTCGATCTCGTCTTGGAGGTTGGCGTCCTTGTATTTCTCTCCCGAACCGATGGCAAAGCCCACTTCGGGGCTGTACCCTTCGTCCCACCAGCCGTCCAGGATGGAGCAGTTGAGGACGCCGTTTTCGGCTGCTTTCATGCCCGACGTGCCGCTGGCTTCCAGGGGGCGGCGCGGTGTATTCAGCCAGACGTCGCAGCCCTGCGTGAGGTAGCGGGCGACGGCCGCGTCGTAGTTCTCGAGAAAGACCACGCGGTCGCGGAAACGCTCGTCGCGCGCGAAGTGGATGATGCTCCGGATGAGTTCCTTGGCCGGATTGTCGTGCGGATGGGCCTTGCCCGCGAAGATGATCTGGACCGGCCGCTCTTCGTCCGTCAGGATCTTGGCCAGCCGCGCCGGGTCCCGCAGCAGCAGGGTGGCGCGCTTGTAGGTGGCGAACCGCCGGGCGAAACCGATGGTGAGCGCACGCGGGTCGAGCACTTCCTCGGCGTGATGGATCTCGCTCGGCGGGGCGCCGCGCCGCGTGAGGCATTGGCGCAGGCGGGTCCGCGCGAAATTGACCAGGCGTTCGCGCCGTCGTTCGTGCGTCCGCCAGACCTCGAGCGCCGGTATGTCGTCGATGCGGTCGAACAGGTCGAAGTCCATGGGATCCTCGACGAACTTTGGGCCGAGGTATCGTTCGTACAGATCGGAGAGGTCGTGGCTGAGCCATCCGCGGGGATGGACGCCGTTGGTCACGTGCCCGATGGGGACTTCCTCGGGCGGCACCGTGGGAAAGACCTTGTGCCACATGCCGCGGCTCACGTTCCCGTGCAGCCGGGACACGGCGTTGCAGTGGGCCGCGAGTTTCATGGCGAGCACCGGCATGCAGAACGGCTCGGACGTATCCTCAGGGGTCTCCCGGCCGAACGCCAGCAGCTGATCCCAGGCGAGACCGGCCGCCTTTCCGAACGGCTCCACGTATCGCCGGACCAGGCCCGGATCGAAGCGCTCGTTGCCCGCGGGGACGGGGGTATGTGTGGTGAAGACGCCGGAGGCCCACATGCACTCCCGAGCGGTCCCGAAGTCGCAGTTGTGGTCTTCCATCAGCATGCGCAGGCGCTCGATGGCCAGAAAGGCGCTGTGCCCTTCGTTCATGTGGCAGACCGCCGGGGTGATGTTCATGGCGCGGAGAGCCCGCAGTCCGCCGATGCCCATAAGGACTTCCTGGCGGATGCGCATGTCCTGATCGCCGCCGTACAGGCGATTGGTGATCTCTCGATGGTGCGGAGGGTTGTCCGGGATGTTGGTGTCGAGCAGGTAGATCTGGATGCGCCCCACGCGGACGCGCCAGATCTGGGCCTTGATCTTCTCGTTCTCGGGCATCTCCACCTGGATGGTCAGGGGATGTCCGTCCTGGTCGACGCGCTCCACGGGCATGGTGTACCAGTCGTTGACCGGGTATTCCTCCTGCTGCCAGCCGTCGGCATTGAGGTACTGGCGGAAGTACCCCTCTCGGTACAGCAGTCCCACCCCGACGAGCGGCAGGCCCAGGTCGGAGGCGCTTTTCATGTGGTCGCCCGACAGCATGCCCAGGCCACCCGAGTACACGGGAAGACCCTCGTCCAGCCCGTATTCCATGGAGAAGTAGGCGATGGTGCCGGTGAGATTGGAAAACCGCTTGCGGAACCAGGTCGCTTCCTTCTGCATATAGCGCTGGAAGTCCTCGTAGACCTTCTGCACCGTGGCCATGAAGGATTCGTCGCGGACCATGCTTTCGTAGCGCTCCTGCGGCACCATGCCGAGCAGGCGGGCCGGGTTCTGGTAGGACCGGACCCAGTAGGGGCCGCCCAGGCGCATGAACGTCTCCACGGCCTCCCAGTTCCAGGAGAACCAGAGATTGTAGGCGATCTCCTGCAGGGGCCGCAGGCGTTCGGGGATGTTGGGACTGACATAGAAGGAATGGACGCGCATGGCGGGTTCCTTTGCACGGAAGACGCGATCTCACCGCGGCCTACGCTATGAAGGCCCGCTGGCCCTGTCAAGACGGAAATGAAGGCGGGCGATCGCCCTCGGCCGGCCGGACCTTCCCGTGGCTCACCCTACTCGTACCGGTCGCTCAAAAAACGTGCGCGGCAAGGTGTGCATTGCGCAGTCCGCGCGGCGTTGTCTCGCCGTTGCGATCGGCTGCACTCAGCGTTTGGGCAGGATGAACCCGAGCTTGCGGTGGACTTTGCTCAGGGTCTTGCGGGAGCGGCGGTACGCGTCGGCCGCGCCCTTCCGGAGCAGTTCCTCCAGCCCGTTCTTGTCCTCGCGGATCGCCTTGTACCGCTCCTGGATCGGCTGGAGGGTCTCGACCACGATCTCGGCGAGGTCTTCCTTGAGCGGGGCGTATCCCTTGCCGCCGTAGCGCGCGGCAATGGCCTCCTCGGATTCGTCCGTGAGCGCGCTGAACATGCCGACCAGATTGGCGATGCCGGGTTTGGAGCCGTCCAGGGAGATGTCCCGGCCCGGGTCGGTGACCGCCTTCTTGATCTTGCTGCGCGCCACATCGGGCGGATCGAGCAGCGCCACGTATCCGCGCGGATTGGGGTCGGACTTGGACATCTTGGCGGTCGGATCCTGCAGGCTCATAATGCGCGCGCCCACCGGCGGGATGTAGGGCTCGGGCACGCGGAACGTCTCGCCGTACGCGCCGTTGAAGCGCTGGGCGATGTCGCGGGTCAACTCGAGATGCTGCTTCTGGTCGGCGCCCACGGGGACGCGGTCGGGCTGATAGAGCAGGATGTCGGCCGCCATGAGCACGGGATAGTCGAAGAGGCCTGCGTTGACGTTGTCCTCGTGCAGCTTGGCCTTGTCCTTGAACTGCGTCATGCGGGTGAGTTCGCCGTAGGCCGTGAAGCAGTTGAGGATCCAGGCGAGCTCCGCGTGGGTGGAGACGTGGGATTGGACGAAGACCGTGCTCTTCTCGGGATCGATGCCGCAGGCGAGGTAGAGCGCGAGAAAGTCGTAGCAGCGCCGGCGGAGCTCGGCCGGCTCCTGGCGGACCGTGATGGCGTGCAGGTCCACCAGCACGAAGAGGCAGTCGTACTCGTCCTGGAGGCGGACCCAGTTGCGCAGCGCGCCGATGTAGTTGCCGATCATGAGGTTGCCCGAGGGCTGGATGCCGCTCAGGATCGCGGGCTTGGAGTCGGTGTCAGCCATTGTGGAGTCCGTCCTCACCGGAATCAGCGCATCGTTACAGCCTACCGAAATCGGAGGTGTAGCGCAAGGGACTGATCCCACGCGGGCGGCGATGCGCGAGCTCGTGCACCTTCGGACGGCGGTTCGTGAGGCGCTCTGGCTTGACAGATCCGCTCCCCATGCCGGATAATCCTGCGGACGTCAGCGTGCGTGCGGAGGAGTTTATGCCGGGGCATCGGTTCTTCCACGG
>CAZBZG010000313.1:0-5267 GCA_964496245.1 uncultured Planctomycetaceae bacterium | reverse complement strand
CACGTCGCCCCGCTGGCCGTGGAGGAAGTCGTCCGCGCGTTCGAACATGGGGGAGATGCGGCAGAAGGTGCCGGCGCCGTGTCCCAACAACGGCCGGTCCAGCCCCATGCGCACGGCTGTGGCGCCGAAGAGGACGCGCGTGCCAAAGGTCCCGGTGTACAGGGCCTCGCGCTGCGCGGGCGTGGCATACGCCTGGCTCGCGTAGATCGCGCTCGCTGCGAGGAGAAGCACGCCAACGGCCAGCACGATCCGCCGCCGGCTCCCCTGGAAGAGGACGAGCAGCCCCACCCAGAGCCCCACGCCCGTGCCGAGCAGGCACGACCGGGTCTTGCAAAGGTGGAGGGCCGCCAGGCAGGGCGCGAGCAGGAGCGCCCAGACCGCGGCCGCGCGCAGCTGGCGGGCCTGCAGGTGCGCGATCAGGCCGAGGCCCAATGCCACGGCAGGAAAGACGAGCATGCCGCCGAAGGCCGCCGGGTGGTCGTAGGGCCACTGGAGCCGGCCCGTGGGGTGGGTTCCCGTGCCGAAGAGGCCGAGCTTGGCCATGGCGCCGAGCGCTGCGAGCGTGCCCGCCACGCAGAGGGCGCCGAACACGAGCTGCCGGCTGCGCCACGATCGGGCCGCCCATGCAGTGGCGAGCGCGAGCAGGGCCAGCACCACGGTGGTCTGCACGTGGAAGCCGGTGGCGAGCGCATCGGCGGTCCACAGGAACGACCCCGCGGTCCACGCAGCGAACGCGACGAGCAGCACGGCCGCGAGCGCGGGCCAGACGCAGCGGACCGCGGCCTGCCTAGCGCCCGCAGGTGCGCTGCTCCTTTCGCTTGCGTGGCCGCGCGTCCATTGCCAGGCCATTGCGAGCGCCAGGCTCCAGGCGGCCACGGCTGCGGCCTGGTTGCGCAGTTCCCCGGCAAAGGCGAAGAGCCCCCCGGCGCGGAGCCAGGGGAGCGCGAGCGCAAAGAGCGCTGCGCCCGCAGCAGGCAGCGGCAGGGCGGCCGCGCGCGACCCGGGCGGGCTGGGGAGGGGGTCCTGTGCCGGCATAAGCGTCTATTACACGCGGCCGAGGGGCGTCAGTGCAAGCAAAAAGGGGAGCGCCCCGAAAGGCGCTCCCCGGTCTGTGTTGCTGGTGGTGTGCTGCCGGACGCTCACTCCATGACGGTGTCGGTGGGATCCAAGCTCCCGCCCAGGTAGATGTTCCCATCGTCGGAATCGTCATCCGGCTCCGCGGTCCTCTGGAACTTGATGTGCACGTCCTTGTACAGGCAGTTCTGACCTTCGGAGTGGTTGCCGTTGCCTTCAATGGCGTCAGGGTCGGTGTCGTCGGTGAAGTCCTCGTCCACTCGCGACCGATCCGCTGCCATGATCTTGCTGGACTTGTCGCCTGGGCTCATGTTCAGCGAATACGAGAAGTTGGTGTCCTCCTTGTCCCAGACAGTGGCCGTTCCATCGCCGCTGTTCGCGCCAGCTGCATCAGGCTTGTTAATGCCCTGCGACGGACATTCAAAGGCCTTGTAGTCCCCGATCAAGCCGCCGCCGCCGCCGTGGAGCGCTCCCAGGGCGGCTAGGGCGTCCCAGCCGCTGGTCATAATTTTGGTATCACTGTCCTGGCCGTCCATGTCCCACCACTCGTCCTCCGCTTTGGGTACGGTGTCGTAATACGTGGGCGAAGAGTACTGCTCGATACCGAGTCCTATCTGTCTAAGATTACTAGAACAATTGGCCTTGCGCGCTGCCTCACGTGCCCGTTGCAGAGCCGGCAGGAGAAGTCCGGCCAGGATGGCGATAATGGCGATCACGACCAGCAGTTCCACCAGCGTGAATCCACGTTTTCTCATGCGCTGTTCTCCTTCCTGTTTCCAAAAATGTGTTCGTACGCGCTGCTGTTCTCTTGCGCGCTGCGTTCCGGTTCGATCCTCCTTTCTTCTATGGGCTTACGCTATGCTCCCGCCTTGCGCGGGAACTCTACCTGTAGTATAACCTTCGGCTATTCTTAGTCAAATCTTTTTACAAAATTGGGGCGTGGTTCAAGAACCCGCGGGTCCGGGTCACACATGGGACGCGGAGCGGTATGTAGCCCAGGCACTCTTGCCTGGGCCGGAATCCGTGAGGCGCTCCACAGGCAGGAGTGCCTGTGCTACAAACCGGGTCGCCAGCGGGTGCCATGCCCATCCTTGGATGGGCATGCGCACGACCCTACCCGCTGAGCCAATCCCCCAGCCGCAGGGCGTAGTTGTCGATGTCCCGCTTGCGGTTGACCTCGGTCACGGCCACGAGCAGGCAGTCGGAGAGTTCGTCGTACCACCGGTTGAGGCGGATGCCGGGCTCGAACGCGTGCCCGAGCGTGCGGAAGAGGTCCATGACCGGCTTGTCCAGGCGCAGCACGAACTCGTTGAAGTGCGGGCCGGAGAAGACGACCTCGGCTCCCTCCACCGCGCCCAGGGTCATGCGGGCGTAGTGGGCCTTCTGGAGGCAGAGCTCGGCCACCCGGCGGATGCCTTGCTTTCCCATCACCGTCATGTAGGCCAGCGCCTGGATGGCGCACAGGGCCTGGTTGGAGCAGATGTTGCTCGTGGCCCGCTCGCGGCGGATGTGCTGCTCGCGCGCCTGCAGGGTGAGCACGAACCCGCGTCGGCCCTCCGCGTCCCTGGCCTCGCCCACGAGACGGCCCGGGAGCCGGCGCATGAGCTTCTTGGTGCACGCGGCAAAGCCCAGGAACGGCCCGCCGTAGTTGAGCGGCAGGCCCAGGCTCTGGCCCTCGCCCACGGCGATGTCCGCGCCCATCTCAGCCGGCGTCTTGAGCACGCCCAGCGCCAGGGGATGGACCACCATGATGAGCAGGGCCTTGGCCTTGTGGCAGGCGTCGGCCAGCGGGCGGACGTCCGCGATGCGGCCGAAAAAGTCCGGGTATTGCACGATCACGGCTGCGGTCTGGTCGTCGATGGCGCCGGCCAGGGCGTCGATGTTGCCGCCCGGCTCGGGCGCGTAGTCCACGCACGCCATGTCGATCAGGGCGTTGCGGCCGTAGCTGGCGAGCACCTCGCGGTAGTGGGGGTTGATCGAGGTGTCGAAGACCACGCGGTTCCGCCGGGTCTGCTTGAGGGCCATGACGCAGGCTTCGTAGGTGGCCGTGCCCCCGTCGTAGAGCGAGGCATTGGCCGCCTGCATGCCGGTGAGGCGCGCGATCGCGGTCTGGTACTCGAAGATGGCCTGGAGCACGCCCTGGCTGATCTCGGGCTGGTAGGGGGTGTAGGCGGTGTAGAACTCGCTCCGGCCCACGACTTCCTGGGCGGCGGCCGGGATGTGGTGGTTGTAGGCGCCTCCGCCGATGAAGTAGTCCCCGCCGCGCACGGGGTAGCGGTTCTGCTCCTCCAGGTCCTTGAGGTGCTCCATGATTTCGAGTTCGCTCAAGGGTGCGGGCAGGTCGATCGCCGGGGCGCGCAGGTCCTCGGGGATGTCTGCGAAGAGCTCGTCGACCGACCCTACGCCCACGGCCTCCAGCATGGTCTTGCGGTCCTGGTCGGTGTGGGGGCTGTAGGACATGGTCGGCGGCTCCTGCGGCGTGTGTGGGTGCACAAACGAGAAGGCCCATCCTAGCGATTTGAGCGGAGAGGGCAACCGAAAAGCACTGCGGCACGGAGAGCAGGGGGTGGCGGGGGATAGGACCGGATTTGGGCCTGGTTCAATTCCGGGTAACACTCGGTGAGAGCAGTATGTAGCACAGGCACTCCTGCCTGTGCAGCGCCTCAGGGAATCCGCCCCAGGCAAGAGTGCCTGGGCTACATAGTGCTCCGTGTGCCATGTGTGACCCGGATCCGCGTGTTCATGAACCAGGACCGGATCTGGAGGGTGCCATGCCCACCTTCAGGTGGGCATGCCTCTTCCCGGGTCGGGGGCGATGATCCGTGGGGCTTCGCGATTCTGCAAAGGGGGGGGCAACCGCATGCCCACCCAAGGGTGGGCATGGCACCCCTCTTGTCGTGTCGGGGGGGGCCGACAAGCTACCGCTCGCGCAGCTGGTCGGGCCAGGCGATCTTGTGGAGTTGGACCTGGAGGCGGACGGGCAGGTTGTCGAACAGGATCCAGTCGGCGAGCACCCCGGGATCGAGCCGGCCCCAGACCGGACCCATGAGGAGGCGGCAGAGGCGGGAGAAGTTGTGCTTCTCGATCACGTCCCGGGCCCACTCGTAGTCCTCGCGGTCGGCCACCACGAACTTGACTTCGTCGTTGGGACGCAGATGGGGCAGGTTGTACCAGTTGGTCCGGTGGCTGACGCCCGAGGAGGGGCACTTGACGTCCATGATGCGCAGGATGGGCGACGGGAGCGAGGAGATGTCCTGGAGGCCGTTGGTCTCCACGAGCACGGTGTGCCCGGCGTTGGCGAGCAGCTTGGCGAGGGTGGGCGTCTCGTCCTGGAGGAGCGGCTCGCCGCCCGTGATGAGCGTCAGGGCCACGCCCATGTCGTACACGTCCTGGCGGATGGTCTCCACTTCCATGAGGCGTCCGGGCCGCTCGTACGCGTATCGGGTGTCGCACCATTTGCAGCCCGCATCGCACCCGGAGAGGCGGATGATGGCGCCCGGCAGGCCGGCGTAGCTCGACTCGCCGATGATGCCCCGGAAGAGTTCGCAGACGGTCAGGACGTTCTTCATGGCGCTATTGTTGCGGGAGGCCGGACCCGACGCAAGACCTATTCCCGGGAAATCCGCGCAGCCGGCGCCCGTTGTTGACAGCGTGGTTGCCCCGCGGTATGCTCCAGGTGAGGAGGCCTGAAGCGCTTCGCATGCGCGCACGCGCCTTAGCGGCGCTTCCGATCACGAAGGGAGGCGGTGGTGTCCAAGCGATTCACCGACAGCGGACGACTGCACATTCCGCTCAAGGCCGACGTGGTTCTGCCGCGCGACCGGGTCGACCGCGAGAAGGGCGGCCTGGTGGTCCGGCAGGCCTACTGCCCCAACGGGCACAGCCTGATGAGCGATGTCGCGATCGACGGCGAGAAGGGCATTCATTTCGTGTACGAGAGCACGGAGAGCGGCGCACAAGCGGGTATCGTGATCTCGCCCTTTGTGGGCAAGTGCAAGAAGCGCATCCTGTCGGGCAAGGCGTTCGGCAAGGACGAAGTCGTCCGCATTCTCTGCCCCACGTGCCGGGCCGAATTGCCGGTGCTCTTCGACTGCGAGTGCGGGGCGCCCATCTACCTCTTCTACATCGACAGCCGCCTCAGGCACAACTACGGGCAGTCGGTCTGCTCGCGCATCGGCTGCGTGCGCGCGAGC
>CAZBZG010000312.1:0-5308 GCA_964496245.1 uncultured Planctomycetaceae bacterium | reverse complement strand
ACGACAGGGGGATGCGCTCCACGTCGCGCTCGCCCTGAGCGCGCAGCGCGGCTTTTCCCAGAGCGCCCTCGTGGTGCGTGACCAGAACCCGGCTGCCGGGCAGGACGGTTCGCCGTCCATCTGGGTGAGCGGATTGCGGGGTGGGGAGGAAGTGTTGCTCTCGTATGAGGCCGAGGCCCGGGTCCGGGGGGACCACGAACTCGCCGCGGTCGAGGTCACGTGTACCGATCCCCTGGGCTTCTTCCGTCGCCGCCGCCGGCTGGCGTGTGCGGATCATCTCCTGGTGCTGCCGCGCTGGGAAGGAATCAGCCTGCTGCCGGTCAACGGCCGGCGGCGCAATTACCTGGTGGGCGTCGAACGCAGTACCGTGGAAGGCGAGGGCCAGGAGTTCTTCGGCATCCGAGAGTACCGGCACGGCGACTCCATGCGCCACGTGCACTGGTGCAGCACGGCGCGCGTGGGACATCCCATGGTGCGGCAGTTCGAGAACGAGACCCAGCCCAACATCGCGCTCTTCGTGGACACGGCTTTCGACGGCATTGACGCCCGGGCGCGGCGCTTCCAACTGGACCGGTGTGCGGCCGTGGCCTCCTCGCTCGCCCTCTACGTGCTGAATGCGGGAAGCCGCATCTCCTGCGCGGCCGCGGGCCAGACCGTGGGCGGGCTCGAGCTCAAGGGCGGCGAAGACCATCGGTACCGCGTACTACGCTTCCTGGCGAGCCTCCAGCCCGTGCGCACCATGTCCCGGGCCGATGCGCTGGCCGACGCCATCGTGCACCTCACCGGCGGCGAAGTGCTCGTGGCCATCCTGGCCTCTTTGGATGCCAACACGGTGGCCACGTTTTCCGCATTCGCCAACCGGGGCGGCGTAGCGGTCGTGTTCCTGGTCGCGCCCGGCGAGGAAGAGGAGGAGGCCGACGAACCCCTTCCGGGACGAAGCGCGCTCGCGGGTGTCCGGGGATACGCCCAGGGACTCAAGGCCATCGGCATTCCGGTGGTGCCGGTGGGCGACGAAGGATCGCTCGACCGCGCCATCCGAGCCTGGCTCCGGTAGACGGGTTCGCGCGCAGGCGAAAGGCGACATGGCTGATCCGTCCGAAACCTCTCTTCCCCAGACCCCGCGCGAGGGACACCGGTTCCTCCGGCACGTGTGCGTGTCCGGGCTGGTGCTCTGCGCGCTTGCCTCGATCAAAGGATTGCTGCCGGCCGGGTTCCGAGAGCCGCTGGTGGCCGAACGGGCGCTCGGGCTGGAGATCGGTTGGATGCTGCCCGCGACCGGCCTGGGGTTCCTGGTCTCGTGGCTCCTGCGCCGCCACCGGCTGCTGGTGTGGCGGCACCTGGCCGGCGTGGGGGCAGCCGGCGTGGCGGTCGCCTTCGGATGGCTCGGGGTGCGGGGCGATCTTCCTACTGTTTCGGCGGTCCTTGGCGCATGGGGCGGCGTGCTGATCGTGCAGAGCTACGCGGCGACCAGTCAGCGCACCTATGATATCCTGCAATGGGTCTCCCTGATCCTGCTCATGGCCGGGGGCTGGCGGCAGGCGACGGACGTGTATCCGCAACTCCTGGCCGCGTCCCTCGGGCTGCTGCTTTTCAGTTCTCTCGCGGCGCGCGCCTCGCCCGTGGGGGTGGCGGACGTGTACGTGGACGCCCGCTACCCGGGCGTGGAGCACACGCTGGCCCGCGGTTTCCTTTTGATCGTGACCGTGGGGCTCGCGGCCTGGCCGATCTACGCTGCGCTGCCGCGGCCGGACGATGCCCAGGAGGAGCTCTTCCGCGCGCTCCTGTGCACCCACATGCCGGGGCTCATGGCCGCTCCTGCGGAAAGCGAGTTCGCGGGGCAGCGGCACGCACGCCACCTGCTCACGCCGCGGCCCATGCGGCTCAGCCGATTCCGGGCACCCGAGCATTCGGGCCAGACGCTGCTGATGGTGCGTGGGCCGGGCAATCCGGCCTGGCGGCAGTCGGTGCTCGACGACTATGACGGACGGACGTGGCGGCTGCGGAAGGGGCGGCTGCGGCCGGTGCGCACGGCAGGGCAGGCGCAGGGCGGGCGGGCCGTGCTGGGGCGCAAGGACGGAGCGGCCCGGGGTGGGGTCTCGTTCGAACACTATACGGTCCACGTGCTCCAGCCGCTGGGGGCGGGCCTCATCCGGCCGAGCGGAACCGTGGTGGTCTCGGTTCCCGGCCGCGACCTGCTGCGGGACGGCTTGGGCAATGTCTATGTCCGGCCCCGGCTGGGGCCGCCCCTGATCTACGAAGCCGAAATGCCGGAGACCCCGCGCCCCTGGCCGGAGCGAAAGACGGATCCGGCGTTGCTGGCGCTGCCCAAGATGCCCGCGCGCATGCGGCAGTTGGCGTCCGAACTGACCGCCAGCTGCGAGACCGACACCGAGAAGGTCCGGGCCTGCATGCGCTACGTGGAACGGCACTGCCGGTACGCGCTCGTGCCGTACCGGATCCCCTTTGACCGGGATGCGACCGACTACTTCCTGTTCGAAAGACGGCAGGGGTGGTGCATCCATTTCGCTTCCGCCCTGGCTGTGCTCTGCCGGCTGGCCGATGTGCCGTCGCGTGTGGTCGTGGGATTCGGCTCCGGCGAGCGGGAGGCCTTCACCGGCACCATCCGCATCACGGACCGGGAGGCGCACGCCTGGGTCGAGGCGTGCGTGGACGAGGGCCTCTGGAGGGAGTTCGATCCCGCGCCCGCCGAACAGTCCCCGCTGGCCCGCGCCAAGCAGAGGACGATCGAGGAGGAAGGCGGCATGGCAGAGGTGGCCGCTGTTCTGTTGCAGGAGGGCGAGGGGCTCCGCAAGGGGTACGACCGTCTTCGCCGGGAAATCCGGACGCGGCCCTTGTGGATCGTGCTGCCGCTGGCGGTGGTGGGCCTGCTCGTAGGCGGCTTGGTGTGGAAGCGCGGGCAGCGGCAGCGGCGGCGGATCCGCTCTTGGTGGACGGACGTGCGTGGCGAGTCGCCGCGCGTGGCCGCGCGCGCCGCGTATCTCCTTGTGACCGATCATCTGGAGCGGGCCGGGTATGGGAGTCGCATGCACACCGCGCCGACCGAGTACCTGCAGCAACTCGAGGTCGAAGACCATCCAGCCGCCTTCCCGCTGGCGCAGATCGTGGCAAGCTACGGCGCCTCGGCTTTCGGGCCGCAGGTCAGCCTGCGCTGGAACCGCAAGCGGCTGATCGCCAACTGCGAGCAGGTATTGACATCGGTCCGGATGCAGCGTCTCTTCCGGCGCAGGCGGCAGCCGGCCGAGGGCAGGGTCGTGCGCGCCCAGCGCATCGAGCCGGAGGAGTAGGCGCCTTCTGTGCTGGCCCATACCCGTTCCGCCTCCGACTTGTAGGGGCGTATGCAATACGCCCCTACATGACACGCGGGTGCTTCACGGCAAGGCCGGGCATTCGGGGCCATTGTAGCGCAAGACCCGGTGTCGCAAATCACGCAACCACATGGCGGTGTGCGGAGAACCCGCCCTACGGCCCCTGCCGGGCGGTGAGCTTGCCGAGGGCGGGTACGGGGATCTCTTCGACCAGCTCGTTCACGATTTCGTTGGCGTTTACGCCTTCGACCATGGCTTCGGGGCTGAGGAGCAGGCGGTGGCCGAGCACGGACACGGCCAGACGCTTGACGTCGTAAGGGGTGAGGAAGTCCCGTCCCTCGAGCGCGGCGTGGGCCTGGGCGCTCCGGGTGAGGCAGACCGTGCCGCGCGGGCTGGCACCCAGACGGATCCGCGCATCGTCCCGGGTCTTTTCCACGAGTGTCAGGATGTAGCCCATGAGCTTGGGCGAGACGTGGATCTCGGCGATCTCCTGCTGGGCGCGCACCACGGCATCCGGCTCCACCACGGGCGCGAGGCCGTCCAGCGGGTTGTCCTCGAGCTGGCCGATGACCGCATCGGCCTCGGCCTTGCGGTCGGGGTAGCCCACGGACATGCACATGGTGAATCGGTCGAGCTGGGCCTCGGGAAGAGGATAGGTGCCCTGGAATTCCACCGGGTTCTGCGTGGCCACTACGAAGAAGGGTTCGGCCAGCGTGAGGTGTTCGCCGTCGATGGTGACGCGCCGCTCCTGCATGCACTCCAGCAGACTCGATTGCGTGCGCGGGGTGCCGCGGTTGATCTCGTCCGCGAGCACGATCTGCGCAAAGACCGGACCGGGGCGGAACTCAAACTCGGCCTGCTTCTGATTGTAGATGTTGGCTCCGGTTACGTCGGACGGCAGGAGATCCGGCGTGAACTGGATCCGGCTGTGCGTACCGCCGAAGGAGCGCGCGAGCGCGCGGGCCAGCGTGGTCTTGCCGGTGCCGGGCACGTCTTCGAGCAGGAGGTGGCCGCGGGCGAGCAAGGTGACGATCGCGAGCTCGATGACGTCGCGCTTGCCCTTGAGCACCTTCTCGACGTTGTCCGCCAGCGCGGCGATCAGATTCTGGAGTTCTTCGCTCACAAGTGTCCTCGTTGTCCAAATGCACCACCCGTGCCTGGACGCGATTGAGATTGTGCCTACGGGTGCCATGCCCATCCTTGGATGGGCATGCGCCTAGGCATTTGTGTTGCATGGCATGTCCACCTTCGGGTGGACAGGGCACCCACAGGAACAAACGCGGTGATCTACCGGGCATCGCGCAGAGCGCCAGGGCCCGGCCTACATCGCGTCAGAACAGATCCTTGCGCTCGGCTTCGGGCATGGGCGCGAGCTTCTTGCCCCCCTCCTTATCGGCTGCTTCGGCGGTCACGGTCAGGGACTTCTCGCCCAGGCGCGCCACGGTCCGCGCTTGGCCGAGCGGCAGCACCGTGCTACCCGTGGCTGCGATGGTGCCGCGCCCCTCGGCGCCTTCGAAGCTGAGGGAGGCTTCGAAGGTCACCAGGATGGCCTTCTTGTCTTCGAGCAGGAAGACCTGGCCGCCAACTTCGAAGCGGAATTCCTCGTCGTTGTTGCCGAACGAAATCTCATAGGCGAAACGACGCGTGGCCACGAGCACCCACTGGGGCTCTTCGTCTCCCTCTTCAGGGACGAGCTGAAAGCGAAGCTTGAACGTGCGGCCGAGGAAGACGACCTCCTCCTCTTCCTCGAATTCCTCCGGAAACTCCTCCTCGATCAGATCAAGCGCCTCCGCCTCCTCGAGATCCACGGGCGGCAGGTCTTCCGGCGGCATTTCCTTGCCGGGACCGGGCGGCGGTCCAGCCGGTCGCTTGGCCGGTTCGCCTGCGCCAAGGCCTGTGAACAAGCCGAACACAACCAGCCAACAGATCGCGATCGTCCGTACCATGCCAGCACCTTTCATGCAGGGCCCCGTCTTCGTTCA
>CAZBZG010000311.1:0-5361 GCA_964496245.1 uncultured Planctomycetaceae bacterium | reverse complement strand
AGCGGGCGTCAAGACCGTGGCCTGCACGGGCGTGGAGCACGACCCGTCGCTGGAGACCGTGGACACCGCGCGCGACGCGCTCACCCGCAACGCGTGCGACGTGGTGCTCGGCCTCGGGGGCGGCAGCGCGCTCGACGTGGCCAAAGCGGCCGCGGGCCTCGCCCGCGAGGAGGAGCCCACGCGCGCCTTCTTCGACGGCCGCCCCCTCAGCGGCACGGGGCTCCCGGTCCTGGCGGCGCCCTCCACCTTCGGCACCGGGTCGGAGGCCACCCGCGTCTCCGTGCTCTCGGACCCGTCCCGCCGGCTCAAGAAGAGCATCCGTCACGACTGCATGCTGCCCAAGGTAGCCATGGTCGACCCCGTGCTCGGCGCGAGCGCGCCGCCGCGCGTCACGGCCGCGTGCGGCATGGACGCGCTCACGCAAGCCATCGAGAGCTACCTCTCCAAACACGCCACCGACCTCACGCGGGCGCTCAGCTTCAGCAGCGTGGTGCTGCTCATGGCGGGCCTGCCCCGGGCCTATGCGGACGGACACGACATGGAGGCCCGCGAGAGCTGCGCCAACGGCGCGCTCCTGGCCGGCATGGCGCTGCACAACGCGCGCCTCGGCCTGGTGCATGGTCTCGCCCATCCCCTGGGCATCCGCTACGACATCCCCCACGGCGAGGTCTGCGGCGTGCTCCTGCCCCATGTCCTCGCGTACAACCGCGCGGCCGTGCCCCAGGACTACGACCTGCTCTCGGGGATTCTCGGCGAGGACGCGGCCACCGTCTGTTGGCGACTGCTCGAGCAGCTCGGTCTTCCTGCGGACCTCGCGCACCTGGAGATCCCCGCGTCCGACGTCCCCCTCCTCGCCAAGGAGACCCTGCCCTCGGGCTCCACCCAGTCCAACCCCCGTACCGTGACCGAGACGGACGTGGAGGATCTCCTTCGGACGCTGACCCGCGGAAACTAAGCATGGCCGAACACACGCACACGATGCGACTCGTCACCTATCTCGCCAAGCGGCGGGTGAAGGTACTGGACGCCGCCACCAAGGAGGAGGCGCTCCAGCAGATGTTGGCGTTGTTCCAAGAAAGCCCGAGCATGGCCGATCATGCCGCGTTCGCGGACGCCATCTGGCAGCGCGAAGAGGTCCTGCCCACCGGCCTCGGCCTCGGCATCGGCGTGCCGCACGCGCGCACGCCCGCCGTGCGCCATCCGGCGGCTGCGCTCGCCGTCTTTCGCAGCGGCATCCCTTACGGCAGCCTGGACAAGCTGCCGGTCCGCCTCATCCTCATGATCGGCATGCCCGAGAACACGCAGAACGAGTACCTGCTCTACCTGGCCAAGGCCGCGCAGCTGTTTCGGAAGCCGGATTTTCGGGAATGCCTGCTGGCGTGCGGAACCGATGCGGCGCTGTGGGAGGCGGTGGAGCAGGTGTAGCGCTGCACGTCAGCCCTCGCCGGTCCCGTCGGCCAGCACCACCCGGTTGCGCCCTTCCTCCTTGGCGCGGTAGACCGCCTGATCTGCCTGCTGGAGGAAGGTCGCGGGGTCGATCTCCCCGCCTTCGGCCGAAGCCACGCCCACCGAGATCGTGACCTGCAGGTTCAGCCCGCGGAACCGACTCTCGTGGAGCTCGACCGCCGCACGCAGGCGCTCCCCGATCATGCCCGCGGTCTCGCGGTCGGTCTCCGGCAGCACGGCGGCGAACTCCTCCCCGCCGTGCCGCACCACGGTGTCGGTCTCCCGCAGGTACATGCGCAGGAGTTTGCCGAGGTCCCGCAGGATCTCGTCGCCCGCGTCGTGTCCATGGGTGTCGTTCACCTCCTTGAAGTGATCGATGTCCATGTAGAGCAGGGAGAGCGGATGCTTGTACCGGTTCGAGCGCCGAATCTCGTGGTCGTAGGCCTGGTCGAAATGCCGGCGGTTGTGGAGACCGGTCAGCGCATCGGTCACAGAAAGACGCTCGAGTTCCTGGCTCGCTTCCTCCAGCTGGCGGTTCTTCTTCTCCAGCTCCGCCTTGTTGTGTTCGAGTTCGCGCCGCACATTGACGAGCCGGTCGGAGATCACCTCCTGCTCCCGGAGCACGCGCTTGTGGCGTTCCACCTGGCGCTCCAACCGCTCCCGGAGCGCCAGCTGGTCGGTGACATCTTCGGTGATGTCCACCACAGCGCGCACCTCCCCGTCCTCTCCCAGAATGGGAGCCGCGTGCACACGGCGGAAGACGGTCTCGTCCCCGATCGTACCCTCGATCACGCCGGTCTGGTTCTGGCCCGTGGCGACCGCCCGAAGCACGGGGTGCTCCTCCAGCCCCTTGGGCGCCTCGTCGTAGACGATTTCGTCCACCCGCTTGCCGGGGGCAGCCTCGGGAAAACGCTTCCGGAACGCTTCGTTCATCTCGACGATCACGAGGTCCGGGCTGATGACCAGCATTTCGAGGGGCGAGTTGTCGATGATGGCCCGGTACTTCTCCGCGCTGTTCTGGAATTGCTGCTTCAGCCGCCGCAGGCGCACCATGCTCTGCACCACGGCGAGCAGGTGTTCGATGTCGTAGGGCTTGGTAATGTGCTGGAACGCGCCCGACGCGTAGGACCGCGCCTTGTCCCGCGGCGAACTCTTGGCCGTGAGCACGATGATGGGCAGGGTCCGCGTCTGCGGGTTCTGCTGCAGCTTGTCGCACACGGCATACCCGTCGTAGGCGCCGGGCATCATGATATCGAGGAGCACGGCATCGAGCGCCCCCGCGCGGGCCTCGGCCAGGGCGAGCCCGTCTTCGCCGTTCGCAGCCGAGAGGGTCTCGAAACCGGCGCGTTCGAGTACCGTGCTGAGGAGTTCGAGCGCGTCCGCATCGTCATCCACGATCAGCACGGTGGCAGCCGAGACGCCGCAATCGTTCACGATCCACCCCTCGACGCCATCGCCGCCTGTATCCGCAGGCGTCAGCACACCGCTTCCCTGGGACGCGAATTTGCTCATGAGCGGCTTCCCGTGTATGATGGTAGGAGGATCGCCACGGCAAGTCAACCCAAATCAAACGGGCGGCGGCCTTCCCGCGACGCGCCGGCTGAAAGAGCGCTCCGCCAGTGCTTGTACGGCTCGGCCGCGGAGGCGCGCGGCGAACTCGCCGAAGCCCAGGCAGCCAGCAAGACGGACGGAGACACGGCCTCGTGAGTTCCACCGACTGCAATCCCTTGGCGCACTGATCGCACATTCGGTTGTCATGCACGTCTTGTCAGTCAACCGCCCGCCAACCCCGCCCCCTGCTTTGGGCTCCCAGGACCTCTACCAGCTCGGCGACCACCTGGAGCTCCCCTTCGTCTTCCCCCCTGAGAACAAGCGGGGCATACTCGCAATTCTCCGGCTGCAAGACAATCCGCGTGTGACGCCAGCCATCTTCACTCTCCTCTTTCTCGCTTCGGTAACGCTTTACCGTGTATCGCTCTCCGCTCTCGGGGTCTATCTCGTCTCGTAGCTGTACCACCACGATCTTGCCTTGACGCGTGCCTGTTACCGGCGCTTGGAAGAGGCAATAGGCGGAATCCGCGATTGTCGGCTCCATCGACTTTCCGACAACCTGTGCCACGAACATCCCGCGGCGCAGCTTTCGTCCGCCTTCGAGTCTCGCCCATCCATCGGGATCGACGATCTGAGGGTCCCCAAAGCTTCCGGCAGCCGCTTTCAAACTGTAGATCGGCACGCAGGTTGCATACTTCTCTTCCTCTTGTGGAGCAACCCGGACAAAAGGCTCTCCAATCCCTTTCGACGTCGCCTCCTGCTTGTCGTCGGCAACACTCGCAGCCTCCGACCAGTCCTTGCAGAGCACTTCCGCTTGCTCAAGAACAAGTTCCGTCGCGCGCTGCTGCATGTCAGGCGGGTAACCGAACTTTCGCAGGACGCGCTTTACGAGGACTCGAATCTGCGCCCGGGCGTTTTCTCTCACCTGCCAGTCGATGGTCACGTTCTCTTTGACCCGATCCACCAACTCCTGGGCGAGAAAACGGAGTTGCTCATCTCCCAAAACATCCTTCGCGCTTTCGTTATCGGCAAGTGCGTCGTAGAACGCAATCTCATCCTCGCTCAGTCCCAACTCCGCACCACGCGACCGCGCCTCCCGCATCTCCTTGGCCAGCCGAATGAGCTCATCGATGACCTCGGCGGCTTCGATCGCCCGGTTTTGATACCTCCTCACCGACTCCTCCAGCATGTCGGCGAACGAACGCGCCTGAACCACGTTCTTCTTCATGCGCGTCTTGATCTCATCGTTGATCAGCTTCTTCAGGAGTTCGAACGCGAGGTTGCGCTGGGGAAGGTGCTGCACGTCGGCAAGGAACTCGTCGGAGAGAATCGAGATGTCGGGCTTCTCCATCCCGGCGGCGGCGAAGATATCCACGACCTCGGTCGAGTAGACCGCGCGCGAAACCAGTTGCCGGATGGCGGACTCCATCTCGTCGGGCGTCCGCTCGCTTTCGGACATCGTGGCCTTGACGAGTGCGGTGCGGATCTCCTGGAACAATCCCACCTCGTCGCGAATCGCCATCGCCTGCTCATGCGGTACGGCGAGGGCGAATGCCTTCGACAAAGATGTCACCGCCTGCACGTACCGTTTCTTGCCGTCGTCGAGCCCGAGGATATACTCCATCGCCTGCGCCACCCCGCTCATCCGCTTCGCCGGTTCGGCCTTGAGGATGGCCCGATAGTCGAAATCATGCAGCAGGTCGCGAACGATTTCGTACTTCTCCAGCATCACCGCCACGGCCTGATCCTGATCGACTGTCGCCTGCCCCTTGCCGCCGCTGGCGGTGTAGCTGCGCAGCGCCCGTTTCAGTGCGTCGGCAATGCCGAGGTAGTCGACCACCAGCCCGCCGGGCTTGTCACTGAATACGCGGTTCACGCGGGCAATCGCCTGCATCAGGTTGTGCCCCGCCATCGGTTTGTCCAGATACATCGTATGCATGCTCGGGCAGTCGAAGCCGGTCAGCCACATATCCCGAACGATGACCAGCCTCAATGGGTCACTGGCATCCTTGAACCGCTTCGCCAAGCCTTCGCGCGCAGCCTTCGTTCGAATGTGCGGTTGCCATTCAGCCACATCCGATGCCGAACCGCTCATGACGATTTTGAGAGCGCCTTTGTCGTCATCGTCGTTGTGCCAATCCGGGCGCAGTTTCACGATCTCGTTGTATAGAGCAACGCAGATGCGGCGGGACATGCAGACGATCATGCCCTTGCCGTCCATGACCTCCAGCCGCTTGTCGAAATGATCCACCAGATCCCGCGCCACCAGTCCGAGTCGTTTTTCGGTGCCGACCATCGCCTCCAGCGCAGCCCATTTCGTCTTGAGCTTCTGCTTCTCGGCTTCTTCCTCGCCCTCCGTGATTT
>CAZBZG010000310.1:0-5394 GCA_964496245.1 uncultured Planctomycetaceae bacterium | reverse complement strand
CGATGGTGCCCACGTTGATGTGCGGCTTTGTCCGTTCGAACTTCTCCTTGGCCATCGTACTCGCCTCCTTGTCGTTCCAGTCCGTGAACCGACCGGCAAAAAAAATCGCCTCCGCCGCACTCCCAGGCCCGCCACGGCCGCTGCAGACTCCAACGCGATGACGCAGCTCGCATCGACGCACCGGAATCCGCAGGGATCAACACCGCCGCTTCTGTGGCAGACCCACTCTGCGCGGCGAACGCGATTCCCAAAACTCAGCGCTGCTGGCTAGACGAAAACGCTGGAGCTGCTGACCAGATTTGAACTGGTGACCTCTTCCTTACCAAGGAAGTGCTCTACCAACTGAGCTACAGCAGCACCCCGGCTCACAACAACGGACCGCCCCGGCACTTGCGCACAAGGCACCGGAGCGTAAGACAGGGTTTGTAACGAAAAACGGGTGTCTTGTCAAATCCAATCCCGGAATTTTTGCGGTCAGTCGCCCAGGGGGGGCACCGGCCTAGGGCAGCGAGTGCGGAACTCCTTTGTTTCGTTAGTGTTGCGGCGCCTACAAGTCGCTTGCCAAAAGGGTCCGGGAGGGGTTGGTGGGCCCTCCTCCTCGATTCATCCCCACGGCCATTTTGTGGCACACTCTAGGTCTCGTCCTTCCACAGACACCTGGAGCGAAAGTTCCTGGCCGCCCAGGTTCCGGACGAGCACCACCACCAGGTTCGCCCCCTTCTGGAGCCGGATCTTGGCCTTGTTGCGCTTGCCTTCGCTATGTCCGTTCACGAGAATCTCGACGAGATCGTCGTCCTTGGACGCGAGCTGGACCTGGAGCTTGGCGCCGCCGCCTGAGGGCGACCGCAGGTAGAACCAGACCGCCATGGCCTGGTTGCGCGGAGTGAAGATCTTGAACGCCTTCTCATCGGCGCGGAAGTCGGTGGTTTTGCAGACGCGTTTGCCGAAGTAGTCGAGCCCCAGGGACTCGTGCCGGGTCAGCAGCCAGCGCAGGAGTCCCGCCTTGGTCTTCTCGTCGATTGTGGGATAGTCCTCGGAAATCTCGTGCACGCACATGTACTCGGCCAGGCGCGGCGCGCCCCCCTCCAGCGGCTTCCACTCGCGGTTGTAGGGGATCTTGAAGAAGGTGCACTTGGGGTGGTAGAGCAGGATGAGCTTCCGGCGCAGGGCCTCCCGCTCCTTGCCCATGGCCTCCATGTCATAGGTCTGCTGGGCCTTTTCGGCTGCCGTGCGCCGCGTGCCGCCGAGGCGCTCGTGGGCCCGTTCGAGGTACACCAGGTATTGGGCGATGGTCTTGCCCAGAGTCTGCCGCTTGCGCTTGTTCAGCTTCTCGATTTCCTGGAAGGTCACGTCCTCGGGTTTGATGCCGATCTTGTCGATCGCCTTCTTGTATTCCGCCTTGGCGGCATCATAGGCCTTGAGCGCCGACCACATGGCCTCCACGTCGCTTGCGGCCGGAGCGGGCCGGCTGGCAAGCGTCAGGGCGAGAGCGATGGCGATTCCAGTGACGATGCGCATGGTTTGGCCTCCGACAGATCGCCTCCGTCCAAAACAGGGCCCGGCGTCGGCGATGCGTCGGGCCGGCCGCGCTGCTTCCCTTCCCCACTCCCATGATAGCAGGCGGCCCGAACCGCGTCCACAGGTTTCATCCGGCTACGGCGCGGTCCGGCCGTGGGAGTGCCCGGCCGGGTGCCAACTTTTTCCGGAAATGACGCTTCCATCCGCGTGTGCGGATTCGTATAAACTGGGGCATGGAGCCCGAACAGATCCGCCTCCCCAACGCTCCCCACCCCCGGCCCGAGCACCAGCGGGGCGAGGTCGGCCCTGACGGCCGGCAACTCGCCGATGTCCTGGAGCGCCGCCGCGCGATCCACCTGGACCGCTACGGCCTCATCGACCTGGCCGAAGAGGGGCTGGCGCGCGCCGACGTCTTCCACGGCCTGTACGAGCTCATCGTGACCGGCCGCGCAGAGGTCAAGGCCGCGGCCCTGGGGCATCTCGTCCTCTGCCACAAGCCCGCGCGCGCACCAGCCGCCGGTCTCCGGCCCCGGATCGCCCGGCCGGCCCTTCCCCTGCGCGAACGGCCCGTCCGGGCCCGGCCTGCGTCCGCGCGTGCCGCCTCTCCTGCTGCCATGGGCTCGGATGCCTCCGGGGCCGGCGCCTGAGCGCATCTCCGCGCTTGAGAGCGTTGCATCGAGATCGTTGGACGTGCCTCGGGCAGGTCACTCGCGCGCGGGCAGGAAACGACTGAGTTCTGTGGCCTGGATCCGGCTGATGAGCGAAGCAGCGAGCCGGTCCTGGAGGGCGAAGGGGTCGGTGCCGTCCACCACCGCGTTCTCAAGCACCTTGCCGGTCTCTGCTTCCAGCCGCTTGGCGCTCATGCGGTAGCGGCTGCCAACCTGCTGGACCGAGCCTGTGACCAGGTAGTCCACGCCGACCAGGTGGCCGATGCGGGCCGCGGTGGTGGGATCGAAGTACTCGGTGTTCTCGAGTTTGATGTTCTCGAGCGCCTCCTCCACGTGCACCCGTGTGATGACGTCGAAGCACGTGCGCTGGCCGAGGCGCGTGCTCACGGTGTCACCCGTGCCCACGGCGAAGTTCCCCGCTGCATCCGCATCCCTGCCCGCGGAGAAGGGCAGGGCGGCCAGGCGCAGGCGCTTGACGCACGCGGCCGCCACAGTGGCGCTGCCGCCTGCAGCCCGGAATGCAACGGGACCGCTCGCAGCTGGCGCGCCGTAATATCCGCCCGTGATCGTGAAGGGGGGTTGCTTGCCGACGCGGGCCTCGACTTCTTTGCCCTCCACGACGCGCACGAGCAGCGTCTGTTCGCCCGCCGCGTACGCCAGGTCCGCGTCCGTCCAGTCGGGGCCGATGGCCAGCGTCTCAGCCTTGGCCGGGGGCGCGTCCTTGGGATCGACCGCGCCTGTCTGGCCGCCCGTGCCCGCGTACTCGCGGGTTTCGTGCGGCGGCCGGCGCAGCCAGAGCCAGAGGGCCAGTCCTGCGGCGAGAAGCGCGGCCGTTGCCGGCACCGCGATCTTCGCGATGCGCTGGCGGCGGTCGCGTTCGGCCTTGACCCGGCGGCGCGCGGCCACGGCCGCGCGCACGGCGTCGGCGTCTACGCCCACTTCCGCGGCGATCTCGAGCAGGGCTTCTTCGTCGAGCGCGTCCCGGCCGGCCTTCTCGATGCGCAGCGCTTCGGACATGATGGCGTCGACTTCGTCGGGCGTGACCGATCCAGCTGCGCCGGGCGCTGCGCCGGTTTCGGCCTCTGGCGTGGCTCCGCTCTCCGCCCGGGGGGGGGCGTCCTCTTGTGGTGCGGGTGCGTCGCTCGCACCCGGCCGGGGGGTGAGGGGGAGTTCGGCGGTGCTGGCTCCGTCAGAGTTGCGCAGCGGATCCTCCCGGGGGATGGCCCCCGAGTCGATCTTGGCGATGTCGGCGAGCGCGTCCGTGGCCTGGCTGTACCGCCGGCCAAGGTCCTTGGCGAGCATCTTGTGCAGCCACGTGGCAATGGCCACGGGGATGTCGTCGCGCAGCACGCGGATGGGCTGGGGATTCTCGCGTACGATGCGGCTGATCACCTTGAGCGGACTCTCGTCGTCGAACGGCACCGTGCCCGAGAGCATCTCGTAGAGCGTTACGCCCAGGCTGTAGAGGTCGCTCTGCGTGTCGGCCGCTTCGCCGCGGGCCACTTCGGGCGCGAGGTAATGGACCGTGCCTACGACCGCGCCGTCGGCCGTGAGTCCGCTCTCCACGTCCAGGCTGCGCGCCAGGCCGAAGTCCATGATCTTGACGACGTTCTCGTCCGAGAGCAGGATGTTGGCTGGCTTGATGTCCCGGTGGATGATGCCCGCCTTGTGGGCGGCAGCCAGTCCCTGCAGGGTCTGGCGCGCGCAGTCGACTACGAGCCCGATCGGCAGGGGGGCGCGGTGCTGGATCGTGTCGGCGAGCGAAACGCCGCGCACGTATTCCATGACGATGTAGGGCATGGCTGCCTTGGGGTCGAAGTCGTAGACGTGGACGATGTGCGCGTTCGAGAGCCGGGCGATGGACTGGGCTTCGGCGCAGAAGCGGCGCAGCGCGTTTTCCACGCCCTGCACCTTGGGGTTCATGATCTTGATGGCCACTTCGCGTTTGAGGTCTTCGTCCCAGCCCAGGTAGACCGCGCCCATGCCGCCCGTGCCCAGGGAGCGCACGACCTTGTACTTGCCGACCATTTCGCCGGATGTGAGCACGGGATTCTCCTCGGCCTGGGCCTGTACGAAGCGCAGCCACGGGCGATACACGCGCTGCCCGGCAGCGTTGCCTCCAAACCTGCAACCCGGGTGCCAGACCCTCCGTTTGCCGTCGCATTGGGAGGATCGCTGAAACAAACGAAATGTCAAGAGGTTAGACGCCTACTCGCCCGCCATGCCCCTGCCCCGGGGCGTCCGCCAGCGGCCTGGAGCGCCAACCCGGTGGGCTCTGGCGCCACGCGCGGCCCCGTCCTGTGTCCGGCTGCTTCCCGCGACAGCCGCCCGCCCGAAACACGCGCGAGTTCTTGTTGGTCTCGGTGAAGACGGGGTTGGCCCAGCTCATGGTGGCGCCGTCGGAGAAGGTGTAGGTGATTGTGGCCTTGAGGATGTCGGGGTCGGCGGGGTTGAAGGCGAGTCGGCCGTTCTCCGGGACCTGGCCGTTGTGCTCGGTGACCTGCACGGACGCGGTTACGCCCGGAATCTCCTCGTCCGGAAGCACGCCCTGGAAGAGGAACGAGGCTTCGCCGCCCTTGGCCTTCACCGCGAACTCCTGCACCCGGTCGGCGCCCTTCTCGGCCGTGTAGAGCTTGTCCCCGGCCGCCAGCACCACCCCCAGCAGCCGGCGGAACTGGCCCGGATCCCGGACGTGCCGGTCTCGCTGTTGGCCAGGTCCTGCGTCTGGCCGCCGGTCTCGCCGTTCACTGTGACTTGTACGCTCTGGATGTCCGCGCCGCTGCCGCGCGGCACATTGTCGGCGATGGGGTCGTGCACCACGTAGTGTCCCCGGAACCCGCCCGGGGCCCGGAGAAGGCATTCCGCGCGGCTTATAGTTCATCGCACTGATCGGGAGTCGCGTCGGGAACACGGGCCAATGCCGCGTCGAAGCTGTCGCGGGTAGCGCCTTGCGCATGGTCACGAAGATAGGCTTCCGTATCGAGCGCCGACAGCTTCTCGCCGAGCGCCGTCGTGATCAACTGGTTGAGCGATACGTTCTCACGCTTCGCGAGAGCACGCAGCCGCGCATGATAGGATTCGGGGATACGCAGGCTCATCGTGCTCATTTGATCTCTCCCAGTTCCCGCAGCAATTCCTGCGGCGTCAGTAAACGGTGGACTTTTGCACTTTTCTGACCTGAACAAGGATCAAAGAAGGAGGCCGTTCC
>CAZBZG010000309.1:2052-5397 GCA_964496245.1 uncultured Planctomycetaceae bacterium | reverse complement strand
TGTATTGTTGCTTGAGGTGATTAGAATTGTCCAAGTTATTGAGGTAATCGTAATTGAAGGGCATGTTCTTGAGCGGATATCGGTCTTGATCCGCATCATGTTCCGCGGTCACGAACGCATAGGAATCGTCCACGATGCTCCAGCCGGCGGGCACTTCCTCTTCGAGCTTCGTGAAATTGAGGTAAAAGTAATGGTCCACGGTGTCATGTTTGCTTAAATAATCCGTGAGGGTATCGGACCCGCTTAAGAAGGAAAGATACTTGATCTTCGTCCTCTCGTCGTCCTTTTCGAGGAGGAGGTGAATGGCGCTAAAGATCTGCGTCATGGACCGGTTCACTTGATCGTCGGGCACCACGTTAAGGATGCTGAAGGGCACCTCCGTGGCGGGATCATAGCCGACCGAGAGGTTGGTCGAGACATGGGGGCGATATTCGAACGACTCATGGACGCGGTGGAAGTAATCGTCCCTGACCGTGCTCCATTCCAACGTGGAAAAGTCCACGTAAAAGGAGGCGTGTTGGCTGAAGTCGGGATGGAGGGTGAAGGTGTTCTCATCCTCGTAGCCGTAATCCCACTTGAGATGGGATTCGTGGGTCTCGGGGTCTTCGGTGATGGTAAAGTCGTACCCTTCCACGAAATTCTCGTAGGCCCAGTAGTCCGCCATGAGCAAGCCGTTAGCATCCACGTAGCTGGAATTTCTCACCTCTTCCAAGGTCATGCCGTAAAAGATGAGGTACTTCTCGCCGTCCGAGGCGTATGTCAAGGCATAATCGGTGGTGGAATTGAAGAGGGTGTCGATGTTGCGGTCGATGGAGTGATACGCGTTCCCGGTTTCTCCGGGTTCCTTGACGTAGCAATAGCCGCGGGAATCGCCGACCGGGAACCCTTGCACCGACAAGTCGTAAACGTAGGGCTTGCCCACGCTCCGCAAGTAGGTGATGGCCTTGTCCTTGGGCAACTTGAGGGCAAACTTCGCCCCGATGGTCGCATTCTCGCGGAGCGTGTCTTCAATGTCTTCGATGTCGAAGATGTCGGCGCTCGACTCGCTCACGTCAAACACTTGGTGGTAAAAGGCGGAGCCGGACACCCGCACGGACCCGGTGGTGAGGTAATCGTCGGTGAGGAAGAAGGCATCTTCCCAAGATTGGGGCACGATCTCGTTGTCGAACCACGACTTGGTCGATTGATAATCGTCGCACGCGCCGACCCCGTCGTCCCAACGCATGTCAAAGGTCTTGGAGCGGTCCCTCTGACCCGAGGGTTCCGTGCCGCTCCCGTAAAAGAGGTTGAGGAAGCCATCTTGGACTTTCGTGGATTCCAAGTTGTAGGCGTCGATGAATAGTCCCAAGTTTCGGATCATGAAGAAGTTATCCTCGTTCACGGGGAGGGTCTCTTCTCTCCCGAGATATTGGAAGGAGTAGTCGTTTCCGGTCTCGTCCACCGTGAGATTGACGAGGCGGCAATTGGGAAGGTTTTCCAGGACCACGGTCACCTCCGACCCCTCGAGGAGGTCAAACGGCGAAGAACCGAGGTACTCGAAGCCTTCCTTTTCGGTGAAGGGCCTGGAAAACAGCGTGAGGTAGTGCGGGGTGTTTACCACGGTCTTGACGTCCATGGACATGTCCAAGTCACGCGGAATGCGGTCGAAATTCTCGATGAGCAAGTCATCGTGGCCATAGGTCCACTCATCAAGGATGAGATAGGAAATGGCATCCTCGTCACCGCCCGGTTGCGAAATCGAGATGTAGCAGTCTAAGGAGGCGTATTCGCCCGCCGTGTCGTAGAGAGGCTGTAGATCCTTGGTAAACTCGATGCGATACCTTCCTCCCTCAAGGGCGCCCGTTAATTCGTCGTGATACAATCCCACCGTTAGACTATCCTTGTAATAGGTGCTGAACTCATCATTGACCACGAAGTAAAAATCAATCGTAAGGTCATTTTCCGCGCCCTCAAACGACGAAACTTGATCCAATAAGATTCTATCTAGGGTAAACGTGACATTCATCTCGGGTCCGTACAAGAGCGGTAAATCATAAAGCTCGAGCGTGGTCTCGGTGTCGCCGTTCAAGCCGATGGCGAGGGCGGATCCCGATAAACCCGCGGGACCGAGCTGGTCGCCGTTCTCGTTGAGGATGAGGTGATCGGGTGTCGGCTCCTCATACATAAGTCTCACGGAGTCGCTGAACGGTCTATCCGTCTTTTGGAACCCGTAGCCGACGCGGTAGGGGGATCGCAAGCCGTAGGCAAGGGTCAAATCCCGCCCCGGGGCTCCTTGCGTGAAGGTGATCTCGGGATAGGCGCCGCCGAAGTCCAAGGAAAGGTCTCCGAACTCCGCCTCCAAGCCCGTGCGGTTGTATAACACGAACCTTGACGGTTGGAGGTCCAACACGCTGTGGGAGAACACGTGCGTGCTCGATTGCCCGTCGACCTGTTCGGCATATCTCACGTAAAACGGCGAGTGGGACTCCTTGCCTTGAACCAGCACTTGGTCGGTCAAGGACACGCAGATCCAGCTGTGGTTCTTGTTGGTCGGGTTGTGAACGGGATCGTCTCCCAAGATGATCGTGCCGTATGACTCATCATCATTGGGATCCGCATCCTGATGATCATAATCGAGATCTAACTGATATAAGATGTAAAATTCCGAGCCCTCATCGGGTAATTCGGTGCCCGTGAACACGATCGTGCTCTGCTCGGCAAGGTCTTGCGAGCCCGCATTCGGCTGGGCGATGGAATAAATCCTCTCTTCTTGGTCATTCTTCAGCGCCACGACCGCCAGAGCCGTGATGGCTTGGAGGTTGGATAGCGCAAGCAAGGTGCTGGCGGGATCGAGGCCGTATTCGGACTGATCCCCGGAATAGACCTTCCTCACCCGCACCCCCCATTCTTCGCCTTGTTGGGAGCCGGCGGAGCCCAAGACCATGTTTCCCGTGTCGGTCGAGACAGTGTCATCCTTTAGCACCGTGATTTCGGCATTGGCGGGGGTAAATCCGTCTTGCGCAACGGACCAAAGGACTTTCGGGTTGGACGAGGAGGGGTTCTTGACCAAGGAAAGGTCCAGCAGGTAGATGTGGAGCGGTCGTTGATCGTCGTAAATGGAATAGGCATTCTCGGAAATGTCAAAGGAAAGGTTCAACTTGGCGTCCAAGCCCATGAGATACGCCTCTTCGGGTCCCAAGCCGACTTGGAAGCGCATGATGCCGTCGCGGTTGCCGGGACGCACCATGACCGGACTTCGGAGCTCCTTCCAGCCTTCGGTATTGCTCTGGCCGTTGCTGGCTTGATAGGAGAGTGAAACCTCCACGTAATCCTGAACGGACAATTCGGGCTCGTCGGTCGGGCCGT
>CAZBZG010000309.1:0-2042 GCA_964496245.1 uncultured Planctomycetaceae bacterium | reverse complement strand
CGTTAAAGTTCGGCTCCACCCACACGGTGCCCGTGAAGTGCGGATAATTGGACTCGAAGGGCATGAGATCTTCTCCCTCGAAGCTTTGCCCGTAGGCGGCGATGAAGGGGTCCAAGAGGGTCACCTCGTCGACCTTTTCGCCGAACACGATCTTGTTCTTGGAAATCCAGAGCGGAATGCGCACGGTAGGCGAGCGCTTGTAATACTCCGACTGCACCACGTGGACTTCCACGGTGGACTGCCCGGGACCGAGCGCCTCGTACATTTCCCGCATCTCGTTGGAGGCAATGGTGATGGAGCCGCCGTTGCCCGTCGCCACCACCTTCTTGTTGGTAAACACGCCATCTTCCGGCACGGTGCCCGAGGGGTTGACGAAGGTGAGCTCGGCATAAAAGTTGTCGTCTCCATCCAACACGGACTCCGGTATGGGTTCCAACTCGGTGGCTTCGTGCACCTCCGAAAGGGAGCGGGCGGTAAAGCCTTCCTCGCTGGGCAGCACGTTCGCCTTGGTGAGATAGACCGACAAGTCCAAGTCCTTGAAGTTATAACGCTCATCCAAGGGCGCGTGCGGATCGGGGTCCACTTGTTCCACCTCGTAGATGAGTCGATCGCCCACGCCGAGGGCGAGGTCTTGATAATTTAAGTTGATGATGCCCTCCGCATAGGTGCTGTCCATGAGGCTCAAGTCCGTGAAGTCATAATCCTCGATGACGTTACTCCCGTCGAATACCTTGCCGCTGTCGGAACATCGATACATGTCGGGGGTGTGAATGGCCATGTCGTTCCAATCCTCGAAATCGTACACGAACGCCCGCACGTATAAGGAAAGGTCGTCCAAGGAGTCCACGTCCTCCAACGAGCCGAAGATGGCTCCGAAATCGTTGCGGAACTCTTCTTCGAGGTTGACCGCAAAGGAAGCTTCCCCAAACTCATCGGTCTTGGCCCACTGCCAGATGTACGGGCCATATTGACCGTCATTTCCCTCAAACAATTCGGGCTTGCCGAACATCTTGTTTAACCCCTGTCCGGGACCGATGGTGGAGACCAAGTCCGTGCCCAGCGATTCGTAATACATGGACTCTCCCGAGTCCGTGATGAGGGTGCGCTCGTTAAGAAAGCCTGTCTCCGCCTTGGGCACGAAGCCCACGTGAAGCCATACCACCACGTCTTCCAAGGGAATTCCCTCTTCATCGGTCAGCTTGTAGGTAAAGTCGTAATCTTGCCTCACTTGCGCGTCGATCTGGAGGGCCGTGTATTCCTCTCCCTCTTCCAAGGTCTGGCTGGGAAGGGTGGCGAAGTAATATTCGCGCTCCTCGAAGTGGTGCTGGTTGATGACGATGGGCTGGTTCGGGTGGTCCAGCATTTCTAACTTGACTTGCTTGGGAATGGTCTTGATCTTGAAGTCCTTTACCCACTTGTCGCTTGCAACGTGTGAATAGAGGGGATGACCATCTACGGTGGTGTAATCGGGACCGGCGGGGAGATAGATGAGGCGGGCATTGAGGATCACGTCCAAGGGGAGCGAGACCACGTTCCTCCTCTCGAATTGCTCCTCGTAGTCGAAAAAGCCGAGGTCATTGAGGGGCACGTTATCGATCGGGACCCATTGCCCGCTTTCATCCTGGACGGCAAGGACCAAGTTCCTCGACAAGTCTATCTTCTTGGCCAAGTCGGCTTGATAGGTGATCTCCATCTTGGAATGGATGGAGGCGCCCTTTTCGACCAAGAAGTCGTTGTAATAATCGTACAAGCGGATCTCATAGCCGTCGTCGGAGATGGAATACTCGGTCGGGTCGATCTCGAGGAATTCTTCCGATTCGTCGGATGGATACACCTTGAAGGACTCCACGGAGGTGATGGGGTGTTCGGTCCGCAAGGAGTGGTAGGAATGATAGCCGATGTAAAACTTGTCTCCTTGGGTGTAATTGATTATTTTATTGGTAAGGATGGTGATCCTCACATCGCCGTCGTTTTCAATGGACCAATCATATTGGGTGTCGTTGAGCGGGAGATAGTTTTCCTTGTCCGTGTTGTTGAGAATG
>CAZBZG010000308.1:0-5403 GCA_964496245.1 uncultured Planctomycetaceae bacterium | reverse complement strand
TTCTTCTTCTTGGGCGGCTTGGTGCGTCTGCCCCGATAGATTCTCGCCATAAGAGTTCCTCTCTCGACGGGACCACGACCTGCACGAAAACCCGGAGTGCCTCCTATTCTGCCGTGCATTCCGTCGGGCGTCAAGGGCTTTCGGGCGGCGTGCCTGGCGTGGGGTGCGTGTCTTGTTTGGTGGTTGGTTTGTGGGAGGCTCTCGGTTTGGCTCTTTCTCAGCGTGCCCAGAGAACGGACAAGACCGGACCAGCCCCCACCAACCAACCACCAAACAAGACACGCACCCAAGCCCGTCAGCCCTCCACCCACTCCCGCAGGGCTGCTGCATCCGCCAGAAACTGCTCGGCCGCGTCGCCCGCCACGAACTCGAGCAGGGCCCAGGGATCGCGGCCCGTGGAACGGGCGAGATCCAGGTACGCGGCCCACGGGACCCGCCCTTCGGCCAGCGGCCGCCGCTCGCGGCCGTGTTCGCCCACCACCCAGTGGAACACGTGCAGGTTCGCCAGCTGCGGCAGGACCGCGCGCAAGCCAGCCTCGCATTCGCCCTGGGGCAGGCCCGCCGGCGGCTGCCAATAGGTGGAGACGTTGTCGTGCGCCACCTCGGCGAGGAAACGCTGGGCGGACTCGCTGGTATCGGTCAGCGTGTTGGCGTGGTACTCGAGCGCGATCCGGATGCCCAGGGTCCGGGCGAGATCGGCTGCACGGCGCGTGTCCTGGGCGACCGCCTCCCGGTAGGCCCGGTCGGCATCGGCCGAGCCCTTCTTGCCCGCCCAGATGCGGATGAGCGGCGCGCCGAGCATGGCCGCGGTCTCGGCCACTGACACGAACGCCAGCCCCTCGGCCTCGCTCGCCCCGGCCCGGTAGTAGGACCCGTAGGCAGCCACGATCAGGCCGGCGTCTTCGGTCCTGCATTTCACCTCCTCGGCTGTGGCGATCTCGCCGTGAGGCACGTGCACATCCCCGCCCCACTCGATGCCCTGGAGCCCGGCCTGGCGGACCAGGTCCACGATCTCCTGGGGCGAACGTTTGCGAAAGGTGATGGACACGAGGCCGGGGCGGATCATGGGGGCTCCTTTCGGTGAAGGCGAGACGTCGGCGCCGCGCGCGGTCCGGCAGCCGCCACGCTACCGCACCCAATTGCGCGCCGTCTTGCGCGCACGCTCCCCCTATGCTACCATTTCGCGGCTGATTGGGAAGGCCAAACGCGGCTCTGAGGAGCGCCCATGGCGGACGGATCGAACGCGGCGGACCGCGCGTGCACGCGCGTGCTCATCTTCGTGGTGGCGTACAACGCCGAGACCACGATCGAGAACGTGCTCGCGCGCATCCCGGAGGAGGTCTTCGCTTACGACTACGAGATCCTGATCATCGACGACCAGTCCTTGGACGAGACCTTCGAACGCGCGTCCCTCCACCAGCGCCTCCACCGCGAGTGCAACCTGACCGTGCTCGCCAACCCCGAGAACCAGGGCTATGGCGGCAACCAGAAGATCGGGTACCAGTACGCCATCCAGAACGGGTTCGACGTGGTGGCCCTGCTGCACGGAGACGGCCAGTACGCGCCCGAGCGCCTGCCCGAGCTGATCGCGCCCGTGGCCCGGGGCGAAGCGGACGCGGTCTTTGGCACGCGCATGGCCGAGCCGCGGGCCGCCCTGCGCGGCGGCATGCCGCTCTACAAGTACGCGGGCAACCGCATTCTCACGGGTCTGCAGAATCGCCTGCTCGGGACCCGCCTCACCGAGTTCCACTCCGGCTACCGGGTCTATTCCGTGCGCGCGCTCGCCCATCTGCCCTTCCGCTTCAACACGAACGACTTCCACTTCGATACCGAGATCATCATCCAGTTCGTGCTGGGGGGGCTTCGCATCCGCGAAATACCAATCCCCACCTACTACGGGGACGAGATCTGCCGGGTGAACGGTCTCGCCTATGCGTGGAACGTGCTCCGCGCCACCGTGCTCGCGCGCCTCCACGGCATGCAACTCTACTTCCAGCGGCAGTACGACGTGGGAACCGAAGAGGTGCGCTACCCCCTCAAGCTCGGGTATACCTCGAGCCACACCCTGGCGCTCGATGCCGTAGGGCCCGAGTCCCGCGTGCTCGACATCGGGTGCGGGCACGGCGCGCTCGGAAAGCTGCTGGAGAAGAAGGGATGCCGCGTGCGGGGGGTGGATGCGACCACGCCGCCCGCGGCGTGCGAACTCTCCGACTACGCGCAGGTCGATCTCGACCGGGAACCGTTGCCCGACCGGGCCGACGCGTTCGACTGCCTGCTTTTGCTCGACGTGATCGAGCACCTGGACACGCCCGCCATCTTCCGGCTGCTCGATCATGTGCGGGCCACGGCCCGCGACAAGCGGCCGGCCGTGGTCCTCTCCACGCCCAACGTGGCGTTCGGCCTGATCCGGCTGCAACTGCTGCGCGGGGAGTTCAACTACGGCAAGCGCGGGATCCTGGACATGACCCACCGCCATCTCTTCACGTTCCACAGCCTGCAGGACGTGCTCGGCCAGTGCGGCTTCCACGTCGAAGAGATCCGCGGCATCCCGGCGCCGTTTCCCGCGGCGCTCGGCAACGGCGCTGTGGCGCGCGCCCTGCTCGCCCTCAACCGCCTGCTGATCCGCGTGTGTCCCGGCTTCTTCAGTTACCAGATCTTCGTGCGCGCCCGGCCGCTGCCCACGCTCGCGCATCTGCTCGCCAGCGCGGTCCGCACGTCCGAGCGGCGGGCCGGGGGGGTGGGGCAGTAGCGTCACTGAGTACGGCTGAACGCATGCACGCACGCTTCAGCCGATCTCCGGGACCGACAGCCGCCGGCAGATCTTTCTGGCGAGCTGGTTGGGGATCTCCGTATGACGGGGCACCGCCTCGACGCCGCCTGTCTCTGCGCGCGTCCACAGCGAGTGGTTCGCGCCCTCGCGCTTGAGATAGCAGCCATGTCGGCGGAGATGTTTGAGCAGAGCCGTGCGTTTCATCCGACAGCCACGATCCCCTGTTCCGCGTCCCCCGGCAATCCGCGCAGGCCGTCCTCCCGCCGATCTTCAAGGATCAGCTGAATGGCCGCCGACAGGCTCTTGAGACAGTCGGCCTTGGTCCTGCCCTGACCGTTGGCGCCGGGAATTTCAGGGCAATAGGCGATATACCACTCGCCGTCGCGCTCGATCACGGATGTGAACTCGTTGTGCATGGTCGGCCCTCCGCTCCTGTACGGAGACTACCGCAAGGGTGCGTGGGTGTCAATGGCCGGGCGCTCGCGGTTTCCCGTCTCTCGCCGAGGCGCCACGAGCGCCCCGTACGGCGAATCTGTCCGCCGGCGGTAAGGCCCCCCGACTTTGGCCCACGCAGGAACGCGCGGAGCAAGCCCCGCCGAGCAATGACCTGCTCGTTGTCGCTATCGTTGTCGTTGTCGCAATCGCAACCGACATCGCTTTCGTGGCCGCCGATTCCGATTGCGACAACGAAGACGAGGACTGCGTGGGGAGCGGTAGGGCGCGCGCTCTACCCTTCCCCCCCCACATACCCCTCCTGCTCCAGATGCAGGAGCACCTGGTGAGCGGCCTCTTCGGGGGTGATGTCGCTGGTGTCGATCGCGACCTCCGCGTCTTTCGGCTCTTCGTAGGGGTCGCTGATGCCCGTGAACTCCTTGATGATGCCCTGGCGGGCCTTGGCGTACAGGCCCTTGCGGTCGCGCTGTTCGCACACGTCGAGGGGCGTGGCGATGTGCACGAGCACGAATCCGCCGTGCGCGCTCACGAGCTCGCGCACCTGTTTGCGGATGCCGTCGTAGGGCGCGATGGGTGCGCAGATGGCGATCCCGCCGTTCTTGGTGATCTCGTTGGCCACGAACCCGATGCGCAGGATGTTGAGGTCGCGGTGTTCCTTGGAGAAGCCCAGCTCCGAGGAGAGGTTCTTGCGCACGATGTCGCCGTCGAGCAGGGTCACGGGCCGGCCGCCCATCTCGAGCAGCTTCACCAGCAGCGCCTTGGCCACCGTGGACTTGCCCGAGCCCGAGAGCCCGGAGAAGAACACGGTGAAGCCCTGCTGCGCGCGGGGCGGGTGGGTGCGACGGAGTTCGTCCGCCACCTCGCGGAAGGTGAACCACTCGGGGATGCTCCGGCCTTCGGCCAGGCGGTTTCTGAGTTCCGTGCCCGAGATGCTGAGCGTGCGCACGTCGTCCCCGGCTTCGTCCACCGGGATGTACTTGTCCTGGTCGGCTGCATAGACCATCAGCTTGAAGGGCACCATCTCGATGCCGAGCTCCTTCTCGTGCTGCTGCAGGAGCTCCTGCGCCTCGTACGGGCCGTAGAAGGGATTGCCCGCAGAGTCCGACCCCGGTCCGGCGTGGTCGCGGCCCACGATGAAGTGGGTGCATCCGTGGTTCTTGCGGATGATGGCGTGCCAGACCGCTTCGCGCGGCCCGCCCATGCGCATGGCCAGCGGCAGCAGGCTCAGCTGCACGGTCTGGGACGGGTAGTGCTCCAAGAGCGCCTGGTAGCAGCGCACGCGCGTGTAGTGGTCGATGTCGCCAGGCTTGGTCATGCCCACTACGGGATGGATGAGCAGGTTGGCTTCGTGCTCGCGCACGGCCCGGAGCGTGAGTTCGTAGTGCGCCCGGTGCATGGGATTGCGCGTCTGAAAGGCGATGACCCTGCGCCACCCTTGCCGCGCGAATTCGTGGCGAAGCTCGCTCGGCGTGAGCCGCAGGGGCTTGAAGTCGTAGTGTTCGGGAAGCTGCAGCGCCTCGACGGTGCCGCCCACGTACACCGGGTTGGTGCGTTCGAGCACGTGGGCCACGCCCGGGTGTTCGGGGTTGGCCGACCCGTACACGGCCTGGGCTTCGGCGTGGCGGTCGGGCGTCCACACGTCTTCGACCGTCAACGCGGCGACCATCACGCCCTCGGGCTCGCGCAGGGCCACGCAATCGCCCGTGGAGAGCCCCTGGGCGAAGTCTTCGGTCACGTCGAGCACGATGGGGATCGGCCAGAGGTCGCCCGAGGCCAGGCGCATGTCCTGGCAGACCGGGTCGTAATCCTTGCGGGTCAGGAAGCCCGTGAGCGGCGAGAACCCGCCGTTCATGAGAAGCTCGAGGTCGCACTCCTGCCGCGGGGTGAGGTCCCACGAGGGCCAGTCGCGCGAGGCGCCTTTGAGCTCGGCCGCAGCCGCGTCGTCGACCACGAGGTCCACGAGCGTGCCGCCGTGGGGCTGGATGAGGTGCTGGGGCATGGTGCAGCCTCCGTATGCGTAACGAGAAACGATGCGCGTCGAGCGATCCGCGGGCCGCTGTCCCGGACCCGCGCTACAGAGCCGGCTATTCTACGGAAACCCCGAGCCGAGGCAAGCAGGAGTGCAGGCTTGGTTCAATTCCGGGTAACACTCGGTGAGAGCTCGGGTGCCATGCCCACCC
>CAZBZG010000307.1:0-5420 GCA_964496245.1 uncultured Planctomycetaceae bacterium | reverse complement strand
GCCCCCGGCCGGCCGCGCCAGGCGTGCAGCGTGCGGTGGAGGCCCAGCTGATTGCCGTAGCCGAACGCGGGACTGCTCTCGGCCGCGAGCAGGACCGCCTGCGCGGAGGCCGACCAGACCATGTCCGCGTTGATCAGAAAGTCGCTGGCCCCCAGCTCCTCTTCGGCCGCCACGTCGCCCCCGTGGAGTTCCCGCAGGCGCAGACGGACCGTGTCGGGCGTGGCCTCCTCGGTCAGGAGCAGGAGGGCTCCGTCGGCCGCGGCGAGCACCGGCTTGCGGCCGGGCGCGCGGAAGAGCGCTGTGCCGCATTCGTCCAGCAGCACGACTTCGCATTGGTCCTCGGCATCGTCGCGTTCGACCGCGAAGACCAGTCCGTCTCCGCCAAGCGCCACCTGCGGGCAGCGCAACGGCTGCGCCTGGCGCGTGACAATGCACGGAACGTCGTCACGCCAGACCACCAGGTTCCAGCCGCCATCGCGGCGCTCGGTCCACGCGAGCATGGGCGCGGGCACGGGCTCCCGCGGACACACGGGGCCGTCGATGCGCTCGGCAGCCGCCACGGTCTGCTGGCGTGTCTGTCCGTGGTCGTGCGTGAGGAAATCGATCCGCCGGGGCACCTGGCCTGCAGAAGCATCCCACTGCTGCCACTTGGAGAACCGTTCCGCAAAGCCCCCGCCCCAGTCCGCAGCAAGGAACGGTTGTTCGCGATCCTCCAGCATGAGCAGGCCGGCGTACCAGTCGCCACCACCCCGGCCCGCGCATACGCTCATGCCTCCCTCGATCACGTGCGATGTCATGGTACGCTCCCGTTGTTCTCAGGCGTCAGCCGCAGCCGTGTGGCCGGCTGTTTCTTTGCATACTGCGTCATCGTACTGTAGAATCCAGGTATGACAATAGCATATACGGCCAATGTTTTGTGAGATCAGGCCAATGCCCATCTTCCAGGCCACCTCGCTCGCACCGCCGGCCCACCAGGTGGGCGCCCTGCATCTGGACGGACGCGCGTTCCGGCCGCGGGTCACGCGCGTGGTCTGGAACCGCACGATCCCCCGCGCGCCAGGCGGCCATCCCCGCCGCCCGCTCACGCAGCACGCGCACGCGGTCTACCACGTCTTCCTGATCCACAGGGGCGAAGCCCGCTTTCTGTTGAAGAGCCGGGAATGGTCTGTAGGCGGGCGGAGTCTCTTCTGCATCTCTCCGGGCGAGCCGCATCACGTGCTGATCCGCGGCACAGCCTGCACGCACAGCACCATCACCTTCGACCTGGTCACCCACCCCGCCGGCACGCCACTCGTGCTGCCCGCGCCTGACCTGCTCGGTGCACTGCTGGGCACACCGCTCGTGGCTCCTGAGAGCTGGCCGGTTCTGCCCTGCGGTTCGGCGTATGACACGCTCGAGCAGGATGTGCGCGCCGTGTACGAAGGCGCGCGCAAGGGGCCGGCCTGCGCAGCAGCAGCGCTCACGCACTTCCTCGTCCACCTGGCGGAAGCCGGGTTCGTAGAGGACCGCTCGCCCGCGGGCGCGTCCGACGCCACCGATGCCCGCATCCAGGCCTGCCGGCGCTACATCCAGGGGCACTACGCGGACACGCTCTCCCTGGATGCGCTGGCCGAGCGCTTCAGCCTCTCCCGCCGGTCGCTCACGCGCGACTTCCGCGCAGCCTTCCACGTCTCGCCGATCGCGTTCCAGATCGAATTGCGCATGGGCGCCGCCCAGCTCATGCTCCACACCACCAACCTGCAGATCCAGGAGGTCGCAGCCGAGGTAGGGTATGCCGACGTCTTCCAGTTCAGCCGCGCGTTCACGCAGCGCATGGGGGTGAGTCCGCGCGGCTTTCGGGAGCGCGCGCAATGGAACGCGCCCCCTTGACAGGACCGGTCCGCTCGGGTATGCAGTGATGCCGGGGGACGGGATCGTTTCTCGCGACCGGGCAGGAGACGCCAGCGTCATGGCCAACGGGCGCCCCGCCCCATCCCCAGGAGCCCCCATGCAAACCGTACGCCTTCTCGTGTGCGCCGGGTTCTTCGCAACCGCCGGCATAGCAGAGGATCCCACGCCCCTCGACCAGGAGCTCGCGCGCGTGGACCGCGCCAAGTAGACCGCGTCCGTGCGTTCCGGAGACAGCCGTGCCGCCCTCTGAGGCGCCTCCCCAGGAACCGGCCCAGACCGCTCCCCCGCCTCAATCCGGCCCGCCCTGGGGGCTTTGGGCCACGATCGGGTTCACCGTGCTCGTCCTCGTCGCCATCGTGGCCGTGCAGACGGGGGTCGTGCTCGTCTTCTTCGCTGGCTTGCATGCGCAGGAGCCGCAGCTTGCCCTGGAGGAACTCCAGAACCGGATCGCGACCAACGGAACAGCCACGGCCGCAGCCGCCCTGGCCTCCGTGCCCGTAGCCGTCGGCCTGGTCTGGCTTCTCGTCTGGCTGCGGCGGGGGTCATGCGTCCACGACTACCTCTGTCTGCGCCTGCCCGACACGCGGACCCTGGTCTTCTCCGCCGTGGGCGTGCTGGGCCTCATCGCCCTGACCGACTACATCACGCATGCGCTCGGCCGTCCGATCTCGCCCCCGGTCGTGGTCGAGATCTACCGCAACACTTCCGTGCCCTGGCTGCTGTGGCTCGCCCTGGTGGTGGCCGCGCCTCTGACCGAAGAGACGGTCTTCCGCGGATTCCTCTTCCGCGGCCTGGAGGCCAGCCGCGCGGGGCCGGTCGGCGCGACCCTTCTCAGCGCCTCCCTCTGGGCGATCATGCACATCCAGTACGAACCGTATGGCATGCTCGTCATCCTGATCTTCGGCATCGGCCTGGGCGTGGTGCGCTGGCGCTGGCGCTCGCTATACCTCTGCATCATGCTCCACGGTCTCATGAACATCGTGGCCACAGCCGAAGCCCACTACTTCGCGCAGACCTAGAGAGAACGATCCAACGAACGGGACGCTCCGTACACGTACACGTACCGCTTCGCTGTGTACGTGTACGAATCATGGCGTCCCATTGGGAATATGGCTTTCAATAACAGCACAACGCCATTTCTCAGCGCTGTCATGCAAAGACGCCAAGGCCGCGCATGCAGCTCCACGAAGCCGCTCGTCCTGGCGGCCTTCGCGACTTGGCGAGAGCCAGCGGATCTTCCGGTCGTGCTACCCCTCAGCCCGCTGACGGTCCCGCCACGCGCCGGGCGGGACGCCGGTGCGCTGGCGGAACCAGCGGCTGAACGCGCGCCCGCCGCCCAGGCCCACGGCCCGGGCCACGGCGGCCACGGTCAGATCGGTCTCGGCCAGGAGCTGGCGCGCCTTGGCCAGCCGGTGCTGCATGATGGCCTCTTGGAGGGTGCGGCCGGTCATGCTGTGAAAGCGGCTGGAGAAGTAGGTGCGCTCGAACCCTACGTACGCGGCCACGTCGCTGGCCGCAATGCCCGCGGCAAAGTGATTCGCGATGAAGACCTCCGCCGCCTGCATGTAGGGCGCGATGCTCCGGTCCCGGCCACGCGTCACGTCTGACGCCTCGCGCGGCGCGTCCGCGCCGAAGAGCCCCAGAAGCTGCCAGAACCGCCCATTGGCCGCAAGCATGGCCGAACGCGACCCCGCATCCAGATCCGCCAGCATGGCGTCGCACAGCCTGCCCACGTTCTTCCAGCAGACCGCGTACTACGACGAGGCCGCGCGCGCAGCCATCCGGCCGCTGCTCAAGCGCCACAGGGAGCATCGGGACGCCATCCGCAACGGGATCACCTACCCCATCGGCCACTGCCCCGATGGCGCGTCCTGGACGGGGTTGCAGAACCACCGGGCGCAGGACGACGCAGGCCTGCTGCTCGTCTTCCGCGAGCTGGCCAGCGGAGAATCCACCGCAGCCCTGCCCCTCCGCTTTGCCGCGGGCCGGCGCATCGTGCTCACCGACCTGCTGGAGGAAACCACGCGCGAAGAGCAGACCGATGCCGAGGGGCGGGTGCCGTTTGCCGTCGCGGACGCGCCCGGCTTCCGCTTTCTGTCGTACCGGTTCGCGGATTGAGCGACACGCGCTGAGCCAGCGCACGACGTATCCTATCACTTGACAACGCTTTCCAGTCGTTGTACAGTCCAGATGCCTTTGCGCAAGGCCTCGGGTGGGGGCAACGAGCCTTCGGGCGGGCGTCCTGCGGAACGGGCGTGGATCAGGGCCATCAGGCGCGTGGGCCGGAGGCTGGCAGGCCATGCCGCACACATACCGACCCCTCACACGAACCGCATCGCTGGCGCATGCAGGCTTCACACTCGCGCTCCTCCTGGTCCTCGCGGCCGCAGCAGACGCGCCCGCCGCAGAGAAAGCCAGAGCAGCGGGGGCACCGGCGAACGCCGAGCCGCAGATCCTGATCCTCAATTCCTACCATCCGGACCACTACTGGACAACGAGTCTGGTCGAGGCAGAGACCCGACGCCTGCGCACAGCCTACCCGCGCTGCCGTCTGCTCATCGAGTATCTCGACCGCAAGCGCTTCCCGAGCCCCGAGCGTCTGCCCGCGCTCGCGGCCGAACTCGCCTACAAGCTGGAGCGGTACGCCCCCGATGTCGTGCTCACCAACGACAATGCGGCCTTCGACTTCGCCTCCCGCCGCCGGGACGCGCTCTTCCCCGGCCGGCCGATCGTGTTCGCAGGCTATAACGGGTACGCCGAGCTCGAAGGGCCGCTGCCCGCGAACACCACGGGGATCGCCGAGACCGTGGCCCCGCTGGCCACGGTCCGGACCGCGCTCGCGCTCCATCCCTCGACCGACGAGGTGCTCGTCGTCATCGACAGCACCCCGAGCGGACAGGGCACCAAGAGCGATCTGCAGCAAGCCCTCAAGCCCCTGGCCGACCGCGTCCGGTTTACCTACCTCGACCACCTGGACATGCCCCAGATCCTCGAACACCTCGCGGCCGCGCAGTCCGGCACGATCACGCTCATGGCCTACTACAACCGCGACCGCGACGGCACCTTCTACCGCCACCAGGAGGCCGCCCGCCTCGTGGCCGACGCCAGCCACGTCCCCGTCTATCACCTCTACGCCTTTGCGCTGGGACAGGGCGTTCTGGGCGGGCACATGCTCGACGGCCACGTGCAGGGCAAGGCAGCCGCCGATCTCGTGATCCAGATCCTCGAAGGCGAACGGGCTTCCGACATTCCGCCGAGTCCGAAAAGCACATGCCCCCCGCAGTTCGATGCCAAGGCCCTCGAGCGCTGGGGCATCGATCCGGCCGCCCTGCCGTCCGGGGCCCTCGTCATCAACCGCTCCTTCAGCCTCTACGAAGCGCACAAGATACTCATCTGGAACACGATCCTCGCCTTTGTCCTGCTCCTGCTCGCGCTGGTCGGGCTCACGTACGGCCTGCTCCGCTACCGCCGGGCCGAGGCCCTGACGCGCGAAAGCGAGGACAACCTCCGCATCACGCTCGACTCCATCG
>CAZBZG010000306.1:0-5443 GCA_964496245.1 uncultured Planctomycetaceae bacterium | reverse complement strand
AGGACTCGGCCCTGGTGGCGGCCGCGCAGCTGTCGGACCGCTACATCTCCGACCGGTTCCTGCCGGACAAGGCCATCGACCTCATGGACGAAGCCTGCTCGAGCCTCCGCATCCAGATCGACTCCATGCCGCTCGAGCTCGACACGCTGAACCGCAAGAAGATGCAGCTCGAAGTCGAGGCCAAGGCGCTCGAAAAGGACAAGGACAAGCCCGCCAAGGAGCGGCGCGAGGCCCTCCAGAAGGAGCTCGCGGATCTGTCCGAGAAGATGCAGGGCCTGACCGCGCGCTGGCAGTCCGAGAAAGAGGCGATCACCACGATTCGGAAGATCAAGGAGGAGATCGACCAGGCCAAGACCGAGACCGAACTCGCCGAGCGGCGGGGGGAGCTGGACAAGGTGGCCGAACTCCGCCACGGCCGCATCCCGGAGCTCGAACGCCAGCTCGAGATCGAGAACGTGCGGCTCCAGGACATGCAGACCGACGGCGCGCTCCTCAAGGAGGAGGTGGACGCCGAAGACATCGCCCAGATCGTGAGCCGGTGGACCGGCATTCCGGTGAGCCGGATGCTGGAGAGCGAGATGCAGAAGCTGCTGCATATGGAGGAGCGCATGCGTCGGCGCGTGGTCGGCCAGGACGAAGCCCTGGCGGCCGTGGGCAATGCCGTGCGCCGGAGCCGGGCCGGGCTGCAGCGGTCCGACCGGCCGGTCGGCAGCTTTATCTTTCTCGGCCCCACGGGCGTGGGCAAGACCGAGGTGGCCCGGTCGCTGGCCGAGTTCCTGTTCGACGACGAAAAGAACATGGTCCGCATCGACATGAGCGAGTTCCAGGAGAAGCACTCGGTCTCGCGCCTGATCGGCGCCCCGCCCGGCTACGTAGGCTACGAGGAGGGGGGCGCCCTGACCGAGGCGGTACGGCGACGTCCCTACTCGGTGGTGCTCTTCGACGAGATCGAGAAGGCGCATCCCGAGGTCTTCAACACCCTGCTGCAGCTCCTGGACGAGGGGCGACTGACCGACGGACACGGACGCACGGTGGACTTCTGCAACACCGTGGTCATCATGACCTCGAATCTCGGCAGCCGCTACCTGCAGGAGGCCACGGACCTCGAGGACCCGAACGTCAAGGACCAGGTGGTCTCCGCCTTGCGGGACCACTTCCGGCCCGAGTTCTTGAATAGGATCGACGACATCATCCTGTTCCACCGTCTCAACCGGGAGCACGTGCGCGAGATCCTGGACATCCAGGTAGACCGCGTGCGGCGGATGCTGGCGGACCGCAAGCTCGGACTCGAGCTCACGGACGCGGCTGCCGAGCGGCTCGTGGAAGAAGGATTCGACCCGGACTACGGCGCGCGTCCGCTGGGGCGCGTGGTGCAGAACCGCCTGCAGAACGAGATCGCGGTGAAGATCCTGTCCGGCGAGATCAAGGACGGGGACACCATCCGCGTGGATGCGCGCGACAGCGAGCTCGTCTTCAGGACGCAGGCAAAGGCGGCCTGACCGGAAACGGTCGCCGCATGGTGAACGCTTGCGGTAGGCAGCGGGGGCATGCGCTTGCAGCAGGCCTTTTGCCATGGCCGCGGATGGCCGCGCAGGACGAAAGCGGAGCGTGGACGCGCCGGATCGGCTCCGTAGCGAAGGGCAGCGCGAACGTGAGAGGGGGGGGTAGACGAGTTTTCCTGGGGCCTTCGGGTTGCCGGGGGTCAATCCGTCCCGTATACTGGATACAAACCGATGTTCAGCACGCCAGAGTAAGGTCGGCCAGCAAAGGCCGCCCGTGGGACGCTTCGCGAAGGAGGGACCCTAGCGGTGTATGCATACGACAGTTATCGAGACAAATGGCTCGTCTGGGTGATGTTTTTTTCGGTCCTGTGCGTTGGCACCTCGGCCTGGGCGCGCGAAGGGCGGCGGCCAGCCGAGGGAAAGCGCGGGCGCAAGACGCGCTTCGACGAGGACGACAGGAACAACGACGGCAGGATCTCAGCGCGCGAATTCTCCGGGCCCAAAAGGGCCTTTCAGAAAATCGATGCGAACGGGGACGGGTATATCTCGCGCAAGGAGTCTCGGGAGGCTGGGAGAGATCGAGCGGGCGGGCGAAGCCGGATGCCGGCCGCCGCGTCGTACGACAAGCTTGAGGTCCTGGTTCTGAAGAAGGAAAAGGTCTGGCCCCACAACGCCCTCTTTGTAGACGGAGAGGCGCGGACGGTGGTGGAGATCGATCTGAACGGCAAGGTGCTGTGGAAGATCGACGTGCCGCGTTCTTGCGAAGAGGATGCGGAGGCGGGGGCGAACCAATGCGGCAACCGAATCAGCGACGTGGAACTTTTACCAAACAATCACGTGCTCGTCATGGCCGGCGGCTGCGGAGTGTACGAACTGAACCGCAGGGGCGAGGTCGTTTGGGAGTATCTGAACAGGACGGTCTCGCACGATGCGGACCGGCTGGAGAACGGCAACACGATCATGGCCTGTTCGATTGCAGAGCAGGTGTCGAAGTTTCCATACAAGGATCCACAGGCTATCGAGGTGAATCAGGAAGGCGAGATCGTCTGGACGTGGTACGCGAAGCAACAGTATGCAAAGAGCAAGTATCGAGACCACCGCGCGCCCGATGCCAACGACTGGACGCATGTGAACTCCGTGCAGCGTCTCGCCGACGGCAACACCCTTTTGAGCGTGCGCAACTGGAACCTCCTCGTTGTTGCCGACGCGGAGGGAGCGACCGCCTGGGAGACAGGGGGGTATGACAGCATGTTCCGCGGCTGGGGCGCATCCTCGCCGCATTGTCCCCACACGCCCGTCCTCCTGGACAACGGCAACATCATCGTGTCCGAGCCCATCAAGGGGCGGGTGGTGGAATGGTCGCCGAAACAGAAACGCGTGGTGTGGGCCTGGCCGGATCCGAATTGGGAAGAGGGCGGCACCTACTATTTCGTGCGCGCCGCGCACCGCCTGCCCAACGGCAACACATTCGTGATCGACAGCCTCGGGCAGTTGATCGAGGTGACCCCGAAGGGGGAGATCGTGTGGCAGGTACGGCACCCCGGTTTCGTCAAGAAGACGTCGGGGGGGCGTGATGGCAAGGCGGGTGACCGCGGAGGACCGCAGGGGCCGTTTTTCAATGCGGATCGGCGCGGGCTGGGGTACTACGGCGGCCGCTAGATCGCGACGCGCCCCCGAACGTGAGAACGGCACGGCGGGGGGGCTGCCTGGGGGGCGATTCCGATCACAGCCCGGGCGCCACTCAGAGCGGCACGACTTCCTGCACGCGCGGCCAGAGCGTGACGTCCTGGATGTTGAGGTGTTCGGGCAGTTCGCAGATGCTGGCCACGAGCGTTCCGAGTTCGTCGGGTTGGATGCATCTTGCGGCGATATCAGCATCGCGCTTGGGGAGGCCGGCGGCCTCGCCAAAGCCGGTCGCCCCCCAGGAGGGCACGACCGTGGTCACGCGCACGCCGGCTTCTCGCAACTCCGTATAGAGGCACTTGGAGAGTTGGGCCAGGCCCGCCTTGGCCGCCGAGTATACCGAGAACCCGGGCCAGGCCTGGTCCTGGCAGACGCTGGAGACGTTGACGATGGTGCCGGAGCCTTGCTCGGCCATTTTGGGCGCCACCCGGCGGCAGCCGAGGACGGCGCCCGTCAGGTTGACGGCCACGACCTGCTCGATTTCGGCATCCGTGAGTTCGGCCAGGGGGGCGATCCGCACCCCGGCGCCCGCGTTGTTGACCAGGATGTCGAGCTGTCCGGCTGTCTTGAGGACTGCCGCGCAGACGTGGTCCCAGTCTGCGGGGGAGGTCACATCTGCCTGCAGGGATTGCACGCCGAGTTCGCCGGCTGTACGTTCGAGCGCTTCCGCGTTGCGGCCGGTGATCCAGACGCGCGCCCCGCGTGACTGGAGCACGCGAGCGATGCCCGCGCCATAACCGCGGGACCCGCCGGTCACGATCGCGCTCTTGCCTGTGAGATCCGTGTGCATGTCTGCTCCCTGTCTCGCTGGGTCGTCCGGTGCTGGCCGCATTCTCGGCAGATCTGGCGTCCTGTCAAGGGGGCGGCATCCGCTGATCTTCCGCAGCTTCCCGGTGGCGGCGGACCGCTGAGGTGGTATACTCCGCGGCGTACGCGTCTTGCTCTAGATCTGAGAGAACGAGGGACCCGGCCATGCGCGCGATTCCATCCATCGATCCGCGATTCCAGCACCGCTGCGGCACGCTCCACTTGTCCGGAGAGCCCGGAGACGAGGTCCAGGTGGAGCAGCTCCGCCACGCCTTCCAGTTCGGCACTGCGGGCGGCCCGAACGCGCTCTTCGGCGAGAGCCCGGCCGAGGAGCAGGAGCGGTCGATCCTCCGGGAGTACTTCAACACGTTCGTGCCCGGCAATGTCTTCAAGTGGCGCCACATGGAGCCCGAGCCCGGGAAGCTCCGCTATGAAGCCTTCGACCGGTGCCTGGAGTGGTGCAAGTCCAATGGATACGATATCCGCGGACACTGCATTTTTTACTCTACGGACATCCACATCCAGCAGTGGATTCAGGATCTGGACGACGAGGGCCTGCGAAGCGCACTCGAACGTCGCGCCCGCGCGGTGGCCAGCCGGTATCGGGGCCGCGTGCCCGAATACGACCTGAGCAACGAGATCCTGGACGACGTCGACTACTTCCAGGAACGGCTGGGCGAATCGATCGTGCGCGACATGGCGCGCTGGGTGAAGGACGAAGATCCGCAGGCCAAGCTCTATCTCAACGAACACGACATCCTGACGGGCGGCGATCTCGACCAATACATAGCGCTGATCGAACGCATGCTGGATCTGGGCGTGCCGATCGACGGCATCGGCTGTCAGGGGCACTTTGACGCGCCCGTGGATCTCAGGCACGTCGAGGAGGCGCTCGACCGCCTGGCTGCCTTCGGCCTGCCCATCAAGGTCACCGAGTTCGACATCGGCATCCCGCTCAGACTCGAACGATACCGCGGTGTGTCGTGGATCCGGGACGCGTGGAAGCACAAGGACCTCGCCAAGTACCAGGAGATCGTCGACAGCTACGGCGCGACGTACCAGCAGGAGAAGGCTGCAGCCCTGCGCCAGGCCTACGAACTCTTCTTCGCGCATCCGGCCGTGCAGGGCGTGATCATGTGGGGTTTCTGGGAACGGTCGCACTGGCGGGGGAGGGGCGAGCTCTGGCAAGCTGACTTCACGCCGTGGCCGGCTGGCGAGGCGTACATGGACCTGGTGCGCCGCCAATGGTGGCTGGACGGGGTCGTGGCGCTGAACGGGGAGGGGCAGGCCACGATTCCCGTGTACAGAGGGCGATACCGGATCTCCGGTAGCCGTGGCAGCCCGGTCGAAGTAGCGGTGCATCGGCCGGGCGATGCAATGGCGGTGCGGGTGGGCGGCTGAGGCGCGGATCAATCGGCACCGGCGTCCCCGGTCGACAGCTTGCCCTGGGC
>CAZBZG010000305.1:0-5481 GCA_964496245.1 uncultured Planctomycetaceae bacterium | reverse complement strand
CCAGCTCGGGAAGGTGTTGGTGCTGTAGCGCTGGTGCACGACCGCGATGGCCGTCTCCAGGTCGCCGGCCTCCAGGTCCGGGTAGAACGGTCGGACCTGGTGGGCCATGAGCAGGCCCTTGTAGACCACGACGCGCGCGGACAGGCTGCTGATGTAGAAGGTGCCTGGAGGCGCGAGCCCCTCGGCGGCGACACGGGTCTCGATGCGGCGCCGGATCACGTAGAGCCGACGCTCGAAGGCCAGCGCGTCGAGGCCGGGGTTGGCGAGGATGATCTGCTTGATGTCGGGGCAGGTCTCGCGCGCCCGCGCGCCCACGGCCTTGAGCTGGTGGGGCACGTCCCGCCAACCGAGCGGCCGGCAGCCCTCTTCGGCTGCGATCGCTTCGACCGCGTGGATGCAGGCCCCGGCTTGGGGGGTGCGGGGCAGGAAGATCATGCCCAGACCGTACCCCCCGGCCGGTGGAAGGGGAATGCCCTGATCGCTGCAGCGCGCCTGGAGGAAGGCGTGGGGCAGCTGCATGAGGATGCCGGCACCGTCCCCACAGTCGGGATCGGCGCCCACCGCGCCGCGGTGCGTGAGTTTGACGAGGATCTCGATCGCGCTCTCGACGTGCGCGTGCGACGCGCGGCCGAGCACGTCGGCGATCACACCGATCCCGCAGCCGTCGTGCTCGAAGCACGGACGGCCGAGTCCGCGGGTATAGAGGTCGTGTTGTTCGTTTCGCATGTCCCCAGCCTCTGTTGTGCGGACGCGCAGGAGCGCGTCCCTCCGACGTCGGAGGGTCCGGCTCCTGCCGGACCGCGACCCATCACGAATCGTAGTACAGATGGAACTCATACGGATGCGGGCGGAGCGCCATGGGCGAGAGCTCCTCGTCCCGTTTCCACTCGATCCAGGAGCTCACCAGGTCGTCGGTGAAGACGTCTCCCTTGAGCAAAAAGTCGTGGTCGGCTTCGAGCGCATCGATCGACTCGGCCAGCGACCCCGGCACCTTGGGGATGCGCTCGAGCTCGTCGGCAGTCATTTCGTAGATGTTGCGGTCGAGCGGCTCGCCCGGATCGATCCTGTTCTGCGCGCCGTCGAGCATGGCCATGAGCATGGCCGACCAGGCCAGGTAGCCGTTGGCCGTGGGATCGGGGCAGCGGAACTCGATGCGCTTGGCCTTGGGGCTCTTGGAGTACATGGGAATCCGCACCGCAGCCGAGCGGTTCCGGGCCGAATGGACCAGGTTGACCGGCGCTTCGAAGCCGGGCACCAGCCGGCGGTAGCTGTTGGTCGTGGGCGCGGCGAACGCCAGCACGGCCGGTGCGTGGCGGAGGAGTCCGCCCACCGCGTGGAGCGCGAGCTCGCTCAATCCCGCGTACCCGTTGTCGGCGAAGAGCGGCTCGCCGTCCTTCCACAGGCTCAGGTGCGTGTGCATGCCGCTGCCGTTGTCCTCGAACACGGGCTTGGGCATGAAAGTCACGGTCTTGCCGTGGCGGCGGGCCACATTCTTGATGACGTACTTGTACCACATGAAATGGTCGGCCATGCGGGTCAGCTCGGCGAACTCCATGTCGATCTCGCCCTGGCCGGCGGTGGCGACCTCGTGGTGGTGGGCCTCGATGCGTATGCCCAGTTTCATCATCTCGTAGACCATCTCGCCCCGCAGGTCGTGATAGGTATCCGTGGGGCTGACCGGGAAGTAGCCGCCCTTGAAGCTCGGCTTGTAGCCGAGGTTGGGCTCTTCGAACCGGGCCGAGTTCCAGGCGCCTTCGACCGAGTCGATGCGGTACATGCCCGTGTGCTGATTCTGCTCGAATTGCACCTCGTCGAAGACGAAGAACTCGGGCTCCGGACCGATGAAGCAGGTGTCGGCCAAGCCCGTCTCTTTGAGATAAGCGGCCGCGCGTTTGACCACCGTGCGCGGGCACTTGGCGTACTCCTCGCGCGTTTCGGGATCCACGATGTCGGCGATCACGCTGACCGTGGGCTTGTCGAAGAAGGGGTCGATCTGCGCCGTGGACGGGTCGCAGACCGCCATCATGTCCGACTGGTGGATCTCCTGCCAGCCGCGGATGGACGATCCGTCGAAGCCGAGGCCCTCTTCGAAAATGCCCTCGTCCACGCACTCGATCGGATACGAGCAGTGCTGCCACGTGCCGAGCAGGTCCACGAACTTGAGGTCCATCATGCGGGCCTCGTGTTTCTCGGCGAACTTGAAGAAGTCCTTCGGGGTCATGGTGTCTCCTTTGGGTCCCAGCGTCTACGCAGTTCGATGCATCAAGCGGCACCGGCCGCACCCGTGCCCGTCCCCGTGGGCGAGAATCGCCGTGTACGGGCACGAGACCACAAGCGGATGCTCCGTCATCCAATCGCCTCCCGTCCGGTTTCGCGCGTGCGGATGCGTACGCACGACTCCAGGGGTACCACGAAGATCTTGCCGTCGCCGATGGAGCCGGTCTGGGCGCCCGCGATGATCGCGTCGATCGCGGGCTGGACAAAGGGCTCGTTGATCGCGATCTCGAGGCGCACCTTCTTCAGAAGGTTGACTTCGATATCCGCGCCGCGGTACGATTCGTGGTAGCCCTTCTGCTCGCCGCATCCCATGGCGTTGGTGACCGACATCTTGAAGACCTCGGCCTTGTAGAGTTCCTGCTTCACCTCGGTCAGCTTCTCGGGCTGAATGTAGGCGATGATGAGCCGCATGGCGGACCTGCCTTTCGTCTTGTGACCTCGTCCTTGGCCGTTCCGGATCGCGAGAGGATGGAGGAGCCGAGAGTCCGGGGCTGGGGGTTCCGGCTCCCGGCCCCCCACCCCGAATCACTGGGTCGTAAAGAACTGGAAGCCGGCATAGGCCTCCATCCCGTGTTCTCCGATGTCGAGCCCCCGCAGTTCCTCGTCTTCCGACACGCGCAGGCCCAGGGGCGAAAGCTTGAGCAGCGTGAAGAGCGCGAACGCGCTCCCGAAGCTCACGACGCCCACGGCCAGCATGCCCTTGAGCTGCGAGAGCAGGCTGAACGTCGCACCGTCCGCCGTGTGGCCCCAGATGCCCACGGCGAGCGTGCCCCAGAGGCCGCAGACGAGGTGGACGGACGTGGCGCCCACGGGGTCGTCCAGTTTGAGCCAGCTGTCGATCGCGAGTACGGACAGGACCACGAGCACGCCGGCGATGCCCCCGATGGCGGTGGCGGCCAGCGGCGTAACGCAGTCGGCGCTCGCGGTGATGCCCACCAGGCCGGCGAGCGAGCCGTTGAGCACCATGGAGAGGTCGGGTTTGTCCTGCACGATCCAGCTCGTGGCCATGGCGCCGACCACGCCGCTGGCTGCGCCGAGGCTGGTCGTCACGAAGACCAGGCTCACGCTCGCCGCGTCCGCGCTCAACACCGACCCGCCGTTGAAACCGTACCAGCCGAACCAGAGCAGGAAGACGCCGATCGCGGCCAGGGGCATGTTGTGGCCCGGGATGGGCTTGACCGAGCCGTTGACGTACTTGCCCTTGCGCGCGCCGAGCACGATGACGCCGGCCAGCGCAGCCCAGCCGCCCACCGAATGTACGAACGTGGAGCCGGCGAAGTCGTGGAAGGGCACTTCGAGCGAGGCCAGCCACCCGCCGCCCCACCCCCACATGCCCGTGACGGGATAGACGAGGGCCACGTACACGGCCGAGAAGATCAGGAAGCTGTGCAGCCGGATGCGTTCGGCCACCGCACCCGAGACGATGGTGGCGGCCGTGGCCGCGAACATGCCCTGGAAGATGAAGTCGGTCCAGTAGGTGAACGCACCGTTGTACTCCGGCCCCATGCCGTTGGCCGGCGGCGTCAGGCCCCAGCCGGCGAAGCCGAACCAGCCTCCGGCAGCGCTTTCGCCAGGGTACATGAGGTTGAAACCGACCCATGCGTAGGTCAAGATGCCGATGGCGACGATGGAGACGTTCTTGAAGAGGATGTTGACCGTGTTCTTTGCACGCGTGAGCCCGGACTCGAGCGTGGCAAAGCCCAGGTGCATGACGAACACGAGGAACGCGGCGATCAGGATCCAGAGGTTGCTGATGGTGAACATCTCCTGCGAAACGGCTTCGGCCGCCCGGAGCGGGCCGGCGCCCAGCGCCAGGCACAATCCCCCAGCCAGAAGGATGCGCATGCGGCTGTTCATGGTGCTTTCCCTTCTTACCGGTCCAGAGTCGTGGTGGTTCTGTGCGAGGCGCGTGGTTGGGTTCAACCCTGATCCGCGTTCGCACGCCAGAAGCCACTACAAGGCCGGTGCCAAAGACCCGTGATCCGCGAAGAATCGCGCAAAAAACTGTTTGGCAATGTGTTGTGTTGTCAGCCGGCTCCGTTCCTAGGCGCCAACGACACACATATTTGTAGGATCGGTCTCGAAAGGCTACGCAGGCGTATGATTGGGTCGCGTGCTCTTGGCTCGAACAGGTGGATGGCTGCCTGAAATCGCGTTGGAAAGCTGGCTCGTCCATGGGGTCAACGACATGAAGAGCCCGCCTATTGACTTATATCCTACGGTGTGGTATGTTGTGCGTCGAAGTCCTACGAACGCGTAGGTTGCTATAAGCTTGCGGAGGCACCTGACATGGCCAAAACCCTGAGGCCGCCGCGCGCGTGGCCGCGGCCGGATGAACTCTCCCTGCTCTACGAGATCAGCCAGGAGCTCGACCGCAGCCTCGACCTCCGGGAGGTGGCTGGCCCGGTGCTCGACCTGCTTGCTGAGCGGCGAAAGATGATGCACGGCACCCTGACTCTGCTCAACCGGGAGACCGGGGAGATCTCGATCGAGGCGGCCCACGGCCTGTCTGGTACGCAGAAGGAGAAGGGCCGCTACCGCTACGGCGAGGGCGTGACCGGCCGTGTGATCGAGAGCGGGCGGCCGGCGGTGGTGCCGCGGATCGCGGACGAACCGCTGTTTCTCGACCGTACGGGCGCCCGGCGGGAATTGCGCAAGGAGGATGTCTCCTTCGTCTGCGTGCCCATCAAGGTGGGCAACGAAGTAGCGGGCGCGCTCTCGGCCGATAGGCTCTTTGCCGAAGAGGTACCGTTCGACGAGGACGTGCGGCTCTTGTCCATCATCGCCAGCATGATCGCCCAGGCCGTGCGGCTGCGCCAGGCCGTGGCCGAGGAGCGGCAGAAGCTGGTCGAGGAGAACCGCCGGCTGCAGCGGGAACTGCGGGATCGTTTCCAGCCGGCCAACATCGTGGGCACGTCGCACGCCATGCAGGCCGTGTACGACGCCATCGCCCAGGTGGCCAAGAGCAGCACGACCGTCTTGCTCCAGGGCGAGACGGGCGTGGGCAAAGAACTCGTGGCCCACGCGATCCACCACAACAGCCCGCGCGCGGGCAAGCCCTACATCAAGGTGAACTGCGCTGCTCTGCCCGAGACCATGCTCGAGGCCGAGCTCTTCGGGCACGAGAAGGGGGCGTTTACCGGCGCCACGACCGCGCGCAAGGGACGGTTCGAGGCCGCCCACAAGGGCACGCTCTTTCTGGAC
>CAZBZG010000304.1:0-5494 GCA_964496245.1 uncultured Planctomycetaceae bacterium | reverse complement strand
GCAACCCCGATCCATACTTCGTGCGCGAGGAGGAGGTGATCCGAATCGAAACCGGAGCCCGCGGCCGGCGGACCCGAGCGTCCGCCGCCCACCGTTCGAAAGAGACGGCCCGGTCGCACCACGCCCCCCCCCTTCCACCCCGCGCACGGCCAGGCGACATGGAAAGCCGGCACGAAACGCCCGAAGCCACGCGCCAACACCACGCACAGGCGCAGGGTCCGGATCGTCAGGCCACCGGCGTGTTCTACCTTTATGTCAGCAAGATCGGCGACAGGTACGTGGAAGCCTATCCCCGAGCCCGCCCCGATGACAAACAGATCTTCCGAGAGGAGTCGACCCATGAAACGCCATCTGTACTTCCCGGCGTTGTTGCTCTTCGCAAGCATTCCCTGTCTCCGCGCCCAGGAGCCGACTCCGGCGGCGGCCGATGCGACGGAGCCGGTCATCGAGAGCGTCCACCTCAAAGGGGCGACCATGCAGGAGGCGGCCCAGCTGCTCACCATGGGCAGCGGCAAGCAGGTCGCTGTGAGCAAGGGCGCTGCTGAAGAAACCGTGACCATGTATTTGGAGGGGCTGTCCCTCGAGAACACGCTCAAGACCATCTGCATGTCACGGGGCTTGTGGTTCAAGCGCGACCAGGCCACGGGCGTCTACCATGTCATGTCGCTGGCGGAATTCCGCAAGGGCATGAACACGTATGACGAACAGACGGTGGAGGTCGTGACCATTCTGTATCCTTCGGCGATCGAAGTCGGCGATTCGCTCAAGGACCTTTTCGGCGCCCGTGTGGTCTGGCAACGGCCCGAAGAAGGCCGGGGCGACCCCACACGACGCATCGAACGAGCGCTCGAACGCATGGACACGGTGGCCAGCCGCGCGCAGTTCGTGGAGACGCAGACCATTGCCTCGTCCGTGCGACGCACCGACTGGAAACGTTTCGGCCGCGAGAAGGCCTTGCTCGAAAACCGTGGTCGGCGCCCGCAGCCACGGGAGCGGTCACGGGCGTACACCGACGGCCGTGTCGACGAGGAGATGCCCGAACCCGAGGTCCGGCCGGAAGCGGCCATGGCGCGCGCAGCAGGCGAGGACGTGACGCTCTCCGAACTCACCGGCCGGCCGGGCACGGTGCACATCACGGCCTTCGCCGATGCCAACGTCCTGCTTCTGCGTTCGGCCGACCCTGGCTCCATCGCGCTCGTCAAGCAGACCATCCAGGACCTCGATCGACCCAAGCCCCAGGTCCTCCTCGAGGTCAAGGTACTCGAGATCAACGTGACCCACGAGCACCGCCGCGGGATCGACTGGGTCTTCGGCCGCTCGTCCGCGCGCACGAGCGGAGCGAGCCAAGCCGAGGGCGCGGAGGTGCTCCGGCCCGACACGACCGTCTTGCCCTACACCGATCCGCGCTATCCGGACGCGACTTCCTACGAGCAGGCCATGCGGCTGGGCGACGACGGCGAACGCAGCCTGCTGCCCCAGGGCGCGGGCGCCGATCCACGAGCCTTCGTCTTCCAGTACTTCACCGACAGTGTGCGCGCCCGCCTCGAGCTGCTGCAGGAGGACGGGCAGATCACGCGCCTGGCCACACCCAATCTCCTGGTGGCGGACAATGAGGCCTCCCGCGTCTTCATCGGCAGCGAGTCTTCGATCATCGAAGAGGTGGACGTGGACGTGGAGACGACCACCAGCGAGAGCGTCTCCACCACAGCGACCGAGTACGAAGCCCAGACCTCGCGCCAGCGGATCGGCACCACGCTCCTGCTCACCCCCAAGATCCACGCGGACCGCACCGTGACCATCCGCATCCTGCAGGAGCGGTCGGACCGGGGCCAACGGCGGGAAGAGCTCTTCAACGAGCGGGATCGTTTCATCTCCTACGATGTAGACAAGAGCAGCGTGACCACCACGGTCGTGGCCAAGGACGGGCACACGGTCGCCATCGGCGGACTGGTCCGCGAACAGGTGAACGACGAGGTCAGGGCCGTGCCCGGCCTGCACCGGATCCCCATTGTGGGCGAACTCTTCAAACACACGACCCAGGTGCGGGGGCGGCGGGAACTGCTCGTGTTGATCCGCCCTGTCGTGCTGCTGGCGCCCGGCGAGGCGGAGGAAGCGTCGAGCGACTTCCTTGAACGGGTGAGCCACCATCCTTCGGCATCTCCCGACCTGCCCGGCCTGGGTGTGACCCGGCCCGAGGACATCCCGGTCGGCGATCACAAGGCCCGCCGCCGCAAGAGACTCGAGGCGCTCAAGAAGCGCGCGCGCACATGGGAGGCACCATGAGTCAGCCAATGCCGCATCTTCTCACACTGATCGCACTCGCTGCCGCGCTCGCCGCGGTCGGCTGCACCTTTCCCGGCGGCGCATCCCGAGGACACTCACCTGCCGGGAACGCGTCGACCCGCCCCCCGGCGGCCGAACTCCTGACCGATGCGTCGCAGGCGGCAGCGCTTAGGCGGGCCCGTCAGCTCACGAAAAACGGGGAACACGCGGCCGCCCTGTCGGCCCTCCTGCCGCTGCCGCGCGCCGTCCAACAGCAGAGCGATCGAGAGCTGCTCGCGCTGGCCGGCGGTCTCTTGCTCCGCCTGGAGAACGCGCCGCGCGCCGAAGAGGTACTGGAAATGGCCGTGGCCGACCTGGAGCCGCGTCCCCCGGAGCCGGCCTGGAAAGCGCCCGCGCTGGCCAATCTGGCCAAGGCACGCCTCGCCACCGACCGGCTGGCGCCGGCGGCAAAGGCCTACCGCCGGGCCGCTGCCGCGTTTTCCCGGCGACGAATGCATCAAGCGGCTGCCGAATGCATGCGCATGGGCCAAGACATCGAACGCATTCTGGGCACACCATGACCGGACCGCCTTTCCATGCGAAAGGACCCTCAGCATTGCTCGCGGCGCCCCCCTGGCACCCCCCGACGCGGCCCGCCCGGCTGTTCGCATTTCGACTCTTGCTGCTCCTCTCCTGCGCGTTCCTCACCATGCTGTCCGCTCGGGGCGCAGGGGACGAGCTCTGCACATCGGAACGGCACTTCGCCGGCCCAGCACCAAAGCCGACCTCACGGGTCCGAGGGTTTGCCGCCCCTGTTCCGCATCGCCGTGGGCGCCTCTCCGAACACGGTCGCGAACTCGCGCGAAAACTCGTGCACGCGGCCGTAGCCCAGGTACGCGGCAACCTCGGTGATCTTGAGCGAGGAATAGAGCAGGAGTCCCTTGGCCTCCTCCATGCGGATGGCCCGGATGCGTTGGTGGGGCGTCTGACCGGTCGCTTTCTTGCAGAGGCGCACCACGGACGTGCGGCTGCAGTGCAGCAGGTCGGTCAATTCCTCCACGGTCATGCGGAAGCGCTTGGTTTCGCGCACGCGCCGCTCGGCGTCCCACCACCGGCCGACAGCGGGCTTGGGCCGCGCATGGTCCGCGACGCACCGATAGATCTCGCCCAGGATCTCCAGCAGAGTCCCGTGGGCTGCCAGTCGGCCCGCCAGGCCGTGCGCCTGCAGGGATGCCTGGTAGAGCCGGCCGAACGCAGCCCGCACCCGTTTCCCAGCCGGAAAGACGCGCCTGTCGATCGGCAGCGGCGGCAGCAGCGGCGCATGGTAGCCCACCGAGTAGAAGGTCACGGATTCCGGACCGCCGATCCACTCCACCTCCTCGGACTCGTGGTAGTAGATGATGTCGCCCGGACGGATGGCGTATGCCCGGCCGTTCGCCCGCAGATCGTACCGGCCGGACAGGACCAGGTGGAGCAGATGCCCGGGCAGGGACCGGCACCGGTTGTGCAGGTGCGGCCCCCGGTCGAACCGCCAGATCCCCACGATCGACTCCACGGGCGCGGCCAGGGGGGCTGGGAGGGAAGCGGACATGCGTGTCCTCCGCATATCGCGACACAAATACGAAGATCCGCTGTAGTTTCCCCTGTAATCATACATCAGGATGACTCACATTGCGACACAAAAAGCCGCATACCGCTAACGACATGCGCGCCAGTGCCGTGTAGGCTTCAGGCGTAGCCCTGGGCCGATTGCTCCAAGCACAGCGCCATCCGGGAGACGCGCATGACACCCCGCGAACGCCTGCAGGCCAGCCTGCGCGGCCGGCCGGTGGACCGGCCACCGGTCAGTTTCTACGAGCTGGACGGCCTCGGCCAGGATCCGCACGACAGCGATCCGTTCAACGTCTTCAGCCACCCGTCGTGGAAGCCGCTGCTGGATCTGACCTGGGAGCGGACCGACTGCATTCATCGGCGGGGGGTGCCGTTCAAGAACCAGCCTCCGGATCCGGTCGCGGAGTTGACGACCCGCGAGGTCACGATCGACGAGCACGGCAGCCGGCATACGCACCTCACCATCCGCGCGGGCGACCGGGTGTTGACCAAGCACACGCGGCGGGATCCGGACGTGGATACGGTCTGGACCACGGAGCCGCTCTTGAAGGGCGCCGACGATTTCAAGGCCTGGCTCGCGCTGCCCCAACCAGCCCTCGGCGGCGAGCCGGATGTGGACGGTTTCCTGGAAGCGGAGGAGCGACTGGGCGATCACGGCATCATGATGATCGACACCGGCGACCCGATCTGCGCGATCGCGCCGCTCTTCGACATGGGAGAGTTTACGGTCGTGGCCCTGACCGAGCCCGCGCTCTTCCGCCGGGCGCTCGACCGCGCCGCGCGGGTGATCCACTGGCGCACCGAGCAGATCGCCAGGGCGCTTCCGGGATACCTCTGGCGCATCTGCGGCCCGGAGTACGCCTCGCCTCCCTATCTGCCGCCCGCTCTTTTCGAGGAGTACGTGGTCCGGTACGATACGCCCATGGTGGAGAGCATCCAACGACACGGCGGCCATGCACGCATCCATTCCCACGGCCGGCTCAGGGGCATCCTGGACCACATCGCGTCTACGGGCTGTTCCGGTCTCGACCCCATCGAGCCGCCGCACCAGGGAGACGTGACGCTCAGGTACGTCCGGGAAAAGGTCGGCCAACAGATGACGCTCTTCGGCAATCTCGAAGTCTCCGACATCGAAAACCTCCCGACCGACCGGTTCCGCGAAAAGGTGGCCACCGCGCTGCGCGAAGGCACCGAAGGCCCGGGCCGCGGGTTCGTGCTCATGCCCTCAGCCTGCCCCTACGGCCGCATCCTGCCCGCGCAGACCCTTCGAAACTACGAGTGCATGGTCGAGATGGCCGAAGCCTGCTGAGGGTGGAACAGCTTCGCTAGCCGCGATCGACCCGGCCAGCAAAACGGACGCCCCCAGCCGCGAGGCATACGCGATCTGCTCGTCCGTCTCCGATCTGTCGGGACGCGCGCGCCGTTCGCGTCAGGCAGAGCCGCACCGCACCGTCCGGCTGACCTCGCCCTCGCACATCGATCGTGCTCGCACTCGCAATCGCGAAACGAAACGAACCGGCGATTGCCAGCACGCTGCCGAGCACAAACCCGAACGCACGGCCATGGGTTGCCACGGACAGGCACGATGCAGCGGACTCCATGCCGGGAGTCCATGCACCCC
>CAZBZG010000303.1:0-5522 GCA_964496245.1 uncultured Planctomycetaceae bacterium | reverse complement strand
CTCACCCGTTTTCGCTGACGTCTCCACCATCCTTGCCGCTTCTTTCCGCTGAGATGTAATGCGATCGCCCTGCCCGCCTCCACGGCCACACGGATTTCCGACCTTGCGCCGGGACCGCAAACCGTTATCATGGCCGTTCTTGATTCCGCATCCGCGGGCTGCTGGAAGGCCCGCCCGAGCGTGCATGCTGGCGCGCCCCTGTCTCACCGCCCAAACAAAGGTACAACCATGGACGTCAAAATCAACCTACCCGAGGACCAGATGCCCCGCCAATGGTACAACCTGGCGGCCGACCTGCCCACGCCGCCGCTGCCGCCCAAAGGGCCCGACGGCAACCCGCTCACACCCGACGCGCTGGCGCCGGTCTTTCCCATGAACCTCATCGAGCAGGAGGTTTCGACCGACCGCTGGATCGACATCCCCGAGGAAATCCAGGGGATCCTCACGCGCTGGCGGCCCTCGCCGCTGCGCCGGGCCAAGTGGCTCGAGGAGCATCTCGATACGCCCGCCAAGATCTTCTACAAGGACGAGAGCGTCAGCCCGCCGGGCAGCCACAAACCGAACACCGCGGTTGCCCAGGCCTGGTACAACAAGCAGTTCGGAATCAAGAAGCTCACGACCGAGACCGGCGCCGGCCAGTGGGGCAGCGCCCTCTCTTTCGCCTGCAAGCTCGTGGGCCTGACCTGCAAGGTCTACATGGTCCGGATCAGCTTCGACCAGAAGCCCTTCCGCAAACGCATGATGCAGGTCTGGGGCGCCGAGTGCGTGGCGAGCCCGAGCGACCAGACCGACTTCGGCCGCAAGGTCCTGAAGGAGATGCCGGACACGCCGGGCAGCCTCGGGATCGCCATCAGCGAAGCCATCGAGGAGGCGGTGCACGATGCCAAGGGCGAGACGCGCTACTCCTTGGGCAGCGTCCTGAATCACGTGCTCCTCCATCAGACCGTGATCGGCCTCGAGGCCAAGGCCCAACTCGAAAGCGTGGACATCGAGAAACCGGACGTCATCATCGGCTGCGTGGGCGGGGGCAGCAACTTCGCCGGGCTCGCCTTCCCCTTCATGCACGACAAGATCAACGGAACGGACATGCAGATCATCGGGGTCGAGCCGGCCGCGTGCCCCACGATCACCCGGGGGCCGTTCGTCTACGACTACGGCGACACGGCCGAGATGACCCCGCTCATGCCCATGCACAGCCTGGGCCACGCATTCGTCCCCGCACCGTTCCATGCGGGCGGACTCCGCTACCACGGCGTGGCCCCGCTGATCAGCTGCGCGCTCAACGACGGCCTGATGGAGGCGCGGAGCTACCACCAGCTCAAGTGCTACGAAGCGGCCCTGACCTGGGCCCAGACCGAGGGCTTCATCTGCGCGCCCGAGACGAGCCACGCGATCGCGGCCGTGATCGACGAAGCGGTCAAGGCCAAGGAGGAGGGCAAGGAGAAGGTGTTGCTCCTCGGCTACAGCGGCCACGGTCTCATGGACCTGACGGGCTACGGCAGCTACCTGAACGGCGAACTCGTGGACTACGAACTGCCCGAAGAGGACCTGCAACAGTCGCTGGCGTGCCTCGAGAAGTACCCGAAGCCGGGGGCGTGAACGACCCGATCTGCATGCGTCGGCGACCGCTGGCCAACGGGCAGGGAGCCTGACACGGGATCGCCGTACGCCACATGGCGTGCGCACGCCCTCAATGGCCCCGCGCGCGGCCCGAGAGCAGCACGAGGTCCCGCAGCTGCTCGGCGTTGGTCGCCTCCATCCAGCGCTCCCGGAACTTCGGCTCCTGGACGACGTGCGCAATGGCGACCAGGGCCTTGAGGTGGAAGTTGCGCTGGTCGGGCGAACCGATCAGCACGAAGGCCGTGTGCACGGGCGGGTGGAGATCCGAGAACACGATGCCCTCTTTGCACCGCACCAACACGAGTTCGAAGATGTTCTCGCCCTCGGCCACCACGTGCGGGATGGCCAAGCCCGGCTGGATCATGGTACTCGACTCGCCCTCTCGCTCGAGCAACAGATCGCGGATGCGGTCCGGCGTCTGATCGAGCCGCTCGCTCAAGGCCTCGCCGATCCGCCGGAAGAGATCCCGCGCATCCACCTGTTCGTCGATGTCCAGGATCGGCGCGCGCCGCACGAGCTTGTCGAACCGGTCGGCCTCCACTTCGTCGCGCTCGAGGCTGATCTGCACGAGCTCGTCCTCCAGGCCGGTCCGGCGGATGTGGCGCGAGAGGATGGTTTTGACGAGGTAGATCACCGCAGCCTCGCGGTCGATCTTGTGCTGCACGTAGGCCACGTACCAGACGCTCGCGACTGCGATGAAGCCTGCGGTGGCGAGGAGCGGCACGAGCCCCATTTCGGCGATGAGAAACGCATACAAGACGACCGCGCCGAGCGGCAGCCAGGGATTGAGCGGCATGCGGAAACTCGGCCGGTAACCGGCGAACCCGCTGTGGCGCATGACCACGACAGACAGGTTGATGAGCGCGAGCGAGATGAGCAGCATGGTGGACGCCGTCTTCACGAGGTCTTCCACCGAGAGCAGACCGATCACGAGAAGCATAAGCCCCCCGGTCATGAGCACGGAGACGTGCGGGGTACCGAAGCGGCGGTTCGTCCGGCCGAGGCAGTCGGGCAGCAGCCCGTCCCGGCTCATGGCCAGCGGACTGCGCGAGGCCGACAGGATGCCCGCGTTGCCGGTCGTGGCGTAGGCCAGGAAGGCGGCCACGCCCACGGCGATCAGTCCCGCTTCCCCCAGAACGGCATACGCCCCCTCGGTCACGGGCCGCAGGCTCCCCTGGAGCGTTGCATTGTCCAGCACGCCCACGGTCACGAACGCCACGCCCACGTACAGCAGGTTGACCACGCCGAAGGCCAGGAACATCCCCCGCGGCAGGTTGCGCGCGGGCCGCTCCACCTCGCCGGCCACGTCCACGACCTTGGTCAGTCCGCCGTAGGAGATGATGACCATGCCCGTGACCGCCATGATCGCCTTGAAGTCCCCGCCGAAGAAGGGCGCGTAGCGGAGCACCTCCACTTGCGCCGTGCCCGCGCCCACGTACAGGCAGAGGATGCCGAGCAACCCGACCACCAGCAGGCCCTGCAGACGGCCCGCGCCCTTGACGCTGAACAGGTTGAGGGCCGTAAAGCAGACGCACCCCGCAAGAGCGACCGCCTTGACGAGCGGCTCGCCCCCTTCGGGCACGAAGTAGAGCGCGAGCGCGCCCAGGCCCACGAGCGCGAACGCGGCCTTGAGGCTGATGGCGCACCAGTTGATGAGCCCGGCGACCGTGCCCATGTACGCACCGAGGCTCCGTTCGACCGCGAAGTAGCTGCCGGCCGCCTTGGGCATGGCGGTGGCGAGCTCGGCCTGGGCGAGCATGGTGGGCGCGATCAGGAACCCGGCCAGCGCGTAGCAGAGGATCATGGCCGGCCCGGCCCGCTCGAACGCGAGCCCCGGCAGCACGAAGAGCCCCGAGCTGATCATGGCCCCGGCCGCGATCGAGAAGATGTCCCAGAGGCCGAGGGAGCGATGGAGATCGTCGGTGTGCTGCATCTTCCCCCTCTCAGCCGACCGCCCAATCCGAGGAACTTGAGCGGTCGCGCATCACGATTCCCGAGGAGACATGGCAAACGTCCGGAGGGAAATGCTTCAGACGAGAAGGCGGGCTAGTAGCCGAACGGCCTCCATTCTTGCGCGCTCTTGATTTCGATGGTGCCGGTGACAAACCAACCGGCGCCCCCGCCCACCTGGTAGCTCGTCTCGGGATCGATCACCTGGATCTGACTGATGCCCAGCGGATACATCCCATCGGTCCAGGAAGCCGAGGACGCATGCTGCCCCGTTGCCGGCAAACCGGTCGACGGGCAGTGCAGCACATTGTGGCTGTCCATCAGACGTTGGTTGTTCCAGCTGTTCATCTTGTAGACACCGAGTTCGCAGCGGGACTCGAGAAACGCGCCGATGCCCTTGACGTGGTTGTTGTAGATGGAGGATCCCACGCCGAACGGATGGCTGTCGTGAGACGTGTTGTGGCCTTCGAAAAGATACCGGGAAAGCCGGCCTTGCCGCAGCGCTCGGGCAGACCGCCCCCCATGTCGCCCGCGTAGTACGAAGCCGTGGTGTAGATCTGCTTCTGATTGCTGAGGCAGGAGATCAGGCGGGCCGACTCCATGGCCGCCCGCAACGCCGGGAGCAGAAGAGCCGCCAGGATGTTGATGATGGCGATGACCACCAACAATTCGACAAGGGTAAAACCCAGTGCTGGCAACGAACAAGGGCGCACGGATCCGGATCGAACGCGCACCATGGCTCCCTCCCTCTGGATGAATCGCGCCGCACAATGCCAGACCTACTCCCACTCTTGTAGTCTACTACCCGGAACAGGCGTTGTCAACGCACAGGGCGCCGGCATCCTGAGGACGTGTGCCGCGTTGCGTCGCATGATGAGGTATGTCAGGAACGACGACCCGCGCCAATCTCGCCATATCCCCATTCCCGGGAGAGCAAGCTTGGGGAGAGCAAGCTTGCGGTCAAAGCATCCGGGACTGTCCCCGGATAAAACCACAACAGACGGCAATCATCCGGGTTCCCCTCGCGGTCAGGCTGTGGAGTGGGCTCTGGCGATCTTCTGCCTGACGCTCTTGGCAATGTCGGACTCCTCCGCCTTGGCGTTCAGAAACTCCACCAGCGACGGGAACTCCCTCTTGCGCGATTCGTACTCCGCCATCATCCGCCTGTGCGCCTTCCGCTTGGCTTCGATGCAGTCAAACGTCTTCGTCTTTGTCGCCATACGCCAACTCCTGTGGGCTGCGGATGTCGACCGTCCTGTACCCGTTCATGAGGTTCACGGCGTTGAACCTCTGGATGCGGTCGTAGTTCGCGATGTGCGCGAAGTTCCAACTCAGAATCAGGTCTGCGTTCGCCACCGTTGCCGCCGCCACCTGCAGGGCGTCGAACGCCCACTTCCGGCTCAGGGCTTTCGCCGAGACATACGCGTCCGCCAGGCGACGGACCTCCTCCTGGACGGGCACCGTCTCGAGCACCTCATCGGGCAAGTCCTGGAGAGCCTGCCGCACCTTGTCCGGGGCGTCAGCGATCTCCTCGAAGACGATCTGCGACACGAGCACCCGGTAGTCCCCCCTGCGCACCGGTTCGAAGAACCGCTTACTATCCTCGGCGAACTCCTCGTCGTGCACGCCCCCGAAGGCCGAGTTGTCCACGTAGACCCGCAACCTGTGCACAGGCATTCTCCAGCCTCTGTCCCGAACTCCTCGCGAACTCCTCGTGGGTGACCAACGGGGCATTCTACCGTACCCGCGAGCCGCCGGGCAAAGACTTTCTCCACCCCGGCGGTGGGGGCATTGGACTAAGCGGCTTCGCCGCGGTGATGCGAGGGGCGGTATTCCGGGGGTATTCCCGGGGTATTCCCGGGACAGTATATTCAACTGCGGCTCTTCCCCTTCGGCTTGGGTCCACGCTTCTGTGGGCGCAGCACGCGCTTCAGCCTCCGCTCCAGTTTGGT
>CAZBZG010000302.1:0-5523 GCA_964496245.1 uncultured Planctomycetaceae bacterium | reverse complement strand
CAACCAACGCTGCATCCATTGGGTACGGGCGACTTGCCCGGTAGCCTTGCAATCGTCTCGCATCCATTTGCGCATGCAGACGGCTTACGGATACGGCGGGCAGTAGATCCAGAGGTGGCCGCCGCGGTCGTCCTCGCCCAGGTAGATCTCGCCGTCGTCGCCCGTGACCGCTACGCTGAACGTGTGGCCGTAGCGCTTGGCCCCGTGTACGGCGAGCACCGCGCCCAGATCCTGCGGCGCTTCGGCCTCCCCGCCGGCTGCGAAGAAGCGCCCGATCCCCTCGCCGCACAGGCCGAAGATACGCCCGTCCGTTAGACCGGCCAGGCACTGCACGGGCGCGAACGGGGTCTCCCCGAAGTCGGTCCACGCCGCGTCATCGGGCCGCCACCCCTGCAAGCGACCGTCTGCACCAGCCGCCAGGATTCGGCCGCACGGATCGGTCGTCCACACGTCCACGGATGCGAAGCCTGCGCCATCTCCCTCCACGGGGCGGAGCCGGAGCGGATCCTGCTCCACGCTTAGAAGCTCCCCCGAACGCGTCCCCGCGAAGCACCGGTCGCAGACAAGCAGCAGGGCCTGCACATCCGAGGCGGACGACGGGAGATCGCACGCAGAAGCGATCGATCCGCCAGCCAGGTCGATCGTTAAGATCCGGCTCTCGGTCGCGCAGAGGAGCTTGTCGCCAGACGCGAGGAGCGCAGCCGACCGCATGCGCTCGCCCGGCAGCGCGACGAGCGTCTCCATCTCCGGCCGGCGGAAGGCCCATTCCTGCACGCCATTGCCGAACCCGGCGATCGGCATGTGGACGAGGGCAGCGCCAGAGCCGCCATTCCCGGCGACCACGATCCGCCGCTCCTTCCGCGATTGGCCGGCGACAAAGACCGCCGCGGGATCGGTGAAGGCGTCCACGACCCCCAGGTCCACCACATAGCCGCCCGGCGGCTTGACCGCTGCGGCGAACACGTGGGGCGCGCTCCCGGCCGTACACCCGAAGACGAACCCGTGCAACGGTGCGCTCAGCGCCCGGATGCGGCTCGCCTCAGGGGGGATGGGTTCGCTCACGCGCGGAAAGCAGAGGGGCATGGCGATGAAATGCCCCTTCCGCACGAACCCGAAGCGGCCTCTGGCGCCCAGTTCCAGCTTCACGGGTCTTGCTCCCTCTTCATCCCCACGGCCGCAGCGGCAGATGCGCGTCCGCGGCCCGGGCCGCGGCAGGCATGGCCACCCGGAAGAGCCCCACAGGCACCTTGCCCACGTGCCCGAAATACAAGTGCCCGTGCCGGTCGCGCGCACCGCGCGAGACATAGCCGGACGATCCGTCCGGCCGTTCGAGCACGCCCGCCTCTTCCTGCACCAGCGTCTTCGGATCCATGCGCATGAGCACGCCACGCACATCTACCGCGTGGCGGAAGTCCATGTTCCGTTCCGACCCCGGCGACCAGGTCGCCTTGACAAAGTAGAGCCATCCGTCGCAGCCGAAGACGAGTCCGCCCACATGCTCGAGGCTCATGGAGACCGGGTGGTGCCGATCACAGGCCTGGGTCACGGGCCCGAGGTCTTCGACCCGACCGTGCGGGCCGTCGGCCGGCCAGTAGCGCATGAGCCGGGGCGCCACCATCCACGGCACCGCGTAGACGCAATCCTCTTCCGGATCGGCCACTGCATCGTAGAGCACGCCGTGCCAGCCGTCCTGGAACCAATCGTAGGGAATGTGGACCGGCAACTCTTCCAGCCGGTCAGCCGCGGGATCGTAGCGCACGAACCGCCCGCGGTCGTTGGTGAGAAAGACCCGGTGCTTGCGGTCCAGGAAGAGCGCCTGCGTGTTGACCGATCCGATGCGGCCCACGTCGCGCAGCTCTTGGCGTGCGAGGTCGTAGATCACGAAGTGGTCCCGCGGATAGGTGACGGCATACAGCCGCTCGCGCTCCTCGTCCAGGCACAAGCAGCGGCAGCCTTCGTGGGGAATCATGAGCTCCGACCGCACGACTTCGTCGGTGCGCGTATCCCAGGCAACGAGATACGCTCCGCGGAAGCCGTGCGCTGCGTCGTGCCACCCGGCCCAGGCGTCGTAGAACCGCGCGCCCTTGGCCGGACCGCTGAGGTGCGTGGCCGCATAGAGCAGTCCCGACCGGGCCGCGGGCGCGAAGCTGTAGTGGATCTTGCACTGCGTGGCCCGGCCGCTGTCGCGCAGATCGCCGGTGGCCTCGTCCATGTCGAAAAGGGGATCCAGGCTGTCGGTCGCATCGTTGTACCGGACCACAGTCGCGGTCTGCCCGGGCGAATGCTCCACACAGGCGGCCGCATAGACGCGGCCATCCGGGCCCGTGTGCAGGCTCCAGCAGGAATCGGCCAGCGGAGAGCAGGAACCAAAGCTGTAGAACGCCGCTGCGAGCGCGGCCATGGATGCAATCCTCGGAGTCCGCCAGGCCGAAGCCATACGGGCATGGCCTGCTGCAGGCAGTCTACGCTGCGAACATGCCGAAAGCAAGGAGAAGCCCACGATTGTCCTCGCAGCAGCCCCGCTCCGCCCAAGGAATTCGCCAAGCCGTGGGTGGACAAGGCCCTGGAGGCTGGCATGCGTTACGTGGTGCTGACGCCCCGCCACCACGATGGCTACGGCCTCTTCGAAACCGCGACCCACGACTTCCATGCGGACACCCCCGGCCCGGACCGCGACCCGATCGCCGAGTACGTGGAGACCTGCCGCGCGGCCGGCCTCCGGGCCGCTTCTACGACTCCGTGTTCAGCTGTCGCCCGCCGCGCGCGGTCGACGGCCAGGTGGATGCGCGCTGGCTGGCAGGAGACTTCGAACCCGCCTAACCAATTCCTCACAAGAGAGTTCCGTCCTGCCGCCCCCTCGTCCGCCAGCCCGGAGACTTCTGCGCAGGGGCTTGCATTTTCGGCAGGAGTTGCATACCATTCGCGCTTGGGAGGTGGGGCGTTGCGGGAGGACTTGTCCATGCCAACCACAAGAGCCGGCTTTGCGCCCACAGCAGAAGATGTGGGGGACTACAGCCGGTTGCGCGCCGCGTTCCGGGACCTGAGCGATCGCATGGTGTCCAACATCCCCCACCGTGCCCTGCGGCAGGTCGGGCGCGAACTCGGCATGCTCCACCAAGGGGACCGACTCGTCTTCGAGAGCCTGGACGCATCCGCCGTGCTCATGGACTGCTGCCTCCACGACTGGGGGCGGGATGGCACGAACCTGGCGACCACGCACACCCGGTTTCACCCGGCGCCGACGGGAAGCGATGAGGCGCGCATCCAGGAAGCACTCCACCGCGCGCAGTTCGCCCTGCTCATTCCAGAGAGACCTGTGGGGGACGCCGGTCTTGTCTGTCGCGACCTTCTAGCGGACCGGGAACTCTTCCTCATGGATCGCGGGCTCAGCAGGAACCCCGCGATCCTGGTGCTGGGGCTGGCCACGCGGATCCTCCCCATCCACGAGCGCTACTGGATGACGACCGGGGCGGCGCTGCCCGTGGACGGCGAGATCCTGCGCAGCCTGAGCGCCCGGTTGCTCGACGAGAAGGAGGAGAGCCTGCCGGCCTACCCGTCTCCTGCGTTCAACCTCATGGTCATCCGCACCTGCCTGGAGACCGGCGCAGCCGCGCACATCGAGTACGTGACCTCCGGCTGAGTGCCTTCCGGGCATTTGTGCGCGTCGATCGTACCGCCCTTCGCTCTGAAGCCCTTCCGCTTGTCCTCACGCGCGCTTCGCCTCGCCTCCGGCTTGCATTGAAGACGATCTGACGGTATAGGAAAGGCCAGGCCGCCGTGTACACCGCCGCCCGCCATTGGGAGACCACAATGTCTCGAACCGCCACGCGCGCCACCCTCATTCTTTCAGGAGTCCTCGCCATGACCGGATCCGCCTCGAGCCGGGAGCCCAAGGAACGCAAGAACTACTGGCACGTCGAGAAGAGCACGCTCACGTTCGCCAGCGAGAGCCTCTCCATGGAGGCCAAGGTGCCCAAGGGCTGGACCTCGCTCCAGGTCAAGGGGGCCGAGTTCCTGCACACGGGCGCGACCTACGGCGGCATGCTCTTTCGGCGCGGCAAGACCTACGTCACGCAGTACCCCCAGATCTCGAATCTCTCCCACGACAACATGCTCTGCCGCAACGGCCAGGTGCTCGACGGCCTCTACCTCATGCGCGTGAACACGGGCTGGACGCTGCCCCGCTTCGAGGTCTATGCGGGCTTCAACCTGCCTGACGAGCACGACCTCGTGGTCTTCCTCAGCGACGAGGTCGAGGCCGTGCGCCTCACCGCCCCGTCGAGCGCACGCTTCGGCTGCCGCCGGAACGTCACCCACGGCGACAAGCCGGGCACCACAAAGAGCAAGGGCTGCGTGATCGTCCATCGATCCGGGTACAGCCTGGGCGTGGAGGACGAGGTCCGGGTGGGCACCATCCAGGATCCAGAAGGCGAGAACCGGCTGGCCCTGGTCTTCACGTGCAAGGGACTCGCCGCGAACCGGTTCCACTTCCTCTGCGAACCGTTCGCCAATCCCGAGAACCTGATCGTCTTCCCCACGTTCGTCGTCAAGAGCTCGAACGAGCAGCGGTGCCCCGGCATCTGGGCCCTCTGGGACCAGGACACCGAGGTGGACGCGCGCGTGACCTTTGGCTGGCTCGGCCGCGCGGGATTCGACGGCTTCTGCGAACTCGACATCCGCCACGCCCTGGGGCAGCGACACGTCTACCAGCGGGTGGACGTGACCGGCGAGCACCACGGCGACAAGGGGGGCTACCAGGTCCCCTTTGCCGTCGAGCTCAGCCAGCCCGGCGCGAGCGAGGTGTTCGGCCGCGTCTGCGCGCGAGACGGACAGGTCCTCTGGGTCCAGCGTTTCCGCATGCTCTACGACTGGCAGCATTACAGGCCGACATACAACGCCCAGCCGGACATGAAGGCCTTCTGGGACGAGACGCTCGAGACGCTCCGCGCGATTCCGCTCGAACCCGACCTCAAGCGCGTCTTCCCCGAGACGCCCAAGTGGGAGCTCTACGAAGTCTCCATGAACGGATGGGGCAAACAGCGCATCTGGGCACTGCTCTGGGTGCCGAAACAGGCGAAGAAGCCGTTGCCCGTACGCATCGGATCCCATCCCGGCACCAAGGGCTGGGGCGTGAACAAGGGACCGGACGGGGTCTACGGCAGCAAGATCAAGGCGGACGAACGGTTCGTCAACATCCAACCGCTGATCCGCGGCTACGCACCGGACGACCCCGACCAGCCGTTCAACCAGCCCTGGTGGGGGCCGATCGAGAGCCGCGACGACTACGTGGCGTGGTCGTGGTACTGCGCCATGGTGCGCGGGCTCGACTACCTGGCGACCCGGCCCGACCTGGCGGACATGAGCCGGGTGGCCGCCGTGGGCGGCAGCCAGGGCGGCGCACTCGCGCTCGTGCTCGCAGCGCTGGACGACCGCGTCTCGGTCTGCCTGGCCGACTCGCCCTCCAACTGCATGCTGCACCAGATCGTGGACCCGGACACCTACGGCAGCTTCGGCCCCACCATC
>CAZBZG010000301.1:0-5554 GCA_964496245.1 uncultured Planctomycetaceae bacterium | reverse complement strand
ACCACGCGATACATGCGGATCCGCAGGTCTTCCGGAAATTCGGACGCCTCCCACTCCTCGGTGCCCTCGGGCAGGGTGCGCATGGCTTCGACATACTCCGGATCGAGCACCCCGGGTTCGAACAGGTCGACCACGTCCTGATAGGTGCAGAAACGCAGCGGCTCGATGGTGAGCACCTCGGGCGCGGTCATCTCGGCCATGCGCCGGATCATGTGGCGCACCTCCTCCTCCCAGCCGACCGTGGGCACCATGGGGCTGAAACGCATGCGCACCGGGTACCCCGCCTCCTGGCATTTGCGCGCGGCTTCCAGGCGCGCCTCCATGGGTGCGCTCCGTTTCTCTATGAGCCGGCTCTGGGGCTCGGTGCAGAGGCTCCAGCAGCAGGTCGTATGGCCGCGGTGGTCGTAGTCGAGCAGGTCGTCCACGTAATCGCTCTTGCCGACATAAAGCTCGAGGTGCTTGTCCGGCTGACGGGCGAAGAGGTCGACCAGCAGCTTGCTTCCGCCGTACTCGGGCTCCCAGCAGACCACGTCCGTGCCGTTGTCCCACTGGAACAGGGTCTGGTGGGGGGCATTCTTGAGGTCGGCCAGACCCGCGGCAATGTGCTCGATCCAGTCTTCCAAATTGACGTACACGTTGGCCACGTGCCCGAGGTTGCAGTAGGCGCAGCGGAAGTGGCACCCCCAGAACGAGTGGATCGCGTACGCGGGCTGACAGACGAGTCCTGTCCTGCGACGGTATTCGTCGTCGCCCGTCGGCCGCCAGTCCCAGCCGCCGTAGCCGCTGTAGTGCTGAAGCCGACCGCGGAAGAGTTCGGGGAACTCCTTCTCCCGCCGCGCACGCTCCGCGGACGTGTGGTGGTACAGGTACTGGTTGAACATGACCACGGGTTCGATACGTTCGCTCTGCATGCCGTGGCGCGGCATGCCATTCAGGTGCTCCTCCTGCACCACCGCATGCCAGCCCTCGTCGTCCAGGATTTCGACCGTTCCCTCATGGTGGACGAAGGGCAGCATGCGCTCCACCCGGGCCATGGAACGCGGATCCTCGCTGGCCTCCTTCTTGATGTACACGGCCCGCGCCTTGATGGGCATCATGGAACCTCTCCTCGCGCCTCTGTCTCGCATGGCGAGCGACCTGCTGCATGCGGACCGTCCGCACGCGGGCCGCGCGCATCAATATTCGGCCGACAGCTCGGCGGCCGCCTCCTTCACCGCGGCGATGAAGGCGCTACGCCGGTCAGCCTTGAGGCCCTCTGCCGGCTGGCTGGCACCCAGAATGGCGACCAGTTCGTGATTGGGCCGCAGCACCGGCGCGGCCACGGCGAATTCACCGCGTTTCTTCCGTCTCCAGGGCACGGCCACGCCACGTTTGCGCGTCTCGGCCATGGCCGTGTGGAGCGCGTCTTCGGTCTTCCAGATGTGCGCGCCGTGCTCCCAGAAGGGATGACGCTCCATGAAGGCCTGCTGTTCCACGGCCGGAAGGTAGGCGTGCAGGAGCAGTGCCGAGGCACTGCCGTACGGATGCATGGTCCGTCCGTGGGGACGCTGGACCACGCCCGGCCGCTCGGGATGGACCTGCAGCCGCACCAGCACTTCCCCGCGCAGGTATTCGGAGAGCAGCACGCCAGCCTTGGGCTCGCGCTGCACGAGCGAGCGCAGGACCGTAGCGCTGCGCTTCAGAAGCGAGGATTCGCACGATTCGCGCACGAGTTCCTGCAGCGCTTCGCCGGTCCGGTACCGCACGGGCTTGGTCTGCTTGACGAGGTATCCCTTGAGGATGAGGGTGCGCACCAGGTTGTGGGCGGTCGTGGTCTTGAGGCCCGTGGCCGAGGCGATCTCGGCGAGGCTCAGACCACGGTCCGAGCGGTTGACCGCCTCGAGAATGTCGAGCCCGCGGATCAGGGCCTGGACCGGTTCGCCGCCTGCCATGAAGGCCTCCCTGTTATCCATCTATGATGGACATTTGTATATCTATGACAAGCTTACTACACGCCCCTGCTTTGTCAAGCCGGTCTCAGCAGAAAATCGTCCAGGCCCCGTCCGCACGGCCTGTGCCAGGCCGTGCGGGTTTCGCAATGGCATCCCGGGCCGTCGCTCCGTATCATGAGCCTTTCCGGTCCCGCAGGAGCCGCCCCATGATCCACATCCCCGCCGGACGCGTGCCATACGGCATGACGGCCGAAGAAAAGCAGGACGCTGCCCGGGAGGCGGGCGTCCACCCCGAGATGCTCCACTTCCACAGCCATCGCAAGGAACTCGACCTGCCCGCCTTCTGGATCGACCGCTACCCGGTCACGCGCGGGCAGTTCCGGCGGTTCCTGGACGCCACGGACTACGAGATCCCCTACAACGGCTGGCGCGTAGGCTGGACCGACCTGGTCGACGTCGCCGACCTGGCCGATCCCGACCGGGAGCACTGGCCCATGGTGGGCGTCAACGCCGAGGATGCGGAGGCATACGCCGCGTGGGCGGGCAAGCGCCTGCTCACCGAGGCCGAATGGGAGCGGGCTGCGCGCGGCCACGACGGACGTCTCTACCCGTGGGGCAATGACTGGCGGCCGGAGGTGGCGGCCTCCGGGAATCTCACTCTCAACGCCGGCCGCCCCGTGGGCAGTCTTCCGGAACATGCCGGGCCGTTCGGCGTTGAAGACCTGGTGGGGCTCGTGCTTCAGTACGTGCGCACCATCGAACCGGCCGTGGCCACGGACGGAAAGACCGAGGAACGCCACATGCACCGCTTGGTCGGCTCGAGCCTGCTCCACCGCCAGCCGTACTCGCACATGGCGACGGCTCGCTGGAGCTGGGTGCCGGCCATGCGGGCGTACAACACCGGCTTCCGCTGCGCAGCCGACCAGCCGCCGTCCGACGAAGCGGCGCCTGCGCAGCCCCCGGGCGCAGTCCAGACTCCTTGCGCACAGATCCGCGAAAACCTCTACCGCAAGGCGCCGATCCAGCTCGCCGCGCACGCGTGCTCCACGTTTCGCATCTCCGTGCCGTGGTTTCCCGATAGCCTCTGGGTCGTGGATCTGCCCGAGGGCCACTGGGGCCCGTTTGCCGGCGCCAACGACTGGCCCGATGGGCCGGAAGAGTTCTGGCGCACACCCTGGGAAGCTGCGTCCGACAGCTCACAGCTCAGCTATGTTCGGGAGCAGGGCGATCAGAAGCTGGCCGTCACGGTCACGGCCGAGGGCGACGGGGTGCGCATGCGTATGGCCGCGCAGAACCTCGGCCCCCTGAATCTGGGCGCCATCTGCGTCAAGACCTTCAGCCCCTTCTTCTCCAGCCAGGAACGCCTGACCCAGCACCGGATCGACAAGGACCGGCTCGTGCGCTGCGCAAACCTGCCGCTCAACCCGGGGAAGGCCGTCTCGTTCGGCTGGAGCGTGGGGGAGAACCTGCCCTGCGGCGCCGTGATCATGCGTTCCTACGACGGGGCCGCCTACGTAGCCGTCTGCGGCCCCGAAGGCGCCGACTGCTGGGGCAATGGCTGGCCCCACTGCACGCATCTCCACGGCCCCAAGGCGGAATTCGAGCGCGCGGCAGAGATGCGGCTCCTCTTCGGTCTCGGATCGGCAGGAGACGCCATCCACCGGGTCAGGACGGGCGGCTGAACCACTGGAGCGCCCGTTCCTATTCGAACCGGAGGAACGCGAACCGGTGCGTGTTGTGCCCATGCCCGGTTTTGGTCCACGAAATCGTAAGCAGCCTGGCGTTTCGGTAGGGCTCGGGCGCCTCCATGCCGGGGCCGGTCGGGCGCAGGCGCCGGAGGTTGCCGTTCATCAGCCGCCCTGAGAAGGGAGGTTCGAGGGGAAGCAGAGAGAGGGGGATGCGCGCCTCCAGCGTATACGCGTCCCGCTGATGGGTCACCGCTGTCTCAATCGGATCTTCAGCCTTGCGCTTCTCGCGCCGCCCCGTGTACTCGATGCCCGCGTTCTTCAGGAAGAGGTGCTCGTAACCGCCGTTGGCGTTCACGATCCACTGCTGATAGCGACCGAACGCGCGGTCGCTATCGAGGTAGAACTCGATGCAGTCGCTCTTCCACGGCTCGCTCACGCGTCCGCCCCTTTCGCCGGCCTGCAGACCGCGCATGTTCGGCTCCGGCGACTCGATGCCCATCCAGAGATGGGTCTTCGTATAGAAGAGCTTGGCCTTCAATTTGAGTTCGCCCGCTTCCGTCAGAGGCGCCTTTGTGCCGGCGTGCAACCAGAACGGCCCGTCCATCGGATCGAGCTCTCCGTAAACCGGCTCGTCCAGCTTGCCGTCAAGCGTCATCGACGCGTCAGGCTGGAAACGGAGCACGTAGAGCAGCTTGGGGGGGGGGCCTTCCTGCTCGCCCCGCACCCACACTTCCCCTTCGATGTAGTGGCCATACCGGTTCCGAAGGCCGGGATACCGCTCGAGCGCCTTCTGGGCGGTCGGCACGAACGCGTCCGGGGCAACCGCCTGGAGCACGAACGGCAGAAGATTTCGGGCCATCTCATGGGCCGCCTTCCGCGCACGGCCTTCCTGGGCCGGCGGCGACACCCCTTGGAAGCAATCCCATATCCTGACGGCCATCTTCTTGTCGCCCCGACGAACCGCAGCTTTGGCCAACGCGTGGCCCAGGCCGAAGAACATGTCGGCGTAGGCGGGATAGGCCTTCATGGTGTCGGCCACCTCCTGCAAGGCCTCGTCCCACTCTTTCTGCTTGAGCCGCCTGCGGATCTCGTTTTGTCGGCGCTCGACGAGCTTGGCGATGCTGGCCTTCTGCGTATAGGCCTCCTGGATCGCGGCGAGCGCGGCCAGTTTGCCGTCGTCTCCCGTCTCGCTGTAGTGTCGTTGCAACACGGCGAGCAGGTCCAGCCGCTCGTCCGCTCGCAGTCCGGGCAGTGCATGCGCCCGCTCACCCAACCGTTCCACGAACGCGTCCAGACCGCCGGCGTGGGCCCAGTCAAGAATGTCCTTGAGAAGCGGCATACGGATGGGCGGTCCCTCGGCCACGGGGACCAAGAGGTCCAGGATTTCGCGCAGTTTCTCCCGTTCGCCGGCTTTGGCGTACCGCTTGGCCAACAACGTATGCGCCGCGAGCAGCGGCTTGTTCGACGCCCCGGGGAACCGCACGACCGCCTTTTCCATGAGCGCGACCCGGTCCTGGGTGCGCCCCATGGATCCGAGGTGCTCGGAGAGTTTCTGCAGCAGAGCACCGTAGTCCTCGGGGGTCTCGGCCCGCGCGAGATCCTCCTCCATCCGGCTCCACTCCATGTGCTCCCCGAACTGACTCTGCACGGCATCGTCCACCGCCCCGCTGAGACCGGTGTACCGTCCCACGTAGCGCGTGAGCCGGGCCGTTGCCCAGAGCTGCCTATCGAGCAGCGCCAGCAGCCCGAGCAGACCAAGCAGGAACAGCCAGGATTTCCAGCGTTTCATAAATTCGACCCTCATTCCGGGGTTCCCGGGATTCCGGTGCCTATCAGTTTACCACCGGAACGAAAGGCATGCAACTGTGAATTGGCGATGACAGCGCTGCAAAGCGAAATCGGGGCTGCAACCGGGTCACGGCGGCCGTGGGAGTT
>CAZBZG010000300.1:0-5569 GCA_964496245.1 uncultured Planctomycetaceae bacterium | reverse complement strand
GGTGGGCATGGCACCCGAGCTCTCACCGAGTGTTACCCGGAATTGAACCAAGCCCCGTTTCAGACCTTGCCGGTGCGCTCCCGGCCCATGGCTTCCAGGGTTTCCATGGCATCGGCCGGCAGGGGGCGGATTGCGCGGCTCGTGAGGAGCATCCGACAGACCATCTCGAAGAACACGGCCTTCTGGATGGCGTCGTCCGGATCCCGCCCCACCACCACCTGCCCGTGATTGCGGAGCACGGCCAGATCGTGCTTTGCGAGCGCGGCGATCACGGCCTCGGCCAACTCCGTGGTGCCCGGCAGCAGAAACGGCACCACGGCCGGTTGCCCGATGTAGAAGGGCACCTCGGGCAGAACGCGGTATTCGATCTTCTCCGGGTCGCCGCAGGCCAGGGTCGTGGCCGCCGGGCTCTGGAAGTGGAGCACCACGTTCACATCGGAGCGTGCGCGGAGAATCCCGAAATGGAACCGGCTCTCCACCGAGGGCGGATTGCCCGCAAGCACGGTGCCGTCAGCCAGGCGGCAGACGGTTACCTCGCGCACCGTGAGTTCGGCCATCCAGGAACGGCTGGCCGTGACGAGCGCGTATTCGGTGTCCACCTGCCAGCTCATGTTGCCGCTGCTGCACTGCATGAGGCCAAGGTCGGCCGCCTTGCGGCACGCTGCGGCAAACGCGGGAAGCCGTTCCTGTACGGCAGGATTCATGGGATCTCCTTTGCTCGGCATTGACGGGCTCTCGACATGCGAGTGGTCCTTTCTACTCGGGCGCCAGGGACAGGGCGGCACGTGCCACACGCACGGCGTTGTTCTCCGTCCAGAAACCCACGCGGCCCGGCGGGACTGGCTCTGCGAGCCGTGCGTCGAACGCGCGTCGTCCATCGAACGAGAAACGGATCCGCTGGCGCTCGACCACAACCAGCAGCTCGAACCAGCGGTGGTGCATGGCGTGTCCGCCCTGGGGCAGCCCCACCGCGCGGTTGTGCGCGAGCTGCCGCTCCCCCTGCTGGAGGACGCATCCCTGGGCGTCGGCCGCGCCCACGCGAATCGTGAAAGCGCCGGCGAGATCCCTGCCGTTGCCCGCCAGGACCAGGTTGAGCCCCCGCGGCACCTCCCGCCGTGCTGGATAGCCCTCGGCCGATGGCGCGGCCAGCACGTAGAGCGCATAGGGCGGCTGAAGCGGCCGGCGATACCAGAGTACGCTGGGCCGGACCGTCTGCACGCCCAGGAAGACCCACTGCGGGTCGCAGGACCAGCGCGGCTGCTGCTGCCATTCGGCCCCTGTACTCGTCCAGTCGGTGAGCCGCGCGCCAAAGGTGTAGTCCTGCCACAGCGGGGTCCGGACGGCCAGATGGGACTGGGGCCTGCGGCCGCGGGGCAGACCCACGAGCGAACCGTTTGGACCAGGCGGAATCCACCCCATGCGTTCGCCGTCGAACCAGAAGTCGGCTGGGCCGAAGGTGGGCAGCTTCGCATGGACCGCGTGGCGACCGTTCGGGTCCGGCCGCAGGAACCAGAGGGGCGAGTAGACCGTGTGCGGCTCCAACCCCGACGTGAAGGGCGCTTCAGTGCGCGGACTGCCTTCCTCGCCCATGACGCAGTCCCGTCCCGGCAGCAGGGCCCCCACCTCGGAGACGCGCACGTCGTCGAAGTAGCACGTGCCTGCCGGTGCGATCACGCCGAACCGGCCGGCTGCCGTCTCTCCGTGTGCGGGCGCGCTGAAGAGACGCTGTCCGTCGATCCAGGCCTGCCAGTCGCCGTGGCGGCGGAACAGGGAGAGGCGACGCCAGCCGCGGTTGGGCTCCGGCGTCGGCGCCTCGCGCAGGAGACGCTCGGTCTCGTTCTGGCGTGCTGTGAGCTTGAGGCGGTGCTTCTGGCCGTCAAAGGTCAGCGCCAACCGCCGCTTCCCAGAGGTCGTGAGCCACACCCCGGCCTCGCCCTCTTCGGCCAGCACGGAGGCGGAGACGCGGTAGTCCCGCCAGCCCGGATTGCCGGTCACGGCCGAGGCCCCGCCGGTGGCCTTCAGGGCGAAGGCCAGCGGATCGTGCGCGCGGCCGCCCGTCAGGAAGAACGCACCGGTCTCGCGCTGCCAGGCGCGGCCCTCCCCGCTGCGTCGCATGAAGTCGTCGGCGAAATGGATCGCACCTGCGGCTGGAGCGCTCCAGGCCAGATCCGTGTAGAGCGGCTCATACCGATCGCCCACGGCGTCGCGCAGAACGCTGCGGGCCACCGGATCGAGGTCCCGCTGGGCGCGGAGCGAGATGAAACCGAGCGGCAAGGGAAGGAGGTAGATCCGGCCCTTGCCGAGTGCCTTCTTGAGCAGGGCCGGGCCCACGAACCGGCCGTAGCGGAGCACCCGGCCGTGGGGCTCCCAGCGGCGTTCGGGATCGCTCCCGCGCAGATCCCAGTAGCAGACCGACCGTTCGATCGGCACCCGGCCGTTCAGGCCACGGAAGAGACGAGAATCGCCCGCCTCTACCTGCAGCCCGCGGGACGCGGGGTAGCGGACGAACCCCTGGAACGGGGCCAGCAGGTCCTGCGGTTGCGGTCGATACCCGCGGAGACGGTCGGGCACCTCGAAGAGGAGCGTCCCCCCGTTAAGCACGTAGTCGTATAGTGCCTGCCAGACATCCGGAATCCGGCGCTGGGGGCCTGCGACCCAGACCACGTCGTAGGCGGCCAGTGCCTTTGCCTCAAAGAGTTCGTTCTGCTGGAGGCGCGTGTACGGGAGACCGAGGTTGAGCGTGAACACTTCGGGTCCGACACAGTAGGCGCCGCCGAGGCCGATGCGAAAGGGGGCGCTTCCCTGCGCGGTGACGCGCGGCCAGTGCTGCGCGGCGGATGCGTCGGGAGCGCCGCTCGGCGCGGGCCGCATGCGACCCGCGCTGGAGAAGAGGCCTGTGGGATAGAAGTCGAGATCAGCTACGAGCGCGATCTGATCCACGCGCGCACCGGGCTCCCGCGGGACCAGGGCCAGCGTGCAGGTCCCGGGGGCCAGCCGGAAGACCGGGCCGGCCACCCAGTGCCATACGCCGTAGGTGCCGTCGTTGCCCACGAGTGCGAGTCCGGAATCGCCTACAGCTGCGGCCATTGAATTGCCGCACCCGTCCCGCCACCACGCCCGCAGCCAGAGGCGATAGGTCCCGCCGTCCTTGACGCGTACCGGATACCGGACCGCCTCGGCCTCGGACCGGTGCTGGGGCCCGGAGTCCCGGGCTTCCAGGGCGGCGCCGTTGCTGGCCAGGGGATCGGCGCGACGCCGGAACAGCGGAGGCAGGGACACCGCGGATTCGGCCTCGATCACGATGGCCCGACCGGTCGGTTGTTGGCCCGTGGCGGGAGCCTCGTCCCCCGACGAGTCTGCGAGCAGACCGAATGCCATGGCCACGGCTGCAAGCCCGGCGAGTGCTCCAGCCTGTAGAGGCAACCAGCGGACCCAGGTTGCAGCGCCTTTCGCGTGCTGCGGCTGCCCCGCGGCCGAGGCCAGTCCCAGGCATGCGGCCACGAGCACGCCGGCGCCCTGTACGAGCAAGTGGGTCGCAACCGCCCCCCCTGCGAAGAGGAGCAACGCCAGGCCGAGCGCACGTGCCAGCGGGTTCTCCGCGTCCGCGCTTCGTATGGCTCGGTACGCGGCTGCCAAGAACAGGTAGCAGACCAGAACGGCGGCAAAGACGCCATGTTCTACAGCCACCACGAGGTACCCGCACTGCGTGCCCCGCTCCACCACGTTCTCGCGGGCCTCGGGCAGGAAGCCCCGGTAGCGGCCCGCGCTGACCGTGGCCTGGTACCGGCCGGCTCCGTGGCCGAGGAGGGGGCGGTCCTGCATGGCGTTGAGAGCTGCCCGGAGTTCCAGGACCCAGCGCCGCGGCTTGCCGTCCGGGCCGCGAAGGCGCACGCTCTCGACCAGGTGCTGGCGGTTCGACCAGGGCGTGAGGCCGCCGCCCACGAGCAGCACGAGCAGGCATGTAGCCGCGAGCACCGCGCGCCGGGCCTGGCCGTGCAGGCAGAAGACCGATGTGCCGAGCGCGGCGGCCACCAGAAGGACGAATCCCGGAAGGTAGAGGATCGTGAAGCCGCCCGCCACGAGGAAGAGAGCGGTCGGCACGCCCTGCAGGCGCGGCAGAAGGCGAGCGGTCATGACGAGCGCGAGCGGAGCTGTGGCCGCGATGACCACGCTGAAGAGCGCGCGCGCGCCGAGCGAACCACCGATGCCTGGAGGAGGCGAGCCGGAGAGGAGCTGGCCCCAGGCCCAGAGTACGCAGAGCCCCCATCCCCAGACGATCGCCTGGGCCACGCGGACACGCGCTGCGCCCTGGCACATGCGAAAGAGGAGGAGGGCTGCCCCGAACAACCCGAGGAGCTGGGCGATCTCTCTGGCTTCAGCCGGCCCGGCCCGGCGGGCGAGGGACAGGAGGAACCACGCGCACAGGAGGAGCGCGGCAAGCGGGAGGCCGACCAGGCGGCTGCGCGTGCGCAGGCGCTGGACCAGCACCAGCACGAGGCCCGCGAGCACGCCGAGTTCGGCGAGCGGCCAATGCGGTGCGTGGAGGAAACCCGCGAACGCCGTAATCGCCGCCGCCCACACGACCGCGGAACGGCATCGGTCAGAGGAAGCATCGAGGGGCGCGTGCACGATGTCAGACCCTTTCGGGGCGGCCGGATGGCCGGCTGCGCGGAGCGCGCCGAAGAAAGGCCCGGCGCAGTGCGGCCCGTGGGCGTCTCTCGAGTCTAAACCGCCCGCAGGGGCAAGGCAAGCGCTTCACGTGCGCGACCCAGCGCGGCTGGACTGCGGCTGGGTGCGCGCGTGGCCTTCACGGGCGAGTTCTTCGTCGATGACTCTGTGGTAGTAGGCCAGGCGCGTGCGCGTGTCGGCGAACTGGTTCTGGAAGTTGCGCGTTTTGTCCAGGTAGACCAGCGGAACCGGAATTTCCCGTATGGTGATGCCCGCACGAGCCGCCTGCAGGGTCATCTGCAGGAACATGCCGTACCCCGTCTCCGTGATGTCGAGCCGGCTGACCGCGTCCACGCGGTACGCCCGGAAACCGCAGAAGGCGTCGGTCAGTTTGTACGGGGTGAGGTGGTTGAGGCGGCGGGTGACGATGCGGTTGACTTCCTGCCGTGCCTGGAAGGCGCGGCTGAGCTTCACGTGGCCCCGCAGGTACCGTGACCCCCAGACGAAGTCGGATTTGTGCCGGCAGCGGCACGTGCCGCAGCAGTGCGGCTCGATGGCGTGCACGAAGTCACGGATGAGGAACGGCGAATGCTGGCCGTCCGCGTCCAGGGTGATCACGTGCCGGTAGCGATGCTTCCGGGCAAAGCGGAAGGCCCGCAGCAGCACCCCGCCCGCGCCCGCGTTGCGCCGGTTGCGGATGACCTGGAGGCTGTCCATCATCCGCAACAGGTCCAGACTGTTGTCCGTGGAGTGGTCGTCCACGGCCAGGATGTCCCCGTCCCAGCAGAGCCGGATGGTCCGGAGGACGTCGGCCAGGTGCGGCATTTCGTTGTAGACCGGCACGACGACCAGCATCTCGCCCAGCCGTTTGGGCGCGTTGATCACATCGTAGGCGGGAAGC
>CAZBZG010000299.1:0-5578 GCA_964496245.1 uncultured Planctomycetaceae bacterium | reverse complement strand
TCCACCCGCGTCCACGGTTGCGATCTACCTTCTCATCTTACCTCTCCTGCCTGTGCAGCGCATCAGGGAATCCGCCCCAGGCAAGAGTGCCTGAGCTACATACCGCTCGGCGTCCCATGTGTGACCCGGATCCGCGGGTTTTTGAACCAGGCCCAGAAAAGCGCCGATGCGCAAGGGCGTCTGCGGATCGCCCAGCCCCTCTGGGGCGAGGACAACAGCCACATCCGCGTCGCTGCCCGGGCGCTCCCGGCCGGCCGCCTGCGAACCAAAGAGGTAGAGCACCCGGATCGCAGGAAAGCGGCGGAGGAGATCCGGGAGGAGGTTCTGCAAGCGCGATGGGACTGTGTCTGTTACGTCTGTCATCTCCGTCGTGGCCTCTGTCCGTGTTCGTCGCCATCGGGGGACAGCCAGCGTCACCCGGCTGCGCCCGGGATCACCTCCACGTCGTACGCGGCAAACGCCGGGTCGGCGGTGAGCAGTGGCGCCTCTTCGACCTGGGACTGTGCGACCAGGAGCCGGTCGAACGGATCGCGATGGTGAAGCGGCAGAGTCGCCACCCGCAGCGCATGCACGTGCTCCACTGCCAGCCCCGTGATGCTGTCGCGCGCCAAGCGTTTGGGCACGAACTCCTCCGGGGCTTCGGGCAGGGGGAGCTTACCGATCGCGTACTTGACGGCGATCTCCCAGGAGCTGGCGGCTGACAGCAGGATCGTGTTGCCAGCATCGCGTATCAGATCCAGAGCCGAGGCTGACAAACGCTCGGGCTCGGCCAGCCACCAGATCCAGCAGTGCGTGTCGAGCAGGATCCGCATGCGGGACGCTCGCCCGAAAAGACACGGAGAAGCTCACCCCTCGAAAGCCCTGAGCACGTCCGGGGGCAGGGGCTCGTCGAAATCCTCGGGTACGTGGAGCCGGCCACGGTCCTGACCGGGTACCCGCGCAGCATCCGCTTCCCTGTAGGGCACCAGACGGGCCACAGGCTTGCCCGCCTTGGCGAACACCACCTCCTCGCCCAGCAGGACCCGCTTGAGCAGGCGTGAGAGGTGGGTCTTGGCCTGGTGGATGTTGACGGATATCACGGTTCGCGGGCTCCTTGGCCTCTTCCACCTATCACCCTAAACCAAGCTTCGGACTAAGTCAAGGGCCGCCCCGCGGCGTTGCCGCACGCCCCGGACCTACAGCACGCCGCTTCGAATGCGCGGCAGCAAATGCTCGTAGCCGGGCTCCACGGCAATGCAGCCGTGGCTGTAGCAATGCTCGTCGTCGGCGTTGCTGGCCCGGGCCGCGCGCAGCGCCGCTCTCTTGCCCTGGTCCGGGGACACGATCCCGGTTTGCTGCGCAAACCGGGTCATGTCCCCCTCATGTCCCCTTCATGTCGCCCGGCCCCCCAGTTCATGCCTGCGCTGCGGCGGGCGCGGGGCCTTTGTCGAGCGTCACGCCGGACGCCTCGTGCCCGATGCGCTCGGCGAACGCGGCCAGGCGCGCGGAGAGCAGCTCGTCCATGTGCACGGTGTGCGCGCCGGCTGCAGCCAATGCTGCGCGCGTGCGGGCCGAAAGTCCTGGCACGGTCACGACCAGCACGTCGGCCGGGGCGTCCAGGCCCTCGTCCATGGACGTGAGCGGAACGCCCAGCCAGTCTGCCTGGCCCTCTTGTCGGGGGACACGATCCCGATTTGCTGCGCAAATCGGGTCATGTCCCCCGAGGCCGTCGAGCACGGCCACGAGGTCCAGGCCCTGCTCCTGCACGGACAGGAAGACGGCCTCGGCCAGCTCGCCCGTGCCGGCGATGGCGACCGTGCGGATGTCGCGCTCCTCCTTGAGCTCGGTCAGGCGCTGGTTGACGAGCGTGCGCACGGCGGCAAAGAAGCTGATGGTCTGGCGCGTGTAGCTCAGGACCAGGCGCATCTTCTCGCTGAAGCCCTGGGGCGTGAGGTAGTAGGCCACGCGCCGCGCGTTGATCCGCCGGGTCTTGACATACCCCTTGCGCACCAGGCGCTTGAGGATCTGGTTGATGGTGGCGAGGTTCAGGCCCGAGACCTTGGCGAGGTCCCGCTGGCTCACGTTCCCGTCCTGCGCCACCTCGTGCAGGATCCGGTAGTCGCGCAGGCTCTCGCGGGCTGTTTTCTGGTCGGGAGTGGCAGTCATGATTGGCCGTGCACCATGTAGCACAGGCACTCCTGCCTGTGCAGCGCCTCAGGGAATCCGCCCCAGGCAAGAGTGCCTGGGCTACAATGGCTTCGTGTCCTTCGTGGTCAAATCAGGACCGGACGGGGAACGCGGCGGACGCGCGGAAGCGCGCCCCTCCGAACCGTGCTGTTGCGTCGCAGCCGGTTCGTAGCCGGGCACGGTGCGGATCAGGAACTCCCGCACGCGGTCGCGGTCGCCTGTGGCGGCGACCGCCTGCACGTCGGCGAGCAAATCGTCCAGGGTCCCGCCTTCATCCGGGCAGTGCGCGATGCGGATCTTGGGGTGGGACGACTCGGTCAGGCGCTCGTTGCGGGTGAAGAGCTCCTCGTACATCTTCTCGCCCGGCCGCAGGCCGGTGTATTCGATGGGGATGTCCTGGTCCGGGATGAGGCCGGTCAGGCTGATGAGCTGCCGCGCGAGCCGGTCGATGCTCACGGGCTCGCCCATGTCGAGCACGCAGACCGTGCCCTCGTCCTGTACAGCAGCCACGAGCACCAGGCCCACGGCTTCGTCCAGCGTCATGAAGTAGCGCGTGATGCGCGGATGGGTCACGGTCACAGGCCCGCCCCGCGCGATCTGCCGCTGGAGGATGGGCACCAGGCTGGCGTTGGATCGCAATACATTGCCGAAGCGCACGGCCATGAAGCGCGTCTCGCTCCTCTGCCCGAAATCGCGCACGATGCATTCGGCCAGATGCTTGCTCGCGCCCATCACGTTCGTGGGGTTGACCGCCTTGTCCGTGGAGATCAGCACGAACCGCTCGGCTCCGTGCTTGTCCGCGCTCCGGGCCACGTTGCGCGTGCCGAGCACGTTGTTCCGAAGCGCTTCGGCCGGGCAGTACTCCATGAGGGGCACGTGCTTGTGCGCGGCTGCGTGGAACACGATGTCCGGCCGGTACGCGGCAAACACGGCATCCATGCGTTCGGCTTCGCGGATGTTGGCGACTTCCAATCGGAGCGAGATTCTGGGTGCCCGCTCCTGGAGATCGAGCCGCAGGAAGTAGAGCCCGTTCTCGTCCATGTCGAGCGCCACGAGCCGCTTGGCGCCCTGCGCCACGATCTGGCGGCAGAGCTCGGACCCGATCGAACCGGCTGCGCCCGTGACGAGCACGGTCTTGTCCACAAAGAAGGTGGCCATGCGGCTGTGGTCGAACGTGACCGCATGCCGGTCGAGCAGGTCTTCCGGCTCCACATCCTGCAGGGTGACCGGCCCGGCATCGCCGCTCGCCACCATGGCCGAAAAGGACGGCACCAGCTTGAACCGGACGTGGTGCCCGCTGCACAGGTCCACGAGCTCGCGCAAACGCGCGCCCTGGATCTCGGGGATGGCCACCAGCACCTTGTCCACGCTGTGCTTGCGGATGAGGTCGGGCAGGTCCCGGGCTGCGCCCAGCACCCGGCAGCCGTGGATCGAGGTGTTCCACTTGCTCGGCGCATCATCCACAAAGCCCACCACCTGGTAGGGGTAGATGTGCGTGCGCAGGATGTCGCGCAGGAGCAGCTCGCCCGTGCCGCCCGCGCCGTAGATGAGCGTACGCATGCGCGACTCGCCGTTCGGGCCGAGGCGCACGCTGCGTCTGAGGTACTGCTGGTAGAGGTGCCGCGGCAGGAAGCGGATCAACCCCATGCCCATGAGGCTCAGGGCGAATTCAAGAGGATAGATCGACCGCGGTGGAAGGGGCTTGACCGCCTGGCCCAGGTGGAAGATGGCAAAGAAGATGGCGGTTCCCACCACCGCAGCCTTGACCAGGCCCACGGCCTCGGGCAGGCTGGCGTGGCGGAAGGACCAGGTGTACTGCCGCACCAGGAACCCGCACAGGAACCGGATGCCCAGCAGCCACGGCAGCGTCAGCCGGATGGTTTCGACATGGTCCTCTTCGAGCCCCCTGTCCCCCACCTCCAGCCGCAGCCAGAAGGCGGCGCAGTACGCGGCCGACACCATGGCCATGTCGATCAGGACGAGCGCGATGGGGCGAATGTACTTGTAGATGCGCATGGAGGTCTCAGGAAGCGCGGGGCTGCTCGGTTTTCGTCGGTGGCGGGATCGCTATCGGCTTTCGCCTTTGGCGGGCCGCCTACGTACCTTGCTTGGGGGTTGGCTCGCGCGGGCTTTGGGTTGTTCTTTCCCGGCTTCCGCCTTCGGCTTCGGCTTCGGCGGACAAGTCCCAGAGAAAGCACGACTGGGCGTAATGTCCCGCTGCAAGCAGAGACTGCGCAGCCGCCAGGTCCTCCTCAGCCGTCCCCAGCCAGCGCCGCGCCCCATGCGCCAACAGCCAAGACCAAAAACCCCGCCCAGACACACCGCAGCCCGGTCGGCGGCACCGGGCGGTTCGCCTAAAGCGCTTCATGACAACTTGTTACGCGGCAGAACCCTCGGGCTCGGCCGTCTATGCGCGCTCCAGGCAGGTCTCGTCGATCTCTACGCTTACCGCCTGCTGGAACAGATTCACCTTCACCAGGAACTGGCTCTTGCCGCGAAAGCGCACCACTTCGCCTTCGAGCCCGAGCAGGGGGCCGGAGCGCACGCGCACGCGCTCGCCTGGCCCAAAGGCGGCGGTGACCTCAAAGCTCACCCCGCTCTCGAGCGCCTGCTGCACCTGGGCCAGTTCATGCACAAAGGATTGCTGATCATCGACTTCGAGCAGCTTGGCCACCCGAGCGCTCGTTCGCACCTCAAAGCGGATCTCCGGGTCAGCCGCAAACGACACATACCCGGAGAACACCGGAATCCAGGTCTTGCGCAGCTTGCCGTTGTCGCGCCGGCGGACGCGTTTCTCCATGAGCGGCAAATAGTAAGGGATTTCGCGGCTGGCGAGTTCGTGCGCGAGACGCTTCTCCTGCCGCGGCTTGGCATGCGCCACGCACCACGCACCCAGATCGTCCGTCAGGGCCCGTCCCTCGGGAAACCGCTGCACTGGATTCTCAGCCACCCGCAGCACGTTCGCCCCTGCTTTCCAGGCCTCGAACGACTGTTTAGAGGCGCAAACGTTCTCTGAAGTGAACATTTATATGCAAGGGGGAGAAACGGCGCAAGGGAATTCCATGGTTTTGGTTGGGATTTTTCAAGGGGCGATTGGCTGCTGGGCATTGGCCGTTGGCGCGGGACGCGCGAACCCCTCCGAAGATGAAGGCTCGGGTGCCATGCCCACCCTTGGGTGGGCATGCGCGGGTTGCCCCATGCCCACCTCGGAGTGGGCATGCCACCCGCTCTTCGGCGGATGTGGTACGCATCTCGTTTGGGGGTTGGTTGGTGGGAGGCTTTCGGTTTCGTTCTTTCTCTGCTTGCCCAGAGAAAGAACCAAAGAGAGGGCAGCCTGTGCTCGGGCCCCGCCCTTGGGCTCGGGTGCCATGCCCACCCTTGGGTGGGCATGCGCGGGTTGCCCCATGCCCAC
>CAZBZG010000298.1:0-5657 GCA_964496245.1 uncultured Planctomycetaceae bacterium | reverse complement strand
GCGGCCGCGTTCTGCGGCTGCGAACACGCGGTCGGCGTCAGCAGCGGGACCGACGGCACAGCTTCCTCAATCAGCACGGCTTCTAGCGGCCCTTCCCGGGCCACTCCGTCCCGCGGTCGCGTATGTTGCCAACGCGGGTCCGCTTGCCAGAGGGGCTGCGCCTCCCCAAGACCCGGCGGCCCTGCTGAGCGACACCTCCCGGGGGGCGACCCAGGCAAGCGCGGGCCGGTCAGCCGATCTTCTGGCTCGTGTACCTGCGATCCGCGTCCTTCCGCATGTGTGCGCAGAGGCCGTTCGGTTCGAAGGTCACCGTCTCGAGCTGCGGCGTGCCCGCGTGGAGCTCGAAGACCGTTGCGTAGCGCACGGCGCGTCCGGGCGTGCGCAGGAAGACGGTGCCGCGCGTGGCCGGACGGGGATTGCCCGTGGTCCGCCCCCAGATGGCCTCGAAAGGCTCTTCGCAGACCGTGACCATGCGCAGCCATACGTCCGCGCGCACGCGCCAGTCGGCCACGATCCGCTGGAGCGGCTCCGTGCGCGTGCGTTCGAAGAAGTGATCGAGGGGCTCCCGGTCGGGCAGGGGCGGAAGGTCGAGCGTCGACGCAGCGGGAGCCGGGTCGGCGTCCACGATCAGGCTGCCGTTGGCGTGGAAGACGAAGCCGAGCCGGTGGTCGGTCGGACAGTCGAACCGGTCGGATACGGCGATGAACGGCGCATCGAAGAAGACCATCCGCTCCAGCACGGCGTCGTCGTACACGCCGGCCTCCACGTCGTGCCCGCGTTTCACGAGTCCTTCGAAGAACTTGCCGCGCGCGCCGTCGCGGTTCCCGCGGCTGCGGCCGTACGCCCACGGGATGTCCGCCTCGAGGTCGGCCGCGAACTCCAGGCATTCGAAGGTGCCTTGGGACCGTTCATCGAGCAGGAGCGTGTTGTGGAGGAACGTGCTCGACAGGAACCGGTGCTTGTGGGGCAGGCCGGGGTCGGAGGCGATCACCTCGCCGAATGCGTGGAGGGAAATCGAGAGCTTGTCGTGGTGGTGGTGGCCCTGTCCGCTGTGGTTCTCTTCGCCCACGAGAAACCAGAGCGTGATCTGACCGCGTTCGGTTGGCTTGCGGAAAACGGTCAGTCGCGCAGCGCTGAGCCGGGCGCTCTGGCGGGGCGCCTCGCATGCGGGCGGGAGTTCGTCCGGACCGTAGGCGAGCGCGCTCAGGGAATTGCGCGGCGCACCGCTCTTCTCGTAGAGCAGGGCCAACACCGGGCCGTAGCGCCCTTCATCCACCTGGCCGGCGGCGTATTCGTAGAAGTGCCGCATCTGCGCGATCGAGTAGTAGCCCGCGCAGAGACGGTCGCCGATGGTGACGAAGCGCAGGTGTTCGTCGACCAGATGGAGCGGGCCGGCGAACATGCTCTCGAAACGCTCGCGCATGTCGGGGGTGACCACGCCGTGCTCCCGACCCAGGTCGTAGAGCGCGATCAGCGGGATGCAGGCGTAGAAGTTGTAGAACGTGGAGGTCTCGAACCAGAAGCCGTCGGGTTGGTTGTCCGTTTCCGAACGGGGAAAGCCCCTTTCCAGCAGGGTCCCCAGTCCGTTCCGCTCGGCCTGGAGCGCCTCGGTCCGCCAGTCGTCGCGGCCGAGAAGCGTCCCCAACGCGCCCAGCGCGGCCATGGACCAGCAGGTCATGTTGTGCGCGTCCATGAGCTTCATCCAGCCGCTGAGCGCTTCGCCGATCGGCGTGAGGGCGTTTGCCTCGAGCGCTTCGCGAACGGCCGCATCCGCGCCCGGCGCGTCAGCCACGAGCGCCAGGGTCTGCACGAGCTGGAGCGCGGACTGCGCCTCGTAGAGCCCGCCGTAGACGACCGAGAAGCGCCCGCCGTCTGCGGGCCGGTTCTCCGGCGCGTAGAGCTCGAGCGCTGCCGAGCGCAGGCCCTGCCAGACCCACTGGCTGTAACGTTCGTCGCCGGTGAGATGATGGAGAAACGCCAGGCTGCTCATGAGCCGGCGCAGGCGTTCGTGGCTGTAGAGCCGCCAGGACGCGAGGGTCTCTTCGTCGTGCGGCCGGACCTTGGCCGCATAGGGGCTGGCGACTGTCTCGCTCTGAAACGGATCGAAACGGAGGTGCTGGAAATTCTCGTCGAAGTAGCCGCGCCCGCTGGTCCTGCCCGGCACGAAAGCAGGGGACTCTGCGAGCACGCTGTCGGCCTCGCGCTTCCACTGGTCGACCGCCGCTTTGGCCCACGGGAGCGCCCCGGCCTTGCGCGCCAGCTCCGGGACCCGCGCGGCCCCGATGTAGAGGCTGGGCCAGACGTCCTCGATGGCCAACCCCTTGTCGTACGGGTCGAACGTATTCGGCCAGCCGAAGGCGGTGTTTGCCTCATAGCGGTTCGTCATGTCTGCGTCTCCTGAAGTCCCTACGCATCCCGGTTAGCATGCCACCGTAACGCGCGGTGTCAAGCGTGCGCAGGGCTCGTTCTCATCGGCATCTGGCCCAACCGCATCCAGCCGCTGCTGGACGCGGTCGACGTCCCCGTGGTCCGGTGCAACGAGAACCTGCACTTCACGGACGTGGCCAACGACCTCTACCCGTGCGGCTGGGACCTGGTCGCGTACCTGCACCGGCGCGCGACCCGGGCGTGGCGCTGGAGCTTTTGTGCGAGCTCCACGCGCACACCTACTTGCGATGGGCTGTCCTTAGAACGAAACGATCACGTAGGTTTCGGGCAGGGGCTCCAGACTCAGCCAGTTCGACATCAGATCGACGCGATTGAAGGAGGCGAATCGCCGATCAAAGGCGAGCAGGTGTTCGGGATCGCGCACTTCGCCGCCGACGTCGAGCACGGCCTGCGGCAGACGCGTGCCCTCCAGTGTCTCCAGGCGCAAGCGCGTGAACGCGAGTTGGGCGAACCCGCCCACCTGGAGGCGTACGCGCCGGGGCTGGCTTGCAGCGACCAGCCCCTTCTCGGCCAGCCGCGCGTCCGCTGTCTCCGGCCAGCTCCAGAAACGCGGGCAGGTGGCGCTGCCTCCGCCACGTGAGGCGTGCCCTGTGGGGAAGCGCTGGAGGAAGGCGCCGACGCTCGCAGCTGTTTTTGCATCGCAGCCAGGAAGGCCTGCACGCGCTCGTGCTGAGACGGGTGGCAGAGAAGCTCTCGCGGTTCGAGCCGTGCGGCGGCCGTGGCGGAATCCAGCTCAATGTGCTGCGGAGCCGGAAAGAGGGGGAGCGACATGAATGGCCTTTGCTGTGCGAGGTCAGAGACGGCAGCCCGGGCGACATCGTTCTCGAGTTCAGAGCTGCGGAATCTCCACGGGTTTGCCTGTCTTGGCGCTTGTTTCAGCGGCGAACACCGCGTTGACCGCGCGCGCTCCGTCGATCAGCGAGGGGTAGGGCGTTCCCTTGCCGGTCACGGCCTTGTAGAAGCTCTCGAGGTTGCCCGTGTTGGCCTTGCTGCTCTGGGCGTCTTCGATCTGCAGAGGCACCTTGGGTTCGGGTTCGCCGTCCATGTGCGTGGTCTGGGTGTAGATGAGCGTGCCCTCTTCGGTATAGGTATCCTCCCGGTAGAGGTTCGTTCGGGTGCCGAAGATGGAGAAGGTGTGCCGGTACGGCGTGACATGGTACGCGTTCAGCGAACCGATGAGGCCGGATTCGAATGCGAGATGGCAGTGGGCCGTGTCGGCCGTGGGCGTGGTATGCACGTCGTATCGCATGCGGGCCGAGACACTCTTGATGGGGCCGAAGTAGAACATGAGCTCGTGGAGTCCGTGCACTCCGCACTGGAAGAGCATGCCGCCCGGATTCTTCTTGGGATCGGACCGCCATTCGTCCGCCTTTTGCTTGAGCCCCCCGCTGTGGGCGGTGGTCTTCTCGAAGGTCGCGATGGTGCCCAACGCTCCCGAATCGATCATCTCCTTGAAACGAAGGGAAACGGCGCAACTCGAATGATCGGTGTGTCCCACGCCCACCACGAGGCCGGTACGCTTCTGCGCCTCGATAAGCGCGTGCATCTCCTCGGGTGTGGAGCACAGGGGCTTCTCCACGAAGACGTGCAGGCCCTTGTCCAAGGCCGCCAGGGTTTGCTCGGCGTGGAATTTGGCGCCTGTCGAGATGACCATGACGTCGAGTCCGGGCACCTCGAGCAGGGCTTCGTAGCTGTCGGCTACCTCTGCGTCTTCGGCCTCGGCGAACTGCTTGCAGGCCTGCTCGCGGATGTCGTAGCCGGCAACGAGATCGAACAGCCCGGTCTTGCGCATGAGGTTTCGGCGCGCGCTGCCGAATCCTGCCACGCCGATCATGCCGGTCTTCAGCTTCTTCATGCGAAGTCCCTTCTTGCCATCTGCTGTGGGAGCCGGCGGCAGCCGCACGGCACGGCTGCTGCGGCCGGTTCGCCTCCCCATTCGAACCAAGCGCCGCAGATTGTCAAGCGTTTCGTGGTGTCGCAGGCAAGGCTCGCTACACGTCGGCCGGATACCGTCTGCGAAAGGAGCGGGGCGAGAGTCCGAACTGACGGCGGAAGAGGCGGGAGAAGTAGTTCTGGTCCTTGTAGCCCACCATGGCCGCGACTTCGCCGATCGGATGATCCGTGCTCGAGAGGAAACGGGCGCCTTCGCGAAGCTTCACCGACGTGACGAGTTCCGGGAAGGTCGCGCCAAAGAGTTCGCGCACGACATGACCGGTGCGCGACACAGAGAGCGAGAGCGCCTCGGCCAGATCGGCGAGCGTGACGGGCTGCTCCATGGTCTCCATGAGGAAGCCGAGAGCCTGACGGCGGCGGTCGGCCGGGACATGGGCGACTTCGCCGAGGAGCAGCTCGCCGAGTTCGGTGGCGAGCGCCTTGAGCAGAATGCGCCGGTCCTCGAGCCACCCCATGCCCGGCGGACGGACGAGCTGCGGGTGCGGCGGTTCCTTCTTCTCCATCCAGCAGGGCCCGGCGAAGAGCACGCCGGCGAACTGTCCGCTGCAGAAGACCGGCACGGCGATTTCGGTGAACCCAAACGGGCAGGTGTGGATCCGCCCTTCGGAACGGCCGGTGAGCGCGCGGGGGACCTCGTTCCCGTCGAATGCGATGCAGGTACGATCCCCGCCCTTCGGCTTGCGCTCCATGCACGGAGGCATGGCGTGGATGCGCCAGCTCTGCGGCAGGCCGCTGCGCCCGAGCCGGTCGTGGAAGCAGAGGCGCAGGCCGAGCGCCCGGCTGCCCTGGCGCACGAGGCGCAGGATTCTGTCCGCATTGGGGTTGCGTGTCCCGGTTGCCATGATCGTCTGCGGACATTATAGCAGGAAAAAGTGGAAGCCCAGCGGATTTCTCCAGGAAAAGAGCGGATCTTTGCGAGATTGCACGCAGGCTCTGGGGTATGGTTGCAGGAAAGCGCGACCCTATCCGTCTGACCCGGAGGACCTGGGCGGATCTTGGACGACGTCATCGTAACCGCCGAGGACTGCCTGGCCCGGCGCAGCTTCCCGGACGAGATCTGCCGCAACGCCTACGGCATCGACGTGCACGCGGTCGACACCGACCGCCTGCGCGCACGGCGCGAGGAAGAAGGCGCGTATCTGGGCCTGGCTCAAAAACCCGCGGATCCGGGTCACACATGGCACACGGAGCACTATGTAGTCCAGGCACTCTTGCCTGGGGCGGATTCCCTGAGGCGCTGCACAGGCAGGAGTGCC
>CAZBZG010000297.1:0-5676 GCA_964496245.1 uncultured Planctomycetaceae bacterium | reverse complement strand
GGGGGGGGGGGGGGGGCGGCTTGAGAGCGGATCCCTGCGGCTGCGCCGGGACCTGCCCGGATGCGGAAGTTTGGTGTTGCTTTCGAGGGAACTTGCCGTTGGAGGCCATTTCAGCTGGAATTCGCTAAACCTTTTGGTCGATAACAGCCTAAGCTTGTACAGCCGGCTGCCACGGCAGACCGGACTGTCGGCGGATGGATGACTAGCGAATCGTACAGGCACGCAGGAGGACGGGTCTCATGAGCACCCTCTCAAAGATCTTCGTGGTTCTCAACTTCATGCTGGCGCTCTGCTTCATGATCGCCACCCTCACCCTGTATTCCAAGAAGCTCAACTGGGTGGTCGAAGCGCAGAAGAACGTCAAGGAGCGCAACCTGCTGCACGAGAAACTCAAGCGCCTGCGAGGAATTTACGACGAGACCGTGGAAACCAAGCGTCTCGAGATCAAGGGGCTTGAGGACAAGATCACCGAGCAGACGGGCATGCTGCGCGAACGGAAGCAGACGATCGAGTCCCTGGAAGCCAAGAACGACGACCTCAAGAAGCACCTGGCCAGCTTTGACATGAAGCTCGCCGAGCTGCAGACCAACTTGACCCGCGCCCAGAACAAAAACACCCAGCTGCAGACGGACATCGACCGGATGCGCAAGGAGCGGGACACATCCATCATGGCCCGCGAGTTCGCGGAAACGCAGGCCATCGAGACCATGGCCGACCTCAAGGAGGCCGAGGCCGAGCTCATGCAGATCTCCAAGCGCAACCACGAGCTCGTCAACCGCACGCTTGAGCAGGACATCCTGCTTAACAAAGCGCGCGAACAGGGCTTCAACCCGCGCATGATCGTCGAGGGCGCCCTCGAAGTGCCTCCCATCGCCGGACGCATCCTCCAAGTCGAAGAGGCGGTGGGCATCGTTATCCTCAGCGTGGGCAAGAAGGACAAGACCCGCACGGGCATGGAATTCGTGATCTCCCGCGGCGACAAGTACGTCGGCAAGGTCCGCGTGCGCAACGTCTACGAGGAGATGTCCTCGGCCGTCATCCTTCAGGACCTCACGCGCGAACCGATCCAGGTAAACGACGTCGCCCAGACCATGAACTGAGGACAGCGCGAGCGAGGACCCTCATGAGCGACAAGCAAACGGTCTACGCTGCCCCGAGCCTGTCCACCGTAGTCGCCTATCTCTGCGCGGTCGTCACGGTCTTCTTCGTCACGCTCTTCTGCTGCCTATACCAGGGCTACCGCAAGACCAAGCACACGCTGACAGAGGCCAAGACCGATCTCAAGACCATGGACGCGCGCCTCAAGCGGCTCGAAAGCGGGAACGCCACGCTTGCGCACGCGCAGCCCGCCGCCGCCGCCTCGCCGAAGCCGGCGTCCCCTTCGCAGCCAGGCGGCGCATCCGCGGACCGCCGGCCCGACAACCCGCAGTCCCGCGAAACGCCTCCGGCCCGCCCCGCGACTCGCCGGCATCCGCAGCCGTCGACCGAGAACACACGTTCGCAGGAGCCCGAACCGACCGAGACTTTTCGCCCGGGCACGATCGCCACGCTTCGCGGCCCGGAGGAACCGGACAAGCCGGAGACGCCCGAGACCCCAGCCGCCAAGCCCGCCCCAACGCAGGAGAAGACGGCGCGCGCGCAAGCCGATCCTGCACCCCGCGGCCCCGAGGTCGCCCGGGCCGACACGGATCCAGCGCAACCGTCGGCGACCCCCACAGAGCCGCAATCCGAGGAGCAACCCGGGCAGCCGGCCGCTCCGGAACCCCGCCAGCTGCGCGGCAAGATCCTGGCCACCAACCCCGATCAGCACCGCGTCATCCTGAGCCTCGGCTCCACAAGCGGGATCGAGAACGGCGCACGGTTCAATGTCTACCGCGGCGACCGCTGGGTGGGTGACATTCGCGTGGCACGCGTGTTCGCCGACATGAGCATGTGCGAAGTCAAGGGCACGCCCCACGGCATCCATGTAGAAGATATCGCGCGGGCAGCCACGCCCTGACCGGCGCGGGCCCCGAAACGCTGTTTGACCCCGCAGAAGCGGGCATGGACAAACGGAGACAAAACCATGGCTGATGATGATGAACTCGAAATCGTCGATGATGAAGACCAGACCCTGGCCCTGGACGACGAGGACGAAGTGGAGATCGACGAGGGGGAAGAGCAGGACGAGGCCGGATTCGACGAAGACGAGGAGGAACCGCTCGACGAAGAAGAGGCCGAACCCATTCGGCCGCCGAGCTACAAGCCCGATTCGAATCTCTATACGGTCCTGCTGGTGCTCGGCTTCCTCGCCTACGCCGTGGCCCTGGGATTCGTGCTGGACGAGATGCAGGCCTACTGCGACCCCAACGAGTTCATGTGGGGTGCATTCAAGTAGTTCCCCGGCCCCGGCCCCGGCGGTCGGGGAGCGGGCCGATGATTCGGAAATCGGGCATGCGCGGCTGCGGTGCCCGGTTTTTTCTTGAAATAGGCGGAACTTCTTGCGTAATTAGGAGTTAGGCCACGATTGCGTACCGGCCGTCTGACGGCTGATGCAGAAACGAGCATCCCTATGTTGAATCGACTCTTCGGTCTCTTCAGCCACGACATGGGCATCGACCTGGGCACCTGCAACACCCTGGTCTATGTGAAGGGCGAAGGCATCACCCTGTGCGAGCCCTCGGTCGTGGCCGTCCGCAAGGGCACCAACCGCGTGCTCCTCAAGGGCGAGGCCGTGGGCGAGCGCGCCAAACGGATGGTCGGCCGCACGCCCGCCAACATCGTCGCCATCCGCCCGCTCAAGGACGGGGTCATCGCGGATTTCGACATCACCGAAGCCATGCTCACCTACTTCATCCGCAAGGTCCACAACCAGAGCGCCTGGGTCCATCCCCGCGTGGTCATCTCGGTGCCCAGCGGCATCACCGAGGTCGAGCGCCGCGCGGTCCGCAACGCGGCCGAGCGCGCCGGCGCGCGCGAAGTCTTCCTGGTCGAGGAGCCCAAGGCCGCGGCCATCGGCGTCGGGCTGCCGATCGCCGAGCCCACCGGCAGCATGATCGTGGACATCGGCGGCGGCACCACCGAGGTCGCCGTCATCTCCATGGCCGACATGGTGCACTGCGAAAGCCTGCGCACGGCTGGCGACGAGATGGACGAGGCGATCGCCACCTATATGAAACGGCAGCACAATCTGGTCGTCGGCGAGACCACGGCCGAGAGGATCAAGATCGAACTGGGCAGCGCCTATCCCCTCGACGAAGAACTGAGCCTTGAGGTCATGGGGCGCGACCAGGTGCGGGGACTGCCGCGGGCGGTCAAGATCCGCAGCGAGGATATTCGCGAGGCCCTCAAGGAGCCGGTGGATGCGATCGTGGGCGCCGTACTGAACGCGCTCGAGCATACGCCGCCGGAACTCGCAGCCGACATCTACTCCCGCGGCATCATGCTGGCCGGCGGCGGCGCCCTCCTGCGGGGCCTGGACCGTCTCCTCAACAAGGAGACGCGCGGCATTCCCACCCACGTCGCGGACGATCCCTTGCGGGCGATCGCACGGGGAACCGGCATGGTCCTGGAGGACATCGACAGGCTCTGGCCCGCTCTGCAGAGCGAGCAGGACGAGCTGTGATCTTCCCCCCCAGCGGGCCGGGAAGCCGAATCCGAAGGCCAGCGATCTGACAGGATCTCCGTCCGAACCCGCGGGATACGTGCATGGCCGGGCACACCCGATTCCACATGCTGCGAAATGCCACGGCGCCATCGCTCCTGCTCGTGCCGCTGGCCCTGGCGCTCTACTGGGTGCCCAGACCATTCCTGGCGGCGTGGCGGCTCGAGATCTACAGCCTCTACCTGCACGCCAGGGAAACCGCCGCAAGCCCTGCCCCCCCGCCTGCGGGCCAACCCAAGCTCGTGCGGGAGCTCCGCGAACGCCTCGTGCAGAAGGATGCCGAGATCGCCAGTCTCCGCCTCCGCCTCGGTCACGTCGCCGAACTGCGCGAGTACCTCCCCACGCTCCGCTTTCATATGGCCGGGGTACTCGCACGTCCCGACGGCCTACAGGGCCATACGATCATCCTCGACCGCGGACGAGCGAGCGACGTCCACGTGGGCGACGCGGTCGTGCAGGGACAGGCGCTCGTCGGTACGATCCACCTGACGAGCGCCCGGACCGCCCAGGCCGTTTTGCTGTCAGCCCCGTTTAGCTACGTGGCCGCCTGGTCTGTCACGCCCCGGCCGGACCGGCGGCCGGTCCGGGAGGAATGCGCGGTGCGCGGCCAGGGCCTCGGCCGCGTCCACGCCGTCTTCTACGGCACCGACGTGCAGGCCCGTCGCGGATCGCACCTGCTGACATCGGGCCGCCTGGGATCCATGGCGCCTGACCTGATCGTGGGAGAACTGGCCGAAGACCCGGCCGAAGGCACCGAGCCCAACACGATGGAGGCGCCGGTCCGGCTCCAGGCCGATTGGCTCGGCCTGGAGCACCTGTTGGTCATCCACCGGACGGGCGCGGCGGCCGACCGAACGGAGGCAAAGCCCTGACATGCGGTGGCCCGTGCTCTTCCTGTTGACGTTTGCGCTCGGCCTGGTGCAGATGTTCGCCCGGTCATGGGTCTCGTTTCCAGCACAAGAGGTCCATCTCGAGCTCCTCCTGCTCATCGCCTTCCATGCGGCGCTGCGCACACGGAAGACCTACATCTTCGCCGTCTTCTGGTGGTGCGGCTTTGTCCAGGACCTCTTCCTGGGGCAGCGCCTGGGCGCGCATGCCCTGCTCTACCTGCTGCCCGCGCTCCTCGTGGCCCAGGTCCACGGCCGGGTGGTGGTCCGGCATCTCATCGCCCGCACCGGTCTGGTTCTCGGGTTGGCCCTGGTCGTATGCGTATTCCGCCCGGTCGCCGAACTCCAGGCGACGCGCGACTTCTTCACGATCCGCTTTGCGCAAGCAGTGCTGGCGAGCGGCCTCTACACGGCCGCGCTCAGTCCGGTCGTAGGCTGGCTGCTGGACGCCAGCCGCCTGCATCCCGCCCGCGAAGAAGAAGCGAGCTACGGCCTGCCCGGAGCCGCCTAGATGTTTCGACGCCGCACCCGAATTCTCGCCATCCTATTCGTGCTCGCCTCGCTCGGCTTGACCGGCCGGCTGCTCCAGCTCCAGATCGTGCAAAGCGACGAACTGCGCGCACAGGGCATCAACCGCACGCACAGGCTGGTGCAGGTTCCCCCGCGACGGGGCGAGATCAAAGACCGTCACGGCCGTGTGCTCGCCCACGACGTGCCGAGCTTCGACCTCTGGCTCGTCCCCGCCCGACAGCACACCGTCCAGGGGCGCGCGACCATCGTCAGTCAGATCGCCGGCTTTTCGGTGGCACGCATCGTCCGCATCGCCCGCAGCACGGGCGAACCGCGCGCCCTGGACGTCAAGCTGGCTCTGGATGATCTCACCCGGGCCCATCCCCTGGTCGATGCCCTGGCCGCCCGTGTCTGCGAACCACAGGAAACCGAAGCCGCCTGCCGCAAACGGGTAGCCCGCGCCATCCTGGACGCTACGATCGGCCGGCAGGCACACAGCGTTGCTGCCCTGACCCAGCCGCGGCCGTGCCTCGCAGACATCCCGCAACCGGCCTACATGTGGGTCGAACGCGCCAAGCGCGATCCGGCCGGGCGCATCTCCCTCGCCGCCGTCGAGCCGCGCGTGGGCACGCGGCG
>CAZBZG010000296.1:0-5726 GCA_964496245.1 uncultured Planctomycetaceae bacterium | reverse complement strand
ATGAAGACCAGGCCGGTCGCGTCTATGACTTCCATGCCCTACGCGGACAACTCGCGACCGATCTTGCACGGGCGGGCGTGTCGCTGGCTGCTGCCCGGGAACTCATGCGCCACAGCACGGTCGATCTGACCGCCAAATTCTATACGCATCTGGCCCTCGAAGACCGCCGGGAGGCCGTGGGCAAGCTTCCGGATTGGGATTCCGCGTCCGAGACCGAAGCCCTGGCCCGGACGGGAACGGACGACTCCGACAGCGAGCCCGAAAAATCGACCGTAAAATCGACTGAAAACCCTACGAAAATCCATCGAAATCAAGCGGAATCGAGCGGATCGGGAAAAGACGCGGACCCCAACGAAAAGCCCGTAACTCCGGAAAACACAAGGGAGTTACGGGCGAAAGAGTTGGTACCCGCTGTAGGATTCGAACCTACGACCTACGGATTAAGAATCCGTTGCTCTGCCAGCTGAGCTAAGCGGGCGCTTGGGCGCTGTGTCGCTGTCGCGCTGTCGCGCTCTGGCACTGTAGGGCGCAGAGCGTATCCTACCGGGCGAGCGGACCGTGTCAAGCAGCTTTTTCCGCTCGGGGTTGGCGGCCGGCGACCGCACATTATCGGCCGTTTCCCTCAAGCCGCAGCCGGTCGACTGCCGATAATGTGACAGGTCCCTGGCGTCCGTGCGGTGCGGGCGGAGGGGCGCGTGGCAGTTGCTGCGCAGCGTTGTCGCCTGCGGACGGCACCTGCAGGAGGAGCGAGTCCATGCACGAAGCGCCGAGCGAACCCTACACGCCCGCCGTCCGCCCGCTCCTAAACGTGGCCTTCCTCGCCGCGCTCATCGCCATCGCCCTGCTCGCGGCCGGGTGCGGGGCGAGCTTCCTGCCCGACAGGCGCATGACCACCCGCGGCAACATCCGCGCCTACGAAGAGCAGCTCGAACGGCGCCTCAAAGGGGAATACAACAACCTACCCGACTGGACTGGCCGCATCAGCAAGGTCGACCTCGTACTCGCCCGACCGCCCGAGAAATCGGTGGATCGCAAACAGGTGCGCGTCGAGTTCAGCCAACTCGTCTACAACAAGTGGGGCCAGCGCGTGCCCCAGCTCGAAGAGGAGTACTTCGTGGTGACCTTCGGCCACGGCCGGCCCCAGGTCGTGCGCACGGACCCAACGATCCAGTTCGGCCTGAAGAGCGAAGAGGGGTTCTCCGACGCGTTCCCGGCCGATCCCACGCGCGGCGCCCCTCTGCCGCCGCCGGCCACCGGCGGAGGCGAGAGCGAGTTCGCGCCTCCCGCCGACCTGCCCCCGCAGTCGGAGACGCAGGAAGAGATCCCGATCGTTCCGCGCGCCGCACCCGAGCTGGTCCCCAGCCGGGTCGCGCGGGGCGAGACGCCGGCCGCCCCATCCGAAGGCGCGGCCGAGACAACCGCTTCGCCAGCCGAAGAGCAAACCAACGACCCGTCCCAGCTTTTGCGGAGCATGCACCCCCCGCGCAGACGCAAGGGGCCCCTTCCCCGCGCGCAGGTCCGGGACCTCCCCCTGCCCGAGCCTGAGCTGGAGTGAGGCGACCGCGCGGTTTCGCCTCCCGCGCGATCGCCCGTTGCGCGGGCGCCTACCGCGCGCTCCCCAGCACCCGGAAGACCTCGCCGAGAGTGGTCGTGCCGGTGGCAGCCTTGCGGATGCCGTCCATCGCCATGGGCGTCATGCCCTGGCGAATGGCGGTCGCGCGCAAGTCCTCGGTGCTGGCGCCTGCCTTCTTCTTCCCGCTCGTGGAATGCTCCTTTCGCGGATGAGTCCCACACAGACGTTCGCGCCACCCCCTTGCCTATTTTCACAACTCATCACAGCCGTCACGACATGCCCGGCGTTTACGCGTCTTTTGTCGATGTCGTTATGAGATATAATGATAAGCGCACGGATTCCGACGGCCAGGCCCCCAACACGCGCCTGGCGGCCGCGCCCGTGCCCAGAAGGATCCGCCCTCGCGGGTTGACAAATACCTGCGGATCTGCAATGTGGGGTGGGGAGACACTGGCGCGCGTCGCCAGCCTGTGGAAGGAGGACCGACGATGCCCATGTTCGGCATGTTCATCCACCCCACCTACCTCATCATCGTGGGCCCCACCATCCTGATCGCGCTCTGGGCGCAGATGAAGGTGAAGAGCGCCTACGGCAAGTACAGCCGGGTGGCCAACAGCCGCGGCCTCTCCGGCGCCGAGGCTGCAGCCGAACTGCTCCGCCGCGAGGGCGGGGGCGACGTGCGGATCGAGGCCACCAAGGGGTGGCTCTCCGACCACTACGACCCCAAGAGCCGCACCCTCCGCCTCTCGCCCGACGTATACAGCGGCCGGAGCGTGGCAGCCGTGGGCATTGCCGCACACGAAGCCGGCCACGCCCTCCAGCATGCGCAGAACTACGCCTTCCTCGGCATGCGCTCGGCCCTCGTGCCCGTAGCCGGCATCGGCTCGTGGCTCTCGTTCCCGCTGATCTTCATCGGCTTCTTCCTCCACAACGCGGATCTCGTGGGCGTCGGCGTCATCACCTTTGCCGCGGTGGTGGCCTTCCAGTTCATCACCCTGCCCGTGGAGTTCAACGCCTCGAGCCGGGCCAAGGACGCGCTCCAGCGCCACGGTCTCCTCCGGGCCGAAGAGCTCACCGGCGTCAACAAAGTGCTCGGCGCAGCTGCCATGACGTACGTGGCCGCCACCCTGACCGCCCTGGCGCAGCTCTTCTACTTCGTCCTGCTCTTCACGGGCGTGTCGCGAGACTGAGCCGGCGGGCCGGTGCCTTCCCTCCCCCGCTCGCGCTACCGGGCGCATCGTTGTCTTCATCGGAATTCGCGACCGGGGGCTCGACTACGACTACGATTCCGACAACGACTGCGAACACAAGCCCCCCTTGATTTCCCTCCGCCGCCCTCTACAATAGCTTCCGTTTCAGCCATTCCGGGGAGGATCGCCGTGCGCAAAACCTTCGTGCTCGACACCAATGTGCTGCTCCACAGCTCGGAATCGATCGAAAGCTTTGCCGACAATATCGTGGTCCTGCCCATGGCCGTGATCGAGGAGCTCGACCAGTTCAAGACCCGCAACGACGAGCTCGGCCGCAACGCCCGCCACGTCATCCGCCACATCGACGCGCTGCGCACCGCAGGCAACCTGCGCGACGGCGTGCCCCTGGAGGCGGGCGGCATGCTCAAGATCCTCACGAGCCGGGGCCTGCTCGACGAGACCGGCCTGGACGTGGACATCCCGGACAACCGGATCCTGCGGGTGGCCTACCACCTCCACTGCGAGAACGGCTCCCAGACCGGCCCGGTCATCTTCGTGAGCAAGGACATCAATGCCCGCCTCAAGGCCGACGCCCTGGGCATGAAGGCCCAAGACTTCGAGAAGCAGAAGATCAATTTCGACGACCTCTACACCGGCGTGACCGAGGCCACGGTGCCGGCCAAGACCCTGGACGCGTTCTACAAGGACGAGATGCTGGAGTACGAGGGGCTGGGCCAATTCCCCAACCAGTTCGTGCTGCTCCGGGACGAAACCAATCCCAAGCACACGGGCCTCGCCCGCGTCATCGAACCCGGCACGGTGGCCCACCTCTCCAAGAAGTTCGAGCGCGCGTGGAACGTCAAGCCCCGCAGCAAAGAGCAGCGCATGGCGATCGATCTCCTGCTCGACCCGAGCGTGGAGCTCGTCACGCTGGTGGGCCAGGCTGGCACGGGCAAAACCCTGCTCGCCCTTGCCGCGGGCCTGCAGACCACGATGCGCTACCAGCAGTACGACCGGATCCTGGTCAGCCGCCCCATCATCCCGTTCGGCAAGGACATCGGGTACCTGCCCGGCGCCAAGGAGGAGAAACTGAGCCACTGGATGCAGCCCATCTTCGACAACCTGACGTATCTCATGCGCGACGGCCACCGCGAGGGCGACGATCCCGACGTCAAGGGCACGGCCCAGCACAAGGTCGACCGGCTCTTCGACGAGGACGTGATCGATCTCGAAGCGCTGACCTATATCCGGGGCCGCTCCATCCCGCGGCAGTACGTGATCGTCGACGAGGCCCAGAACCTCACCCCGCATGAGATCAAGACCATTGTCAGCCGCGCGGGCGAGCACACCAAGATGGTGCTCACGGGCGACCCCTACCAGATCGACAACCCGTACCTGGATTCGGCGAGCAACGGCCTCACGTACGCGGCCGAGCGGCTCAAGGCCCAGCCCATGCACGGGCACATCACCCTGCAGAAGAGCGAACGCAGCGCGCTCGCGGCCGTGGCCGCCGAATTCCTGTAGGGCTCCTGGAGCACCCCATGCCAAACCTGATGAGCGCCGTCGGGCTGGTGGTGCTGCTCGGCCTGGCCTGGGTCCTCTCCGAGAATCGCCGGCACGTCAACAAGCGGGTGCTCGCCTGGGGCGTGGGCCTGCAGCTCGCCTTCGGGCTCTTCGTCTTCCGGTCCGAAGCCGGCCGCAGGGTCTTCGTGGCGGTCAACGACGGTGTGGTCGCCCTGGTGAACACGGCCCTCAAGGGGCCGCAGTTCGTCTTCGGCGGGCTCGCCGACCCCGCGGCCACGGGCAAGGCAGGCCTCGGCTACATCCTGCTCACCCAGGGGCTGATGGCCATCATCGTGTTCTCCGCCCTGATCGCCGTGCTCTATCACGTGGGCGTGATGCAGCGGGTCGTGCGCGCCTTCGCCTGGGTCTTCACAAAACTCATGCGCATCTCCGGCGCGGAAGCGCTCTCCGCCTCGAGCAATATCTTCGTGGGCATCGAGTCCGCCCTGACCGTGCGGCCGCACCTCGCGCGCATGACCCGGTCGGAGTTCTGCACCATCCTCACCGCGGGCATGGCCACGGTCGCCTCCAACGTCATGGTCGTCTACGTGGGCGCACTGAACGGTGTGTTCGACCAGATCGCCGGCCATCTCGTGTCCGCGTCCTTCCTCTCCGCGCCGGCCGCGCTCGTCATGAGCAAGCTGCTCGTGCCCGAGACCGGCCAGCCCGAAACGCTGGGGGAGCACGTGGAGCCCCACACCGAGGAAGAACCGTCCCTGTTCGCGAGCGTGATCACGGGCGCCAACAACGGCCTGCGCCTTGTGGGCGGCATTGCCGCGCTCCTGATCGCGGTGGTGGGGCTCATCGCCATCGCCGACCTGCTCCTCGGAAGCGCGGGCGGCTTCGTGAACGAGGCGCTCGGCTGGCAGACCGATTGGTCGCTGGCCAACCTGCTGGGCTACCCCTTCTACCCGTTCGCGCGGCTCATGGGCATCCCCGCCGAGGACGCCGGCGTTGTGGCACAGCTTCTGGGTACCCGGCTCATCGCCACGGAGATCCCCGCCTACGAGGAACTCGCGCGCCTCCTCTCCGCGCACAGCATCGCCCCCCGCACGGCCGTGATCGCGGCCTACGCGCTCTGCGGGTTCGCCCATTTCCCCTCGGTCGCCATCTTCGTGGGCGGCACGGCCGCGCTCGTGCCGGAGCGCAAGCAGGACCTGGCCGCCGTAGGCCTGCGCGCGCTCCTGGCCGCCACCTTCGCGTGCCTGCTCACGGGCTGCGTGGCCGGCCTCCTCTGCACCGACGACGCAGCCGCCGTGCTCACCATAGGGGCCGCCGCCGCGCCCACGCCCTGAGGGCCGCCGCCTTCCAGCGCTCCTGGATCCCGCCGGGGTCTTGGGTCTTGACCCACCGAGGCCTACAAGCCTCGAGCCGGAGGTTCGTCGGAGGGTCCGGCTCCT
>CAZBZG010000295.1:0-5738 GCA_964496245.1 uncultured Planctomycetaceae bacterium | reverse complement strand
TCCATTAACTTTTCTAATTTGATAGAGAAATATCGTTCTTTAGGTTATTTTGACTATCCAGAAATGCACGATAATAAGAAACCGTTAAAACCACAAGGTTTTGTTTCAGAATTAAGAAAATTTTTGCCAAAGAATTCAATCATTTGTACGGAATCTATAGCTTGGCTCCAAAAATATTTTAAAATATACGATACAAGAAGCCAAATAGTTTGTACGGGCTTCGCTCCAATAGGATGCTCACTTGGAGAAGCTATTGGAAGTAAATTGGGGAACCGAAACAAAACAGTAATTTCTATTGAAGGGGATGGAGGATTTCAAATGACTGCAATGGAATTGATGACTGCAAGCAATTATAAAATACCAATAATGGTAATAGTTCTAAACAATGGCATTTTGGGTCCAATCTATCACCCCCAAATAAAAAAATATAAAAAATCATTTATGACCGAATTTGTTAACCCTTCTTTTAAAAAATTGGCCGAGAGTTTTAATATTAAGCATTATAAGATAATAGAAAAAGATGAAGTTGAGAAACAAATAAAAGTAGGATTAGAAGATATTAAAAAAGGTAACTCTGTTTTAATAGAGGTGATAGTTGGTAGAGAAAAATGGAATTAAAAGTACTCAAAGGGGTTGTGGCTAATCCTGGAAAATACGTGGGAAAGATAAAATTGGTCAATTCCGTTGATAAAATTATAAAGGTAGAAGAAAAAGACATAGTTGTAACAACAGACAATTCTCCCCTTTTTTCATTAGCTTTTATGAAAGCTTCTGCTATCATAAGTGAAAAAGGGGGTTCATTATGCCATTTAGCTATAGTTAGTAGGGAAATGAATAAGCCTTGTATATTGAGCGTCGAAGATGCTTCAGAGATACTTAAAGAGGGAATGCTTGTAGAGATAGATGCGACAAACAATAAAATAACTATTTTAAAAAATGAATGAATTAATTAAAGAGCTATGCAGTGTTATTGGAAAAGATTTATCTAAGTTACATAAGGGAGATACAGCAAGTGCTTTATGGCCTTTTATACCTAATGAAGCAGAATATTATGTGGGCAGTTTTTTCATTAAAGAAATTTATTCCCTAATTAAAACATTAAAATCAAGAGGCTATACTGAAGAAAAAATAGCAAAATTATTTGGCAACCCCTCAAAAATAGCTCAGTATTTCACTTTGTTTCACAGTGCTAAAATATTAAAAAAAGAAGAAAGATTAGAACTTGCAAAAGATTTAGTAAATTATATTTCTTACTACCGAGAAGACCCTTTTTGTAAAGAGACCAATAGACTGAAGAGATATTCATTTGATTCTAAGAATTTGAGTTCCGAGAAAGAAAATATTATAATGAGCAATAAAATTTCTGCATTACTCTTACTTTATTTAGAAATACTTTATCCTACAATGATGCGTCTTGGACATGAATTTCATGGAGTTTATGAAAAAGAAAGTAGAAAGTTTTTTGTTAAAGAGTTCTTTAATCTTAATCCAATATCTTTGAGTATTGAGAATAAATTTCCTTTCAAAAATATAAAAATAGTAGAAGAAATTTATGGAGAGATTGAATTAGATTTTTTTAACCATTTATTTAGGTCTTCTAAGAAGACTTCGTCATATGTTGAAATTGATGGAGAGGTTGTTAGAGGAGATAAACTAAAGGAGATATATGTAGAACTTGAAGATAAGATAAAATCAATTATCAGCAAAACAAAAGATTTTTCGAAAAAGGATTGGTTTAAAGTTTATGCTAGAGGACTATTTAATTCATTTGAGGCATTAAACGGGGAAACAATAGCTTCTTTAAACATTCCTTCGGAACTATTTACAAAAATAGATCAAGAAGATTTTAAAATTCCAATTGAAAAAGTTATGGAATTCACTCAAAACCACACAAGAAAAGAGATAGAAGAGATTACAACTAAAAGCTATTTAAAAATATTTGAAGAAAATGACAAATAAAGAAGTAGAGATTCATGTTACAGATAAATGTCCCCACGATTGTGTTTTTTGTTCTGTAAAGAAACATCCTTTTCCAAACCCATCATTAAATGAAATTAAAAAAGATATAATTATATCCTCAAAATTTAAAAAACTAATTTTGTCAGGGGGAGAGCCTTTTTTAAGAAAAGATCTTTTAAAAATAATTGAGTTTGCTAAAGCGAAGAATAGATATATAATTATTGAGACAAATCTTACTTCATTAAATGAAACATTACTCAAAAAAATAATTAAAGCAGGAGTAAATGAATTAAAGATTTCCTTTCATTCTCACGAAAAGAAAACTTACGAAAGAATAACAAAATCTAAGGGTTTTAATAGTTTATTAAAAAATCTTGAATTGTTAAAACAATATAAAAATAAAATTAAAGCATCTACCAACACTGTAATTACAAAATATAACTATGAAAATTTAAATGATACCCTATCTTTTCTTTCTAAAAATTATCCTTTTTTAAAAGATATGAGAATCTCATATCCTCGGTTTTATCCCATAAAAAATTATGGAGAATATTCAAAAAAACATCTTGTTCCTTTAAATATTTTGAAGAAGAAGGTCAAAAAGATAATCAATGAAAAAAAGATAATTATTGAAAATTTGCCTTTATGTATTATAAATGATAAGAAAGCAAAGAAGATAAACTGGGATATATGGCTGGCTAAAAAGGGTGAGTTGTTGAGAGGTCTAGAAGGAAGATATTTCCCAGAAAAATGCAATAAATGTAAAAAGAAGGAAGAATGCCAAGGACTTCATAAATATTACTCTTTATATTTTGACGATAATTTTGTAAAACCTTTTATGTAAAGGGGCCTATGCAACGAGGGTCTGGTAAATCCATTCTTCCAAATTTATAAAAACTTATGGCTTTACATCCCCCTCTACACGCATCCCCATACTTACAGATACTACATTTTTTTGGGAGTTTACTTTCTCTCCAAATCTTCCAATTTTCATCATTTCTCCATATGTTTGAAAATTTATTTTTGTAAGTATTTCCAGCAATCATATGGGGAAGCATTTTACAAGCAACCACATCACCATTTGCAAGTATAGCGCAATAAGTTCTACCTCCTCTGCAACCTAAGTAGGGAATTATCTTTTTTTCAGCTTCAGAAATATTTGGTTCCTGTAAGAAAGATGATTCAAAAGATATGAAATTTTTGCCATATTTTTTATTAATTTTTTTAGATTTATTTAATAAATCCTTTTTTTCATTTTCATCTAATGCTTTTGTCCAGAGTTTTTTACCTCTTCCACAAGGCATTAAATTTCCAACATTAATTTTTTTTATACCTATTTGTTTTAGAATTGTTGATAATTCAGTAACATCTTTTTTATTAAGTTTATTGAGTGTTATTGTAACTTTAACTTCAAAATTATTGTTAACCAATTTTTTTATTACATCTAATGTTTTTTCAAAAGTTCCTTTTCCCCTTATTTTTTCATGAGATTCTTTTAATCCATCTAAACTAACAGTAATCTTTTTTAATTCAGATTTTTTTAATTTATCAATTTTTTCTTTATTTAATAATAATCCATTAGTTACTACAATCAAGTCAGGTATTCCCTTCTTAACACAATATTCCAGTATTTCAAAAATATCATTTCTAATAAAAGGTTCTCCTCCAGATAAAATAATCTGAATTACCTTCATTTTAGAAAGCTCATCAATAAGTTCCTTTACTTTATTTAATGGAATTTCATTTAATTTATCTTTAGAAGTTGAAACTCTGCAATGTATGCATCTAAGATTGCATTTTTCAGTTAAATCAATTCCCATATATATTGGAGCTGAAAAAGTATTCATTTAAATTCTCTCCATATTAAATTTACTGCTTGAGAAGATTTATTTTTTGAAATTTTATATTTTTTTGAAATTATTTCTACAATAGAAATTTTATTTAGATTTTCTTCTATTAACAGAAGAATCTCTTTAGAGGTTTTATTAACAAAAAAAATATTAGAATTTAAACTATCAAAGACTAAGAATCCTTCCTTTTCCTCTCTGAAAAAGAACCTTTTCGCTTTTTTAGTCTGATTCAACCCAAAATTCTGCAATTTTCCCTTCCTCACCAGATACGGGGAATTTTGCAATTTCTGGTTCTTCGTATCTTTCATTTGTTTCCATCCCAATAAAGACAAATTGTATTTTAAAAACCTTTCCTTTTGTTTAATCAACCGCTAAGGTAACAATGCACTATTCACCTCTCTTCAGTCAAAGCCGCACCGTGCGTAATAGAATTCAACTTATCATAAAAACCCATAATCATTCCTGAAGGAACAGCAACAACAACTTCCAAATCCCCCGTATCTTTCCAATTCTCACTTTCTTTATACTCATTAACAACACCATAGGCCTGCCCAGTGTATGAAGCCGGAATTGTAATCTTAACCCTTTTCATTTCTAATTTAATCGGAATAACTTTTCTTAATTCATCCATAATCTCTTTAATCTGTTTTTCAACGGGTAGGTTCTTGACATTAACTCCAGCATCTTCCATCACGGATTTTATCCTTTCAGAAGTAATCGGATTTCCTGACTGCGCATCAACTGCATTACGAGTTAAAAAATCAACAATTTGTTTGAACTTTTGCTCTTGCTCAGCACTTCTATGCTCTTGCGTAACCAAAACCTCTCCATCTTTAATAATTTTTTTAGCAATCTCATGAATATTATCAGTTCCAAACGCACTTTGCAATTCTCCCTCACCAGCAGCCTGTCCTTTCTTTGCATCAGAAAAAATTCTATCAATTTCTAAGAATTCATCAACCAAAACATTTTCACCTTTTCTAAATTGCAATGCCTTGTCCATGTCTACTAAAATCTCAAAATGCTTTCCCGCCTTTTTTATCCTAGCCGTAGTTTGTGTCATATTAAAAGAAACAACTCATAATTTAAATAATTTTATATATAAAAATTCTTGATAGATTCTCCTTCAAACTTTTCAAGTTTTCCAGTTTCGGTTTTTATAATTCCCATTTCGAATCTATTAATATCAAATTTCTGCCCTTGAACTTCCGCGAAAATTTCCAAAGCAATTTTAACACCCTCTTTAAGCGTCAAATCTTTCTTGTATCTTTCTCTCAATAATTCTTTAATCTTATCATCTTTTTCTCCGATGGCGTTTGCGTAATAAGAAAAATAATTTCCTGTTATGTCGCTTGTGAATAATTCCGGCTTCTTTCCATTAACTCCTCCAAGCATCATGCTCACACCGAAAGGTCTTGCTCCCCCATATTGTGTGAACTGTTGTTTTACATTTGAAACTTCTTTGATTATTAATTCTGGTTCGATTGGAGAATCGTAAGTAACTCTGTGCTGTTGTGAAACAACCTGTGCTCTTTCAATCAAAACTCTAGCATCGGCAGTAATTCCAGCAACGCTCGCAATAATGTGTTCATCAATCTCATTAACCTTTGTCGCAGAACTTTGAACAACTAGTTTATCTTCATTTCTCTTGTCAGCAATTATCAAAACACCATCTTTACAAACAATTCCAATACTTGAACTTCCTAAACGAACAGTTTTCTCAGCATACTCAACCTGTAACAAATGTCCCTCGGGAGAAAACATTGTCGCAGTTCTGTCATAACCCATTGCTTGATGTTGCATATCTATCGGCATATCCATTTTTGTTATCTATTTTTTTTTAAATTGGACGCTTGAAGATTTAATTTCATTATGCCCATTTTATTTTACTTATTCCCTTCAGAACCTCTTCAATTCAAAGAAACCACT
>CAZBZG010000294.1:0-5761 GCA_964496245.1 uncultured Planctomycetaceae bacterium | reverse complement strand
CGCGGCCAAAGCGTTCCGGTTCGAACAGATCAAGGGCGCGTCTTCCCCCCTCGAGATCGCGCAGATCCGCGAGCAGTTGCACCTGGCGGTAGACCGCATCATGGGCGAGGGGGCTCTGTATGCGCCGGACTTCGCAGCGTTGGCGCTGAAACAGACGGCGGGCGATTTGCTGGAGGCCTCCTTCATGCTCCGCGCCTTCTGCACGACCCAGCCGCGCCTGGGCTACTCCCTGCCCCAGTCGGCGGACGAGATGCGGATCATCCGGCGCATCTCCGCGGCCTTCAAGGAAATCCCCGGCGGACAGATCCTCGGCCCCACGAGCGATTATCTCCTCCGGCTGCTGAACTTCGATCTGGCGAACGAAAACGACCCCGAACACCAAGCGGCCCGCGCGGCCCTGCTGGCCGACCTTCCGGAGGCGCCGCCCCTGCCCGATTCCTTTCCCAAGGTCGTGAATCTGCTGCGGGAGGAGGGGTTGCTGGTGCGAGAATCCGGCCGCCCGGTGGAACCGGAGATCTTCGACGTCACGCGCGAGGCGCTGAGCTTCCCCGCCTCCCGCTCGGCGGCCCTGCAAAGCATGGCGCGGGCCGAGACCGGCGGCCTGCTCGCCCTGGCCTACTCCAACATGCGCGGCTTCGGCATGGTGCATCCCACGATCGGCGAATTGCGCGTGGGCTACATGCCGGTCCGGGTGAAGAACCCCTATACGGAGCGCCCCGAACTGGTCGGGGAAGTCAAGGTAACGGAAGCCGAAATCATCAGCGAATGCCGGGACGGCAGCGAAGACGCGCCGCGGTTCACCCTCGGTTACGGCCTCTGCTTCGGCCACAACGAAACCAAGGCCATCTCCATGGCCGTGCTGGACCGCTCCACCCAGAGCGACGAGCCGGCCACGCCCTCGGAGGACCAGGAATTCGTCCTGCTCCACACGGACGGCATCGAGTCCGTCGGCTTCTGCAACCATTTCAAGCTGCCGCACTACGTCACCTTCCAGTCCGCGCTCGACCGTCTGCGCAAGACCCGGGAGAACAGGACATGAGACTGTCCGACTGGCTGCAATCCGACGCCCGCGCCACAACGCGTGCGGTCTATTCCTTCGCATTCATCGACGAGGGCGCCAAGCGCGAGATCCGGCGCAAGACCCTCAAGGCCGTGGCCATTCCCGGCTACCAGGTTCCGTTCGGCTCCCGCGACATGCCGGTCGCGCGGGGCTGGGGCACGGGAGGCCTGCAGCTCACGCTCTCCCTGATCGGCTCCGAAGACGTGCTCAAGGCCATCGACCAGGGGGCCGACGACAGCGTGAATGCGGTCAACATCCGCAAGTTCATCGAGTACACGACGAGCGTCTCCACCACCGAGGACACGGCCGCGGCCACGGTGATCCAGACGCGCCACCGCATCCCAGAGGAACCGCTGCGCGAGGACCAGATCCTGGTCTTCCAGGTGCCGATCCCGGAGCCACTGCGCAACGTCGAGCCCTCCGAGCGCATGACGCGGCGCATGCACGCGGAGGGAGACTACAGCCGCATGTGGATCCTGCTGTACGAGGACATCGTGCACTTCAGGGAGATCACCATCGGCGCCCGCTACCCCGTTCTCGTCAATGGACGCTACATCATGGATCCCAGCCCCATTCCCCGCTGGGACCTGCCCAAGCTACACGAGGCCGAGGCCCTTTACCTGTTCGGTGCCGGGCGGGAAAAGCGGATCTACGCCATCCCGCCGCACACCACGGTCAAACCGCTCGAATTCGACGATCACAAGTTCCGCGTCGAAGCCTTTCCGGGCAAGGCCTGCGCCCACTGCGGGGCGACCGATACGTATCTCGACGAGATCATCGAAGACGACGGCGGCAGGCGCGTATACTTCTGCTCGGATACGTCCCACTGCGAACAACGACGCCGCCGACGGGAGACACCGTGATTGCATCCAACCCCCTCCTTGAAGCCCGTGGCCTGACCAAACAGTTCGGACCGGGCTGCGCCGCCTGCAAAGCCACCACGGGGCCTGACTTCGGCACCAACACCTGTGCCGCATGCGGGACGGTCGTCGCCTGCCAGGACATCAGCTTCGACCTCCATTCCAACGAAGTGCTGGGCATCGTCGGCGAGAGCGGTTCGGGCAAGACCACGCTCATCCGTCTCCTCCATTTCGATGAGGAGCCGAGCGGTGGAACGCTTTCGCTCGATCCAGCGACTCAGGAGGGATCGCCACCCCGCGACGCCGACCTCGATCAGCGGAACCTTTTCGCATTGAGCGCGTTCCGCAAACGGCAGCTCCGCAACCTCCTGGTCGGCATCGTCTATCAGAACCCGCACCACGGTCTGCGCATGAATATCAGCGCAGGCGGCAACGTGGCCGAGCGCCTGCTCATGGCCGGCTGGCGGCACGTGGGGCAGATGCGGGGCCGTGCGGCCGAACTGCTCGACCGCACCGAGGTGCCCGTCGGCCGCATGGACGAGCCGCCGCGCTACTTCTCGGGGGGCATGCAGCAGCGCGTGGCCATTGCCAAAGCACTCTCAAACGAACCGCTTCTACTGCTGCTCGACGAAGTCACGACCGGTCTCGACGTCTCGGTCCAGGCCCGTGTGCTCGACCTGCTGCGTACGCTGCAGCACGAACTGCACGTGGCCACCGTGGTCGTCAGCCACGACCTCGGCGTCATCCGCCTGCTCACGAGCCGCACGCTGGTGCTCAAGAACGGCTGCGTGGTCGAGAGCGGTCTGACCGACCAGATTCTCGAGGATCCGCAGCATCCGTACACCCAGACTTTGGTGAGTTCGGCCTTGTAGAGGACCCTGCCATGCTAAGCGTCGAAGGGCTGAGCAAACAATTCGTGATCCACGGACTCGATCACAAGGAGATCGTGGGGTTCGAGGACGTAACCTTCGGACTGGAGCGGGACGGCGCCCTGGCTCTCTCCGGGCCCAGCGGGTCCGGCAAGAGTTCCGCGCTCAAGTGCATCTTTCGCACGTACCTGCCCACGGGCGGGGCCATCCGCTACCAGTCCGAGTCCTGCGGCGAGGTCGACCTGGCCCGCGCATCCGCACAGACCATCCTCCGGCTGCGCGCACAGGAGATCGGCTACGTGACCCAGTTTCTCAAGGTCCTCCCCCGGATGCCCGCGCTCGACGTCGTGGCCGAGCCCCTCGTGAACGGGCCGGCCACCCGCCGTATGGCACGCAAGAAGGCGAGCGTACTCCTCGAAGAGCTCCAGATCCCCCGCGAACTCTTCGACGCCTACCCCAGTACCTTCAGCGGCGGCGAACAGCAGCGGGTCAACATCGCCCGCGCCGTCATCCGCCGGCCCCGCCTCCTGTTGCTGGACGAGCCGACCGCCAGTCTCGACCGCCCATCGGTCCAGATTGTGGTCGACCTCCTGCGCGACCTGCGTACCCACGGCACGGCCATGGTCCTTGTCTTACACGACAAGGCGGCCATGAACGCACTGTCCGAAGAGGTGTACGACATGCCCGGACGAGAGGGAATCGATGCTAGCCCCCAAGCCGCTCTGCAAGGACACGAGGACGCGGGACTCGCTCATTGAGCGGGTCCGCGTGGTGACCCCGTCGCAGGTCCTCTCCGACGTAGACGTCTGGATCCACGACGGTCGCATCGCCGGACTGTCTCCGCGGACCATCCCGGCTGATGTCCGGCGAATCGATGCAGCCGGGCTCCTGCTCCTGCCCGGCTTCGTGGATCTGCACAGCGATGCGGTCGAGAAGTGGATCCAACCCCGCCCCGGCGGTCGTTTCGACATCACCACCGCTGTGATCGAACTCGACAAGCACCTGGCTTCCTGCGGCATCACCACCATGTACCACTGCCTCTCCTTCGGCGACAGCAGCTGCAAGAACGAGCTCCGTCGGGGAGACGCCACGAGCCGGATCGCCCGTACGATCCGGCAGCTGGATCCCCATCTGTGCATGCGCAATCGCATCCACGCCCGCTTCGAGATCATGGAGGCGGAGTACGCGTCGACAATCGCGTCGCTCGTGCGCGAGGCACAAATCCAACTCGTCAGCTTCATGGATCATACGCCCGGCCAGGGCCAGTTCACCTCCTTCGATCACTTCAAGACCTACTACAGCCAAGCCATGCGCATGACCGAAGAGGAAGCCGTGGCGCTGGCCGAGAAGCGGATGGCAGCGCGGGACACCTTTGACGACAGCCACATGCGCGAACTCGCCCGTCTCTGCCGCGAACGCGCCGTGCCCCTCGCGAGCCACGACGACGACACGCCGGACAAGGTCGCCTGGGTTCACGGCATGGGCGTCACCATCAGCGAGTTCCCCGTGCAGCTGGCAGCCGCACGCGCCGCGCACGACCGGGGCATGGGCGTGCTCATGGGATCTCCCAACATCCTGCGCGGCGGATCGCTCACACAGAATCTGAGCGGCCGCGAAGCCATTCAGGACAACTGCTGCAGCTTGATGGGCTCCGACTACGCGCCCATGAGCCTGCTCCACGCAGCCTTCGCCGTGCACCGGGAGATGGGGCGATCCCTGCCCGAGGCCGTCCGTCTCCTCTCGCACCATCCGGCGACGGCCATCGGTGCGGAGCAAGAGATCGGCTCCATCGAAGAAGGCTTGGCCGCCGACCTGGTCCTGGTCGACAACTCCGGTCTACGTCCCCGCATCCGCAAGACGTTCGTGGCCGGACGGGAGGTCTTCTCCACATGCCCTCCGTGACCCAGGTCTCGATCCAGCTTCGCGATGTGGCTGTCGAAGCGGCCCGCGCCGCGGGCGCCGTCCACCTCGAGCATCTCGGCGCGCCCCCGACGGTCGACCGGCTCCATGCGCACGACATCAAGCTCGCGGCCGATCGGCTGAGCGAATCAGCCATCGTGGAGGTGATCCGCCGCACGTTTCCCGACCACGCCATCCACTCCGAGGAATGCGGCGTCCTCGCGGGGAGCGGAGACCACGTCTGGTGGATCGATCCGCTGGACGGGACCATGAACTTCTCGCAAGGGTTCCACTACTTCTGCTCGTGCGTGGCCTGCTACCGCCGACCGTCTGCCGCGCCGGCCGCGGCGTGCGCGCCGGCCGCGGGCACGGACGCCGCGAGCCTGGGCGAACCCGTGGTGGGCGTGGTCTATGCGCCCGCGCTCGACGACCTCTTCGTAGGCGTGCGCGGCCAGGGCGCCACCCGCAACGGCGCGCCCCTGCGGGTCGCGGAGGTCGGGGACCTGGCCGACGCGGTCGTGGCTGTCAGCTTGGGCAGCGAAGAAGCCACCATGGCGCGCATGCTCGAGGTCGTCTCGGTTCTGCTGCGCCGGTGCCGGAAGCTCCGCCTGCTCGGGGCCTGCGGGCTGGACATCGCCAATGTGGCGGCCGGACGGCTCGCCGGCCTGGTCCAGCGCCACGTGCGCGCCTGGGATTTCGCTGCCGCGCGCGTGATCCTCGAAGAAGCGGGCGGGCGCCTGCTTCCGGTCTCCCTCGGCAAGGGCCGGTGGGACGTGCTGGCCTGCGCGCCAGCGCTCGAGGCCGAACTCCTGGAGATCCTGGGCGACCGCGCATGACCGACACGATCCGTCTCATCATCATCACCGTGCCGCCACCCGACGTGGTTGCGGCCATCCAGGGCCTGCGCGAGCCGCTCTGCCGAGCCTATGACGGGCCGTGGGCCCTTACCTATCCGCCGCACGTGACCCTGCGCACGGGCGTGCGCGTCCCGCCCGCCGAAATGGACGGGTTCCTAAACGCATTCGGCGGGCTCGTGGCCGGCGCCCGCTCCTGTTCCATCCGCACCCAGCCGG
>CAZBZG010000293.1:0-5787 GCA_964496245.1 uncultured Planctomycetaceae bacterium | reverse complement strand
GTGAGTCTCAAACATCGTGAGATGTGAGTCTTATCGGATGCGAGACGCGACACCCCGGCTCGGCAGCGCATCGGGAAATGTTTCAGATTGCCGGTGACGAGACACTTGGCAGCGGATGACAGGGCAACTTCCAGAAACGGGTTGTTGTCTTCGTCGGGCAAAGCCCTGTCGAGTGGTGAAGTCGCTTGGAAATCTGAGGTGTTCTGAATGTACTCCATTACGACATCGACTTTATGCGGATCGATATCGAACGTGGGTCGATGCAATACGTCGTCGTATTCAAGGAGAAGTCGTGCATCCACGCAGAGCTCGATTTCGGTCGATGTCAGCATGCGAACGATCGCTCCACACGTCCCAAAGGGTCCGAGCAGTCCCGAGACAAGTACGTTCGTGTCCAGCACGATTCTCATGTTGCCCGCTTCGATCGTGCCTGTCTTACCTTTTTGATCTCAGAGTCGATGTCGCACATCGACATCCGGTCCGTACCCTTCTGCTCGGACTGTATTTGGATGGCGGCAATGGCCTGGTTCGCCCGGACTTTTCGCCATGCGGCTAGCGATTGCTCGACGTTGCTTTCATCAACCGGTATCAGCACGGCAACGGGTCGTCCGTTGCTGGTGACAACCATTTCTTTTTCGTCAGGCAGCTCGCGCCAGACGCGAGCCGAATTGCTCCGCAAATCTCTAACACTAAGAAACTTCATTATGCACCTCCATTGTCACCCAATAGTATACACAATAGCGGTCACAATGCAAGTTTTGTCTTCGTGTTGTACAGAACGTTTGCGCTCTCGGTGCGTAATCCGGGGTAATGCGGGGGTAATGCGGGGACACCATACGTGTTTTCGTGCAGGGGGCTGTTTCGGTCGGTACCCGGCGTGGAGCCATGCCCGCAGATCCGGAGCGCAGGCGCGCCTCCGCAACAGCCATGCCGGGCGGCACGGGACCATCTTCCTGAGACCAGCAAATGCCAGCTTGGGTCGGAGACGTGCGCGTGAGGTGGTGTATGCTGCCTGAGAGTAGAGACGCCGCCTTTCTCTGGGATATCCTCGACGCGGCTCGGCAGATCGAGGCGTTTCTAGCGGGCACCGACCGAGAGGTGTTCGGGCGCGATGCCATGCGGCAGTCCGCAGTCGCCCGGCAATTGGAGATCATGGGCGAGGCGACGCAACGGCTTTCGGATGCGTTTCGCGCTGCCCATCCGCAGGTCGAATGGCGCAAGATGGTGGGCTTGCGCAACATCCTGATCCATGCCTACGCGGACGTGGATCTCCAGATCGTGGCCTGGTTCAAGAACCCGCGGATCCGGGTCACACATGGCACACGGAGCAGGTTGTAGCCCAGGCACTCTTGCCTGGGGCCACCAAGTGCCGTCGTGGATGGTGCTTGAGCATCTGCCCAAGGAAGCGAATGACCTGACTTGTGCCACCGCACCCACCGACATACCGCTTTCAACAGCGCGGACGGCTCTCAATCGCACCTCATAGGTCGAGGACTTGCCTTCCATGGCCCCAAGGTTACAAAAATGCTAATGCCAGGCTGTCGCGGATCGCGCCCTCGCTGCGCGTCACCCGAATCGACATGGCCGAATGCTCTGCTTGCGATCTTGAGAATGCTGATTGCCCCATTTCGCGCAATCGGAGCGATCCAGACGGGCCTGCATCCTAGCGGTTGTCGAGTGCGCGGAAACTGGAAGCAACGCCGCCGCGTCCCCATGAGGTGCCGATATAGGAGATATTGGTATAGAGGCAGCGACTCGGTTCTTCGGGATCCATCCGCAATCCGTCCGCAGCTGAGACATGCCCGTCCGTCCACATTGCATTCCAGCGCCCATATCCCCCTGCACCGCTGTGGGCGATGATTCTGTCTTCGTTGCCTGAGGAGGCGCCGCCGACCAGATCGGCGACAAAGACGCGACTGCCGAGTTTTCTCAGCGGAATCGAACCGACGCAATCATAGAACGACCCGGTCACGGGCTCGTACTCTCGATTGACATAGGTCGCGCGATAGTTGTACGACGCGTACACTGCCCAGGCCTGATTCTCCCAACGCGACTTGTTGGTACCCGTGTATTGCACCGGACTGCCCGGGCAATAGAGCAACCGGATCTCTCCGTCCAGGTGCCTGTCGACCAACAGACCCAACCCTTCCAGACGGTAAGGGTTGCGGTAGTTGCCCAACAGGTGGGGCCTGGTCCCCGAGGAAAACGTCGCCTTGCCGTACAGCCAGCCGTGGTTGTCTTCCGCGTAGATGATTGTCGCAACGCCAACCTGGCGCAGGTTGCTCTTGCACGCCATCTCTCGGGCGCTCTCGATCGTATTGGACAGCGCGGGCAAGAGAAGACCGGCCAGAATGGACATGATGGCCATGACCACGAGGAGCTCCACCAGCGTGAAGCCATGAGGGAGTTTCCGCTTACCCTTGCCGACCGAGCCGTGCCCGCGATTCGCCCCCTTACGGCTCTCCCCGGGAGAAGAGAGCACCGAGAGCGGCGAACGTTTCACACGCGAGCGCATGTACATACAGCAGTCCCTCCCACAGCATCAGTGCCGATATGCGGAATCCTACTACGCGCTTGGAGCCCTTGTCAAACGACATCGACGGCAGCGCACGGATCGATCGTTTCGGAAGCGATTGGCTCTGCAATGAATCCTATCCATGGCCAGCTAGGGCCGGCCCGGCTTCAGGCCGCGTCGGCCAAAGGCGTTGCGATGCTTCTGCACCGCGGGCGGCGGCGGCGCGGGCACGACTTCATGGATGCCGGCCTCCTCCAGCAGGCGCGGCCAGAAACTCGCTGTGCGGACGTTGGTGGAGGCGTACTTCGAACGCGTGTCGATGTGCATGATCTCCAGGTTGATGTGCTGGCGCAGAATCCTGCGCCAGTCGGGATCGCCGGTGAGAAGATACGCCCGGGCGTAGATGTTTGTCCAGATGGGCTCGTCGCTTCGGCCCGGCCACCAGCCATGGCCGTCCACGGCTCCCAGCACTTCATCTTCCCACAAGTTTCGCGCAACCTTGAGACTCCGCCGGAACACGTCGTCCGCGCGTGGATCACCAAGTGCCCTCTTATAAGCGAAGACGGAGCTGCGCTCGATCTCGCCGATGACTGCGTGCCGCCAGAAAGTAAAGTTGTCCCGGCCGTCGAAGACACTGTCATGGCGGTGGTACCGCTCGAAAAGAATGCGCATGGCGTTGGCATAATAGGGATCCGGTTCGCACTGATAAGCGCCCGAGAGGGCCCACATGTGCCAGCCGCGGTGCGAAGAACTCGGCACGATCGTGGAAGCGATCTGCGACAGGGCGCCGGCGGACTCCCGCAGAACCTCCTGCAGTCGCGGACTGCCCAGCAGCGCCGCGTACTGGGCGATCCCCGAGCACCAGATGTGCCCGAGATGGAAGACGTGCGGATAGCTGGAGCGACCGAACATGTTGCGGAACTGTCCGAACCCCAGCCCCTGTTCGAGGAAGTACTCCCGTCCCGTGTGGCACCCCGGGTGCATGGCCTGCAGGCCGGTGTTGCGGCCATAGTGGACGGTGTCCACATCCGCCTGGTGCATCACGGCCTCCAGGCCGGTCCGGAGGTAGGAGGCGTCCCCGGTGCGCAGGAACTCGTTGCTGCACCCCTGGCCGAGGTCGTACTCGAGATTGCCCCAGTTGCAGTGGCGCTCGCCCCACCAGTCGCCGAAGTTCAATGCCCCGTATTCGCGCCGGCGCTCGCGGTTGCTGGTGACCACGCTCATCTGCTTGCGAATCCAGTCCGTGAGTATCTTGTACTTGCCGTCCGCTGCGCGGAGCGGGCCGAAGACATCCGAGCGGCACATGTCCTGCGGCGCCGGCACGAGAAGACGTTCGCTCATGAGCAGGTTGCCCGGCGCAGACAGGGCTTCCGCGCGCGGTCCGAAGGCCAGGGTGATCCGCTGGGTCTTCTGCACACCGTGCATGAAGCGGTATTGGCCGTCGTACATGTAGAAGTACTGGTTGACCGCCGTCTTGATCCGCCGGCGTTCGTTTGCACGGGCGGCCTTCTGCTCTTCCGAGAGTTTCGGGGCGCCGTCTTTCGGCTTGGCAAATGCTTTCATGTGGTCTTTGTCGAGTTCTGTGGGGTAGTCCTCTGGCGCGAAATCGGGGAAGAGGCCGATCCGCAGGCCGCCATCGGTCACCGAGAACGCCTTGGGATACTGCTGCCAGAACTTTTCGACATGCACAGCGCATTGCGCTTCGCCCTCTCCGAGAACGATCCGGCCGTCGATGCGCGCCTTCGACTCCTCGATCCCGTCGCCCACGCCCACCCTGGCCGCATTCTCGTGGCGCTGGACGGCGCGCAATCCTACGGCCTCGGGATAGGCCTTTTCTTCACCGTCCACGAGCACCGACGCCGCCCCGCGTGTTGCGGCGGGCAGGTCCACGTCAAGCCGCATGTCCTCGAAATACGTGATCGTCTTGCCTGAAGTGTCCTTGTAGTTCTTCCACCCGTCGGGCCGGTCATTGCCGACGGTCAGCTCCAGGTCCACCGCCGGCGTGCCCGCAAAGACCTTCCAGCGGGCGATGTACTGGAAAAGCGGTTTGCCATCAGCCACGAAATGCCCTGCCGCGCGTACCTGCACCGCCTTCGGCCCCGCATATTCGATCGCGAGGCGTTCCGGCTTGGATGCGTTGTAGCGCGTTCCGTCCGGACCGGTCATGGCCAGCGCGATCCGGTCGGGCTTGAATCGCCAGGCCGTATTCTCGAAATCGCCCCGCCCGTCCGGATCGACGGCCAGCAGCGCGAGACCGCCCGGGGCGTCGGTTCCGAACACCGCACGCGTGGTTTCGTCCGCAAACACGAAGCCCCCTTCGCGGTCTTCCCGGCTCAGCCCCGCAGCCGCATCCGTCTGCGGGACGACCTCCGGCCCGTACGCGAGCAGATACGCCTGGCCGGGGCGAGCGGTGAAGTGCGCCCCGAGGAAACGGATCGACCCGTCGGGATACCGACTCGCGACCCGCAGTTGCGCGGGCACCCGTTCTCCGGATTCGGCTTCACGAAGTTCGGCGTAAACGGGGTCCACCAACGCCCCTTTTGACAGAGGTGCGGACGCATACGCCGGGGCGGCCGCCTTCTGCGGCGGCGCATCCACAAAGCGCAGCGGTAGGCGGCCATCCCTCGTCTGCGTGGCATGCGTGTATTTGACATACTTGCCGCCCGTCTCGTCGGTTGCCGAGAGTGGGCAGGTGTACGGCCGGATCCCCGTAGCCACCCGGCGGCCGTCGTTGGCCTCGGCCAGGATGCGATAGTAGATCGTCTCGCCGGCCTCGAGAGGGCGGTCGACGAAGCACTGGTGATTCTCCGCGTAGCGGGTGGCTTCATGGCGGGCGGAGGTCCCGGCTGCAACCGCATTCCGGTCCGGCGCCCACAGTACGGTGCAGCGGCTCGGCGTGGGCGTGGTCCACGCAAACTGCAGCGTGCCCGGCTTCTCGCCAGGCGCCCAGGTCTTGACATGGATGTTCTCTACCGCGTGCGGCTCCAGGTGCACCGCGTCCGGCTGGATGACCAGAAAGATCCAAAGGATGCAATACTTGCCCGGGCCTTCGGCCACGATTCGCAAGGTATCGCCTTTGTAGAAGGCCCGGCGCTCGCGTAGCGTGTACCCGTAAACGGGAAGCGTCCTGCCCGGCTCGTAGTCTACGGTCAGGGGCACGTCTCCCTGGGCGAAGGCGCGCTTGAGATGGTACCCGTACGCGTAGGGGAGGCGCGTGCGGCCGCCGATGCGGATCGCACCCAGCTTGACGTCGTTGTGGTACAACGCCAACT
>CAZBZG010000292.1:898-5858 GCA_964496245.1 uncultured Planctomycetaceae bacterium | reverse complement strand
TGCCGTCGATGCGGATCGTGCCCGCGTCAGGCCGGGCGAGGCCCGTCAACATATTGATCGTCGTGGTCTTGCCCGCGCCGTTGGGGCCGAGAAAACCGTACACCTCTCCCCGCCGCACCTCGAAGGAGACATCGTTCACGGCCTGGATCTCGTCAAAGCGTTTGGCGAGACCGCGCGCCTCGATGGCGAAATCCTCCTGCGTGGTCACGATTCCTGCTCCCTACCAAACCGCAGCCAGATCCCGCGTCCCGTATCCGGATCGTTCGCGTCCAGTCCGCCTTTGCCGACCACTTCGAAATCCCGCAGTCCCGCCTCGCGCGCCAGACGCTCGAACGTGGCCGGGCTTCGCGCTTCGCGGAACGTCTCCCGCTCGGCCGGATCGGTCATGCGCTCGCGCTGCCGCCGGATGAACGCCTCCCGCGCCCAGGCCGGATACTTCGAGCCGAGCCCGCCGCCGATCATGGCCTTGCCGCCGGGACGCAGCAGCCGGTACAAGCGGCGCAGCCCTTCCGCCCGGTCCTGCCAGAAAAAGAACGACCCCCGGCTGACGACTACGTCCACCGATTCGTCTGGAAGAGGCGGGGCTTCCGCCGTGCCGATCACCGCCGCCACACAGGAGGAGAGCCCCCGTGCATGGGCTGCATCAAGCGCCTTGCGCAGGCTGCCGGGGTTGGGATCGAGCAGCAGCGTGATTCCGCTGTGCCGCTCGGCAAGCGCCAGGCCCAACCCGCCGGGACCGCTGCCCACGTCCAGCCAGACGCCGCCCCGGTCGCCGACATGGTCCAACACATCCTCCGCAACCGTGGCGTACTGGTCGGGAAGAGGCTTCTGTCGGTCGTTCTCCGGCATCACTTGCTCTTCGGCGTGCAGGGATGGTTCTTGTCGTCGCCGTGGCACTTCTTGATCTGCTCCGGCGAGCACTTCTCGGGCTTTCCGTCCTTCAGGTTTTCCGGTTTCTGGCACTTCGACTTTTCGCAGGACATGCCTTCTCTCCTTCGGTACACGGCTTCTTCTCGTTCGCCTTCTCCAGGAGCGCCCCGAGCGCATCCCGGCATGTTTCGATTCCTTCGGGCCGGAGCGAGTAATGCACGTGAAAGCCCCGCCGCTCGCCGACCACGAGCCCGGCGTCCTTGAGCACGCGCAGATGCTGGCTGACTGCGCCAGGCGTGACGCCGAGTCGATGCGCCAGCACCTTGCCGCACACCACCCGCCCGGCCAGAAGATCCAGCAACCGCAGCCGCGTTTCGCAGCCCAGGGCCTGGAATACCCGCTCGTTTCCTGCCGCCATCGCCAGCTCCATCTACTTTAGCTTTATAGTAATCTCTAAACAGAATTTGTCAAGCCTTTTTTCTCTCGGACCCGCGTCATCGTCGAGGAACACCCGTAGGGAGCCGCATGCGGCCCTGGCACTCCTGCGCGCCGGACCGAGGGAGCGGGCCCGTCCGACTCTGCGTCTTCGCGCCTTTGCGGGAGATGGCCGAGCCGCATCGCGTCCAGCGGGACTGGCCGCGCAGCGCGGTCGTGTCAGGCAGGGCTCAGCGCGCTCGTTTGCGCACCCACCGCACGCGCCGGACGTTCGAGCTCTTCGGCAAACCGGGCCGGCAGCACGGTGGAGGCGGGCACGGGTTCGCCCGCCCGCTGGCGGTCGAGGTAGTGGAACGCGGTCAGCAGCAACTCCCAGACATCAAATCCGACCAGATGAATCGGCAGGGCCTCGGGAAAGGTGGGCGGGAAGTTGCAGTGGCTCACGAAATCCAGGTCTTCGGGCATGCGCCGACCCGCGGCCAGCACGCCCGCGTACACGTGCTCGGTCAGGTTGTCGTCGGTCACGATCAGCCCGTCGGGACGCGCGCGCACATCGTCGTGGAACAGGGCCAGGGCCTGATTGCGAGACCATTCGGGATGCTGCAGGCTTCCCACCTGAACCCAGTGGGCCTTGGTCTCCAGCCCGCGCGCCGCGATCTGCGCGTGGAAGGCATCCAGCAGGGGACCGGCCTGGCCCGCCTGCGTGATCAGCGCGATGCGGCGCCGGCCGCGTTCCTGCAGCCGGTCGAGACTTTTCACCAGCACGCAGCCGCTTTCGAGGCCGATGGCCGGGATGTGGCTTGTGGTCGTCGGGGGCATCAGGGCGACCCGGGCCAGGCCGGGCGCATCCACGACCGGCGTGCTTGCGACCAGGAAGGGCGGCGAGACAAAGAGCAGGCCTGCAAGCCGCCGCTGCTCGATGTCCTCGAGAAGCTGCGGAAAGTCGCCCGCCGTTGATCCCTTGCTCACGCCCGTGTACACGGTCAGGCGCCGCTTTCCCTGCCGCACGATCTCGCTCGCCACATTGTGGATCACGCGCCAGAACTTGTTCCACTGCTTCTCGTCTTCGCGATCGGGAAACACGAGACCGTAGTTGCACAGCTGCGGCGGATCCTCGCTCACGAACGTGCCCTGTCGGCCGCGCGCGACCACCACGCCGTCGGCCAAGAGCCGCGCGAACGCGCGCTGCACCGTGACCTTGGTCGTGTCGAACATGGCCTCGATCTCGGCGCGCGTGGGCAGCCGATCGCCCGGCCGGAGGCTGCCTGCGGCGATGCGATCGTAGATCTGGTTGCAGATGGCGTCCTGCTTGGAAGCAGCTGCCCCATTCGTTCGCGACAGCCGCCGCGAGGAAGCCCTGCGCCTCCTGTTCCTGGCAGCCATGCCCGCTCCTGAAAGACGCCGAAACCCGCAGGCCGGAAAAGGCCTTGACTTCTATATTCTACCCCTTATTATACGAGGAGTAGGGTAGAAATGTCAAGGGCTTGCCCCACCGACTTCTACTGGGGCGACTACGGGTACTACACGGGCAGCGAGAACGACTTCCGCATGCGCGAGACCACGCTGTCGCGCATCGCCACGCACTACCCCCACTTCCCGACCGGCGAATCGCCCATCGTCTTCGCCGACACCCAACGCGACCGCACCAAGATGAATCATCAGGAGCATGGAGGGTCGGCAGGCGGGAACGTGGTGCATCTGGACGGGCATGCGAGCTGGTACCGCTACCTGCCGGGCACGCAGCGCGGCGACCTCCCCATGCCGGCCGGCTTCTACCACTTTTGGGGCGGCACCGCCTACTTCCAGCCGAGCGCCGCCATCTGCCCGAACGCCACCTCCGACGGCCGCCTCCAGACGCCCGAGAGCGCGCCGGCCGCCCCCCACAACACGCGCAGCTTCGCCATCGGCTGGCTGGCCCCGCCGCTCTCCTCGGTGTTCTGACCGGCCTCGGGCCGTGTTCACCCTCCTGAAATCATTGGACGCGCCTCGGCGGATCCTCTGCCAACCGTTTCGTCGCTTTGCCGACAATCAGAACATTCATTGTCCTCGTGCATGACTTGCAGGACGCTTTGGGTCTGAGGCGGCAGCGATGGCTGTTCGGTGTCAGTGGGTGTAGTGGCGGGGCGCGGAAAGCCCTGCGGGCAGGCTGAGGGTTGGGACTCTGGACTGTATGGCGGCTTCTCCTCGCGGTCAGGACGTGGACTGTGCTCTAGCGATCTTCGCCCGTACCTTCTTCCACAGAGGTGATTCTTCCGCCTTCTTGTTGATGAAATCGGCATACGAATTGAATTCGGCTTTTCGCTCCTCGTATTCACGGTGCAGGCGTTCCTGGGCCTTCCGCTTCATTTGCACGCAATCGAATGCCTTTGTCTTACTCGTCATAAGCCACCTCCAAGGGACTGCGAATATCCACAGCCCGATACCCCTGCGCCACATTCACGCTGTGGAACAAGCGAATGCGGTTGAAATTCACAATGTGCCTGAAATTCCAGCTCAAGATCAAATCCGCCCCCGCCACCGTGGCTACCGCCACATGGAACGCGTCCGCGCGAGACGCCTCTCCAAGGACGCCAGCATCAATGTAGGCCTGCGCAAGAGCTTCCGCTTCAGGATTGACTCGCAGCGTTGTGACACTCCCGTCAGGGATGGACATGAGCACATCTTGTACCTCATGGGGCGCGTCTCGGAGTTCTTCCGTTGTAGTCGTGGACAGCAATATCATGTAAACGCCATCGCGTACCCGCTTGAAGAACAGGTTGCTCGGTTCGGCGAACTCCTCGTCCTGCGTTCCGCCAAACACGGACGTATCCACGTATACCCGAATGCGATGCACCGCTCGCCTCCGGCTTCGTCCCGCGCCGTTCGTCCCTGGCCACAGAGGCATTCTACCGCACGGACCCGCCGACGCCCAAGGACTTTCTGCGCCACGGCAACAGGCTTTGGGCCACCTCGCTCACGCAAGGAAGACGCGCGGGAGCTTGTTGACGGCCGCCTCCTCACGCCCGAAAGCGCGCCGGGCGCCACTCACAACACGCGCAGTTTCGCCATCGGCTGGCTGGCTGCGCCCCTGTCAGCGGTGTTCTGACCGCCGCGAGCATGCCCCCGGCGCCGGATGGTATCGAAATTGGAGTGCGTGGAGAACGCCATCTTGCGTCCGCAGAGATAGTTGTACCCGGCTGCGCCGCGGCTCAGAAAGGGGCTGATGCTCCCCCACCACGGCGTGTGGGCCGGGTGGGTGAAATGAAGCGGCCGGGGGTAGTCCGCGTATTCGCCAAAGGGACAGAACAGGACGGGGGTCGCCTTGTACTGCTCTTCCACGATCTCGCCGTCCATGTACGCAGTGATAAAGAGTTCGCTCGCCTCATCGCGATTGGAGAAGCCGTAGGCAGACTGCCAGGAGTGCGGGTTGCTGACGCGACTCGTGTAGCGCCCGTAGGGATCCCAATAGGGCGGCCCGCCGAAGAGCGGGAAGTAGTCGTCGCTGTCGCTCTGGTACATGGCCAGCCCCAGGTGGTTCTGCCGCAGATTGCTGAGACAGAGGGCGAGGCGCGCCGCATCCCGCGCGCGGCTGAGCGCCGGCAGCAGCAGCGCAGCCAGGACGCTGATGATGGTGATGACGACGAAAAGCTCTACGATGGTGAATGCGTCCCTGAGT
>CAZBZG010000292.1:0-888 GCA_964496245.1 uncultured Planctomycetaceae bacterium | reverse complement strand
CTTGCCTGCTAGTGCCGAACAACTCCGCAAACAACGTCTGGTGCAGCCAGTCTGTCATCTCCTGTAGGATATCTCAAGATCTTGTGCTGCCCGCATAAGCCTCTTGTCTTTGGTCCATAGAGCGATACCGGCCAGAACCGCAGAAGCCAGAAGATGCACATCAACGTACCCGAGCCCCTTGCCCATGAGCCTCCTGGATTCGATGAACGCAAGCAGTTCGTCGGGCTCGACGACTGGAGTGGAGGGAAGCGATTGGAAGAGGCCGAGAATCTCCTTTCTCTTCTTCAAGGTGCCGCAGGCAATCTCTCCTATGACATATGGATGGCATGCAACGGAACCGGCATCCAGATTGGCCGCAAGTTCCGCATCACGTCTCCTGAAGTGATGGATCCACACATTCGTATCTACGAGAATCATCCTACTGCCTCGGCCTTCTTCGCGGGGGCATGCGAAGGTCCCTCTCTGTGCCGCCCAGCTTTGCCAGGCGCCTGGCACTCTCGCGAGCGATTAGGGCCTCCAAGCCCAAACGGACAAGAGAGGTCTTCTCCTTGACTCCCGTCAGTTTTGCCGCTTGCTCTACCAAAGCGTCTTCGATGTTCAGCGTTGTCCTCATTCCGTATGCCTCCTCGACCATACGCCTATTTTATGCATATTAGTATGCCGCATTTGGATGCATCCCGCAAGCCTTTTCCGGAAATGGCCTCTGCCTTCGGCATCCCTGATCGGGGGCCTGGTTCAGAAACCCGCGGATTTCTCAACCAGACCAAGTGTCGCCTTCAGGGCACAACCGTGCCGGTCAGGGGGTTGTACCACTGCACGCCCGAAGATTGGTCGGGGCCCTTGAAGAAGCGGGTGCGGTTGCCGTTCTTGATGAGCGCGGTGCAGTCC
>CAZBZG010000291.1:0-5877 GCA_964496245.1 uncultured Planctomycetaceae bacterium | reverse complement strand
AGTCTACCCCGTCGTCTTCGAGGCGTTCGAGCATGCGGAGGAGCGGAAGGTAGGTCTCGGTCAGGGCCTCGAAGAGCCATTGCTCCTCGAGAAAGCGTTCGTGCTCAGGATGCCGCACGTAGGGCAGGTGTGCATGGAGGACGATGGAGAGGTAGCCTTGCGCCATGCGGTCGGGTCCAGGCAAGGGTTCGACGGAGCCGCGGATCGCAGCGGCGGTTCCCCAGTCTGTGCATTTTGCGCCGTCTGTCAAGCGCGGACGCCGCCGCCCGGCCGGGCGATCTCCTTGCGCATGCGGGACCCTGCGAGATCCGCGTAGAAGCGGTGCCCGCCCGGTCCGACTCGCCTGTGCAGGTCGTCGGCCGCTACCCGCCCACGGTCTGGGGCGAACAGGGGGCGGCTACGGAGAACTCCTCCCGCGCCACGACTCGTTCGGCCTCCACGGCTTCGACCGGCACGTGCAGTTCGCCGTTACGGATCTTGCAGGAGACGCAGAACGACCCGTCGGGCGCGGTCTCGATGATTTGGCCGCCGATGCGGAGCTTCTTGCCCGCCGGCACGCGGCCGCGTAGCACCAGTTCCGCTTCCAGCTCGATGCCGGCCTCGGCCAGGCTCTGCACGATCCCCTTGCCCTTGGGGATGCGTACCGCCTTGGGACGATCGGTCGATGGGGCGGGAAGGGACCGGAGCCGCGTCGGTGCCGGAAGCGCGGGGCGTTGCGTGGCGATGGGGTTCCGCGTTCCAAGGCGTGTGGCCAGGTCGAACACGCGTTGCGCAGGCGTTCCCGACTCCCCGAGCGGGCTCGGCTCAGGCCGCCGCGAAGCGGGGATCGGCGGATAGCGGAGGCCGATGCGGTCGGCCGGTCGGCTCGCGGTGTCCAGACGCGTACAGAAGACGTCCGGGGCTGCGGACCGTGCTACCGAGGGCGCGGATGCGGACGGTGTGGGCGGATTCTGGCTGTGCCGGCGGTCCCGGCGGCGCGCATGCTCCTCGGTGAGGATGGACGCCGGGCGGCGGTGTACGCGGGGGAATCGCACGAACGCGCGCGGGCCTTCGCGGAGGAACGCGCGGTAGACCGCCCGTACGCACCGCTCGGCCTCCAGATCGCGCAACGGCCAGTCGGGTTCGCCCTGGCGCACGACTTCGGGCGGCGCGGCTTCCGAGAAGAGCTGCGGCACGGATGGCCGGGCGAGGGGGATGCGATTGGGTTCGCGGCGCAGAAAGCGCTCGCGGCTCTCGTCGAGGATGGCGTCGCGGGGAACGTGTACAGTGCCGGACCGGGCGATGGCGCGGAATCGGCCGTCCGGGGTACGCAGGCCCAGGTCCGCGAGGTATCCTCTGTCCGGGCTCCAGACGTCCACGTATCGGCTGCGTGCGGCGGCATCCAGATCGATGTCGAAGGTGTGGTTGGCATTGCTGCCGTCGAACACGATGCCTGTGACGTCGTAGAAGCGCAGCGTGAGAACGGCGTCGCGCGCCTCCTCGCCAAGCCGTGCGCGTGTGCCCGCGAGGACGGCGTCGGGGAGATCCCAATGGGCGTACATGGCGTACGGCCCCACCTCGGTCAGGGAGACCGCAGGGATCGGATCGGTTGGCGTGTTCGTGCCGGCAGTCAGCGGGGTGAGGATCCGGCGGAGGTCGGGTGCGGTCCAGCGGGCCTGCACGCACGCGGGGCGTCCGGCGGAGCCGGCGATGTCCGTGGCCGCGATCCCGTCGGTGCGCACCGAGCGGACGGCCAGATCCAACAGATTGCGCGCGAACCCGTCTGCCAGAGCGCCGCCCGAGGCCGGGATCGCGGCGCCGTCCCGCAGCACGGGATACCGCGCCCGGAGGGCGCGACGGATGGCCTCATTGCGGGACTCCCGCGCCCGCTTTTCGGCGGCGTCAAACGCGCTCGTGCTTTCCATAGAACGTTCTCCTCTCGCTCTGGTTCAGAAGCGTCCGGTCTGGGGTGGCAGTCCGGACACGGAGCAGGTTGTAGCCCAGGCACTCTTGTCTGGGGCGGAACCCGCGACGCGTTGCACCGGCAAGAGTGCCTGTGCCACAACCAGCGCCCTTTGGGTGTGACCGGGTTCTGAACCAAGCCCTCCTCTCGCCTCGTTCACGCGTGCGAAGACGGTCTGTCGTATCGCCATTCAAGCCGGCAGTCCTGGCACTTCAGGCTACGCAGCACGTTGTGGTAGCTCGTGTATCCCGTGCTCGTGTCGGACTTGGCGATGGTCATTTCGTCGTGGATGTGGGCATGGTCGTAACACACCGCCCGGCCGCAGGCCGCGCATACACCACGCGCCTCCTCCTCGCAGAACCAGCACTTCATGGCGAGGTCCCCGTTTCGGCTTTCGCAGGCGCACGGGACGTGCGCCATCCCTGCAAAGACATGTTATACCAGGTGGTTCTGGAAATGCATCGAAAATCCGGACATTTTTTGCCGTTGCGCTAGGCGGCGACGAGGTAGAGGCCGATGGCGAGCATCATGAGCAGGGCGGCTGCGGCCTGGCGCAGGCGGTCGCCGGGGGCGAGCGCGTGTTCCAGATGCTGCCAGCCCCAGGCAGCCACCAGGCTGCCGAGGCCGATGGAGAGCAGGCCGCGGGTGGACTGGAGGATCACGGCCAGCACCACGCCCAAGCAGGCGATGGCCCCGTAGAGGAAGGCCATGGCCGCATACCAGGAAAGGGCGAAGGGCAGGGCGCGCCGCCAGGCGTCGGCCGGAAGCGGCCGCAGGCGGGCGTACAGCGCACAGCCGAACAAACCGCAGCAGGCGTATTCCGCAGCCACGGCGAAGAGGGTGGACCGGAGGCTTCCCTGCGGGTCGACCGCTGTGAGGAGTTTTTGGATGTGGAGGTCGGAGAGCGCGTACCCTGCGCACGTCAGTAGCAGCCAGCAGATGGCCGTTGCGGGCAACCGGCCTCCTGCGCGGTGGAGGCAGAGACCGGCTACCACGGCCAAGCCGACGGCCGCCCACTGGATGGGCGCGAGATGGGCCTGGAAGAAGAGGGAACCGAAGGCTGCGATGAAGATCAGCTTGATGCCCAGGAGGGGCGAAGCCCGGCTTGCGGGCATGTGCTTGAGTGCCAGGAAGAAGCCCCCCTGGGCCAGCAGGTAGAACCCGGCGGCCGCCAAAAGGGGCCAGAGGGTTCGCGGCCAACCCGCGGAGGGCTCCATCCAGACGAACGGAAGGAGCAGAATCGAAAACCCTGCCATCAGGATGTGGCCGAGCGCGAGAAGCTCGCGGCCGCTCCGGCCGGGGGCGGAGACGAAGGAACGGGTGAAGAGGTAGCTCAGCGCGTGGGACGTGGCGCAGCCCAGCCCCAACAGGATGCCGAGAAGCAGCATGGAAGCCTTTCTGGTCCAATGCGTACGGCGGGTGAGCCTACCGGCGGCCCGCAGCAATGCAAGGGGAAAGCGCGGCGGACACGGCGCCTCCGTTGCGGGTCAGGCTTCGCACGCGCGGTCCCGGCTTTTTCTTGACAGTGGGGGCGGGCGCGCTACAAGAGACCGTCTCGAAGACAAGCGGCCATCTGCCGGCATTGGAAGGAGATCAGCATGAAGACGCTGCGCGTGGGGGTCATCGGCCTGGGCGTCGGACGCGGGCACATCAAGGGGTACCTGAGTCATCCGGACGCCGAGGTTGCGGCGATCGCCGACCCGAATGCCGATCGCCTCGCCGAGGTCGGCGATCAGTTCGGAATCGCCAGCCGGTATGCCAAGGCCGAGACCATGCTCAAGAAGGAGTCGCTCGACGTCGTGAGTGTGGCCACGCCGAACAAGTTTCACAAGCCGCTTGCCGTGGCTGCCTTTCGCGCCGGGTGCCACGTGCTCTGCGAGAAGCCCATGGCCATGAACGCGCGGGAGGCCCGGCAGATGCTCGCGGCTGCCAAGAAAGCGCGCAAGCGCCTGATGATCAACTTCTCCTATCGTTTCATGGACCAGTCCGTGGCCATGAAGAAGGAGGTGGACAAGGGGCTGCTCGGGGAGATCTACTTCGGTCGTACGGTCTGGCACCGGCGCCGCGGCCTGCCCGGTTTCGGCGGTTGGTTCGGCCAGAAGGCGCTCGCCGGCGGCGGGCCGCTCATCGACCTGGGCGTGCACCGGCTCGATCTCGCCCTCTGGCTCATGGGCTATCCCAAGCCGACGTACGTGATGGGGAGCACCTATGACCCGATCGGCTCGGCGCTGGCCAAACGCGAACGCAAGAAGTTCGACGTGGAGGACATGGCTGTCGGGCTGGTGAAGTTCGCCAATGGTGCCACGCTCGAGATCGAGGCGTCTTGGGCCGCGAACATCCGGGAGCGGGAGCTGATGCAGACCCGGCTTCTCGGCACCGAAGGCGGACTCCTCCAGTACAACATCGGGGAGGGGTATCAGTTCGAGGCGGAGATCTACACCGAGCGCGACGGCGCTCAGTACGACATGAAGCTCCACGGGGTGAAACCCTTGGCGCAGGGCGCGATGGCGCATTTCGTGGATGCCATCCAGAACAAGAGGGCCCACATCGCCACGGGCGAAGAGGGGCTCATTGTGATGGAACTTCTGGACGCGATCTACAAAAGCGCCCGCACGGGCAAGCCGGTCAAGGTCTGAGCGCGCCCAGCGCGCGTGGCGGACGGGGCCGGCTCAGGGCTTGCCGGCGCCGGGAGGCGCGTCCGCTGTGCGGTCGGTTTCGGGCCGGGCGTAGCAGTACCGGCAGTTGTGGCCGCAGCGCTGATCGTACGAACCGATGTCGGTCGACTGGCTGCAGCCGCAGTCCGCGCGCTGGCCGCGATCCGTTGCCAATCCACCGAGTTGCGTGCCGTAGAGGCGGTCGAACCGGCCGGCGTCCACGCAGCGGGCCGGCACGACGCCGGCGAGGTCGGTGAGGTGTGGCTCGCAGCAGGCATGAAGCGTGAGCCCCGAGCGGGCGTGGAGGGCGGATGCGATCTGCCTCTCTTCGGACGGCGCGGGGCAGGGCAGGTGTCTGTTGTCGCGCGCGAGTCGGCGCATCACCTTGCGATAGGCGTCGGGGAAGCTGATGGTGACCTCTGTCAGAGGGCCGAGGGCCGCTCGCAGCAGCGCGTGGACGCGATCGAATCGGTCGAAGAGATCGGGCGTGTGCAGGATGGGATCGAAGCGCCACACAATGGCCCCCGGCGGCAGGCGGGCGGCCAGGTCGGCCAGGGCGTCGGTGAAGCAGGCCGGATCGGGCACGCGGGGCTCCCAGTAGGTGCCGGCGAGGCCCGTGACGGTCAGCTGGACGACCGCGGGCACGGCGTCCACGACCGCGCGCAGGTCCGCGCGTTCGGCGAGCGGACGGGGGTCCTTGGTCCAGAAGACGATGGCCTCGAGCTTGCGGGAGCGGCGGACCTTCTGGACGATGAACTCCGGGAAGAAGGCCACGAGATCCGTGCGTCGGGAGGCGGAGTAGATCATGGCCGGGCCCTGCCGATTGGTTCACGCGGCCGGCGGCGAGCGGTAGTACTCCACGGTGCGGCGCAGCCCTTCGGCGAACGGCACCACGGGGGCGAACCCGATGCGTTCGCGGGCGCAGCGCGGATCGGCCTGGCTGTGGCGCACGTCGCCGGCGCGCGGCGGGCCGTGTTGGGGCTGCAGGTCGGTGCCAAGGATTGCGTTCAGCTGCTCGACGAGCTCCAGCAGGCTGATGCGGTCGCCGCAGGCGATGTTGAGGACCTCGCCGCCGAGCGGGTCGGCGTGGCGGGCTGCCAGCAGGTTCGCCTCCACCACGTTGTCGACGTAGGTGAAGTCGCGGCTCTGATGGCCGTCGCCGTGGAGCGTGGGTGGTTGGCCTTGGAGCATCTGTCGAGTGAATTTGGCGATCACGGCCGCATACTGGCTCGCCGGGTCCTGGCGCGGTGGCCAGCAGGGTGCCATCGGAGCGGCTGGCGA